>CAMOQW010000030.1 GCA_946623195.1 uncultured Prevotella sp.
CGGTTGGGCTTGCCGTCGTGCATGTCGAACATGTGGCGATAGAACGAGATGTTCTCGTCCAGGCCCCACTCGCAGGAGCAGTGGTCTATCATGATGTTACCCACGGGGTTGCCGCCGAAAGAGTCCTCACGATTGGTCACCAGCGTCTCGCCACGACGGAAGCGCATGTGGCGCACAATGACATCGTGGGTGTCAACCTGGAACGACTCACCGGCAATGATGACACCATCGCCGGGAGCGGTCTGGCCGGCTATGGTGATATAGGGAGCACGCACATAGACCGGCGACTTCAGGCGGATGATGCCTGAGACGTTGAACACCACGATGCGGGCACCGCCCTGCTCACAGGCCCAGCGGAACGAGCCGGGGCCGTCGTCGTTCAGGTTGGTCACGGTGAGCACCTTGCCGCCGCGTCCGCCAAAGGTGAACATGCCGCCCCCCTCAGCACCCGGGAAGGCGGGTATCTTGGCCTGGCGCAGATCGTAGGGGCGTGCTGCCCAGGGCACGTAGGGGCGGCCCTGCTTGGCCTCCTCTATCACGATGGGGAAGGCTACTTCCCAAGCGGAGTCGCTATGGGCTTTCCATTGGTTCTTCTGTTCACTGATGAGCTTCGCAGCCTCATCGGTCAGTTGCGGATACTGAGCACTGGCAGATACTGCTGACAGCGCTGCAATCGTTAATACTACGAGTTTCTTCATCTTCTGATATGTGTTAGCTGTTTTTGTTCGTCTTCATGTTAGACGTACTAAGCGGTCAAATGTCAACACGCTAAACGTTTTTTAAGTGTTCACGGTTGTGCTTTCTTATAAGGTATGGTACGGAATTTTGCAAATAAATTTGGAGATTCGACTACTAAATTGTACCTTTGCACGGAATTATGAAGAAGATAGCATTTCCACTACTGGCACTGCTGGCACTGACGGCTGCTGCGCAGGATACCACCAAAATCCGCGAACAGCAGCTGCAGGAGGTCATCGTCAATGCCAATAATGCCCAACGACGACTCGGTGCCGTACAGATAGGAGCCGAGCAGATACAGGTGAAGGAACTCACCAACAAGCCCATCCTGTTTGGCGAGGCCGACATCATGCGCTCCCTCCAGCTGCTACCGGGCGTCAAAGCCGAGAGCGATGCCAGCAGTAACTTCCAGGTGCGCGGCGGCACATCGGCACAGAACACCATTCTCTACGATGATGTTCCCGTCTACAACGTGGGCCATCTGGCCGGGCTCTTCTCAGCATTCAACGACAATGCCCTGGCTACCGCCACCCTCTACAAGGGGCTGATTCCGGCCCAGTATGGTGGAGCATCCTCGGCGGTCTTCGACATCATCGGCCGTACCGGCGACCGCCAGCAGTGGCACGGCGGCATCAGCATCGGGCTGCTGGCTGCCAAGGCCTCCGTGGAGGGCCCTATGGTCAACGACAAGTTGAGCGTGCTGTTCAACATCCGCCGCTCCTATGCCGATGTGTTCCTGAAGCTGTCGGATGATTTCCGCGGCAACACGCTGTATTTCTACGACACCAACCTGAAGCTGGACTATAAGATGAACGACCGCAACCAGCTGTTCTTCTCGTTCTTTGCCAGCCACGACCGCACCGCCATCACCGACATGGTGGACATCCGCTGGACCAATATTGCCGGCTCCCTATCGTGGCTACACCACATAGGTCGGCAGTCCACGTCGCAGACCACGCTGTTCGGCTCCTCCTACGACACCGACAACGGCATCGGCATCCTGGGCATGAACATCGCCTACCTGGGACATATCCGCCACGCCGGACTGCGCCAGAACTTCCGGCTGGTCACCGGCAAGCATGAGTTCAACGCCGGACTGCAGACCATGCTGACCGATGTCAAGTCGGCAGAGTGGACCCGCGTGACCCGCCACGAGAAAGAACAGCGCCGCGCCTGGGACAATGCCCTCTGGGCCAACTGGCAGTATGAGTTCTCGCCCCAGCTGGCATTGTCGGCCGGACTGCGCTTCACGGCATTCTCGGCACTGGGCGGCCCCTACTATTATGACATCGACGACGACGGCAACATCACGTGGATGTATAAACGCAAGAAGAACCGCCCCGTCAAGACCCACCTGACCGTAGAACCCAGGGTGAGCATGGTGTGGAAAGCCTCCGACCTGCTGAGCATCAAGGCCGGCTACAGCCGCACGTCGCAGAACCTCCATGCGCTGCGCAACCAAAGCACGTCGACACCCTTCGACCGCTACACCATGAGTTCCAACCTGGTGAAGCCCGAACTCGCCGACCAGGTCAGCCTGGGTGTCTTCGCCATGACACCCTCGCAGGCCTACGACTTCTCCCTGGAGGGCTACTACCGGCATGTGGACAACGTGCTCGACTATCGTGACGGCATCAGCTTCTCGTCAGCCATCGAGATAGAGCGACTGGTGAAGGCCGGCGAAGGCCGGGGCTACGGCATAGAACTGGCGGCCCGCAAGAACACGGGACGCCTGACGGGCTGGCTCAGCTACACCCTCTCGTGGTCGAAGACACGCATCGACGGCATCAACGGAGGCCAGTGGTATGACGCCAACAACGACCGCCGCCACGACATCAACCTCGTGGCCAGTTATCAGCTCAACAAAAACTGGACGCTGAACGGCGTATGGGTCTACAACTCCGGACAGGCCTTCACGGCTCCCAGCGCCAAGTACGAAGTCATCGACAACTACATCTATTATTATGCCGAGCGCAACGGATACCGGGCCCCCGACTACCACCGGTTGGACATCAGCGCCACATGGACCAAGAAAATCCACCACGGACGACTCACCCGCGAGTGGGTGTTCGGCATCTACAACCTTTACAACCGCTACAACCCCTTCCTCATCCGCTTCGAGGACAGCAAGAGCGGCAAGCGCACCAAGGCCAAGCAGTACAGTCTGTTCGGCATCGTGCCCTCCGTATCGTTTAACATCAAGTTCTGAACTATGAAGAAGTTCCTTTCACCCCTTCTCCTTTCCACGATTATACTTCTGCTCACCGCCTGCGAGAAGGAAATAGACCTCGACTACCATCAGGTTAGCAGCCTCTATGTGGCCGAAGCACAAATGACCGGCGACGGCACCCAGGTGCGGCTGACCACCACGCAGGACATGACCGACAACGAGGCGAATGCTCACAACGTCACGGGAGCCGTCATCACCGTCTCTTACGACGGCGACGTGATGGACACGCTGAAATATACCCGCAACGGCTTCTACACCTCTAAATATCGTGCTCGCGTAGGACGTGAATACACCATCGACATCTACGTTGACGGCCGCCACTTCCAGTCGTCGTCCACCATGCAGCAGGCTCCCGTCATGAACTCGTTCCGCTTCGTCTGGAAGAAAGTGCTCACGGAACGTATGCTCTTCGCCGACCTGAAACTCCAGGACCACAAGGGCGAGAACAACTACTACTTCATGCACATCTACCGCAACAACATAGGCTATCGCTGGGCGGTGATGAACGACACCAACAATCCCGGCGAGGAGCTGCAGCAGTTGTTCAGCTGCACCACCGAGCGCAACATGGACAAGAACGACGACGACGGCCTTCAGGACGGCGACCTCATCCGAGTGGAAATACGCTCCATCGACAAGCGCTGCTATGACTATTTCTACTCCCTGCAAGTGATGTCAAACTCCGGCACCAATCCCGTTGCCAACTTCTCCGGAGGCTGTCTGGGCTATTTCTCTGCCTATAGCGTCATCACCCACCAGACTGTTTTCCGCCGCAACGAGGTGGAGACGGAATAAGAAAAACCCTCCGCAATTCTTGCGGGCGGGGGGGGCTACTCCATGCTGTCGGTCCTGTCCAGAGTGACGAAGGCCGTCACGCTCTGTTCGCCGAATTCAAACTCATACTCCGCCGTGATCTGCCGCTCCGAGAATGTCAGGATGCGCCACATCATCTGCTGCGTCTCGCCATTCTCCAGCGTACCTTCAATCCTGATGACGGCACTGCCCGCCAGATAGGTACCCTCCAGCGAACCGTCGGGATAGATGATGCTCACCGTGCCGTCCTGACGGAAAATCACGTGGTCGTAGTCGAAGCTCAGGCCCGTGTCCTCCTCGCTCTGCAGTTCGTAGGAGAACGCCCACGTGCCAGGCAGGATCTCCACCACCATATTGTCATCATCACTCAACTTGTCACAGGCCGTCAGGCTACCGCACATCAGCACCGCCAACAGCATCCATATTATGTACATTGTCTGTTTCACGGCGACAAAGGTACTAATTAGTGCGTAAAAAAGCAAATTTATCGGCCATATATTTCTCCGAGCCATATCTTTTTCGTATCTTTGCAGCCTGACACATCAACTGTATGCCGATACGCTATACACATAAGGAAGAACTCTGGAACTCGTGGAGTCACGCGGGAGGCATCGTCATGGGCATAGCCTTTGGCATCGTATTCCTGGTGATGGCCTTCCAGGGCCACAATCCCTGGGCCCGACTGGGGGTCTGCCTCTACCTGTTCGGCATGTTGGGGTCGTATGTGGCCTCCACCATCTATCACGCCCTGCCGCGCCGTTCGAGGTGGAAGGAGCGGCTGCGCCGCTGGGACCATGCCGCCATCTACTGGCACATCGCCGGGTCCTACTCGCCACTGACACTCATAGCCCTGCGCACCCAGGGCTACTGGGGCTGGTCGCTGTTCATCTTCGTGTGGCTCTGCGCCATTGCAGGCACGGCAGTCAGCTTCATCCGTCTGAAGGAGCACTCCAACCTGGAGACCTTCTGCTTCATCGGTATGGGATTGTCGGTACTGGTAGCCTTCAAGCCCCTCATCGACTCCGTGTCGACGGCGGCGGTAGTATGGATCATAGCAGAAGGCGTCTGCTACATCACAGGCGCCCTCTTCTATTCGCTCCACAAGCGGCGTTACATGCACTCCGTCTTCCACTTCTTCGTGCTCGCAGGCAGCATCTGCCACATCATTGCCGTCTGGGATGTGCTGATGGAGTATCTTTAGTTTGAATAATCGCTAAAAATACATAAACCTTTACACAATAGTAATTTTGTTCGGATGAGAATGCTTATATTTGCACCATGTAAGTTAAAAGTGATTAAGGCAACAGTAGCAGGGTGTTGACCTGATACAGTAATAAAAGACAAAACGAAGATGAACAAAATTGTATTGATTACAGGAGCGACCAGCGGAATAGGGCTGGCTTGCGCAAGAAAGTTTGCTGCCAATGGCGACAGGCTGATTCTGACAGGAAGGAATGGGCAACGGCTGGCAGAGCTTCAGCAAGAGTTGGATGCCGACGTACTGACGCTGACCTTTGACGTAAGGAATCGCGAGCAGGCAAAAGCCTGTCTTGAAACATTGCCGGCAGAATGGAAGAACATCGATGTTTTGGTGAATAACGCAGGCTTGGCGTTAGGTCTGGAACCGGAATACAAGGGTAACCTTGACGATTGGGAAACCATGATAGACACCAACATCAAGGGCTTGCTGACCATGACGCGACTGATAGTGCCGGGTATGGTAGAGCGGGATAGCGGGCATATCATCAATATCGGCTCTGTTGCGGGTGATGCCGCCTACGCCGGAGGCAATGTCTACTGCGCAACGAAAGCTGCCGTCAAGGCCCTCTCCGACGGACTGAGAATCGACGTGGCCAATACTGCCATCCGTGTCACAAACTTAAAGCCGGGACTGGTAGAGACGAATTTCAGCAATATCCGTTTCCATGGAGATAAGGACAGGGCAGCAAATGTCTACAAGGGCATCAAGCCGCTGACGGGAGACGACATCGCCGATGTCGCCGTATATGCTGCTAATGCCCCCATGCATGTTCAGATTGCCGAGGTGCTGATTCTCGCCACCCATCAGGCTAATGGCAGTGTGATAGTCAGGAAATAGCAAAACAAACTAAATACACAGAAAAGCGAAATGAAGCGTATTGTATTCCTAATGGCCCTCGTGGCACAGGCAGTGATGATGAATGCAGCAAAAAACAAAGTGACGGTAGACCGCATAGATCCTACCGACTGGTTCGTGGGCATGAAGAACCCACAGGTGCAACTCATGATGTATGGCAAGAACATTGCCAGCGTGAAGAACGTGACTACCGACTATTCCGGTGTGCGCATTGACAGCGTGGTCAGGCTCGACTCGCCAAACTATCTCTTGGTGTATATGAATCTGCGCGATGCCCAGCCAGGAACTATGACGCTGAAACTGGAGGCAAACGGCAAGAAGCAGGAGGTGAAATACCTCCTGAAACAGCGCGAGATGAGCGGCGACAAGCGCCGGGGCTTCACGAATGCCGACGTGCTCTACATGCTCATGCCCGACCGCTTTGCTCAAGGTGAGGGTCACCAGCCGCAGGTGAAGGGGCTGCGCGCCTATCGGGAAGACCGCTCGCAACCCTCGTTGCGGCATGGCGGCGACCTGAACGGCATCCGCGAGCACCTGGACTATTTCAAACAGCTGGGCGTAACGGCGCTCTGGTTGACACCCGTTTTGGAAAACGACTCCCCCGACTCAGAGAACGGCTATTCTACCTATCACGGCTATGCCACCACCGATTACTATCGCGTAGACCCCCGCTTCGGCACCAACGACGACTATCGCCGACTTTGCGACGAAGCACACCAGAAGGGGCTGAAGGTGGTGATGGACATGATTTTCAACCATTCGGGATTCGAACACCCCTGGACAAAAGATATGCCGTCGGACGACTGGCTCAACCTGCCAGAATGGCTCAAGGAGTCGAACGGCACGTCTGATTCGCCCGGCACCAGTTTCCTGCAGACATCCTATAAGCTGACCCCGGTGGTAGACCCGTATGCCTCGAAGGTCGACCAGCGCGAAACTACCGAGGGATGGTTTGTGCCCACCATGCCCGACCTGAACCAGCATAATCCGCACCTGATGCGCTACCTCATCCAGAACAGCTTCTGGTGGATAGAAACGGTAGGCATCGACGGTATCCGCATGGACACCTATCCTTACGCATACGCGGACGCGATGGCACAATGGATGAAGGAACTGGACGAGGAATACCCCAACTTCAACACCGTGGGCGAGACATGGGTAACGGAGCCTGCCTATACGGCGACGTGGCAGAAGGACTCAAAGCTGGCTAAGCAGAACTCCTATCTGAAGACGGTGATGGACTTCTCGTTCTTCGACAAGCTGAATCAGGCCAAGAACGAAGAAACCGACCCCTGGTTCTCGGGACTGAACCGGCTGTATGCCTCTTTCGTCTACGACTACCTGTATCCGAACCCGTCGAGCGTGATGGCCTTCATCGAGAACCACGATACCGACCGCTTCCTGGGGAACGGCCGCGATACGCTGGCCCTGAAGCAGGCCTTGGCACTGCTGCTGACCGTGAACCGCATTCCGCAGCTATACTATGGTACGGAGGTGCTCATGAACGGTACGAAGGAGGTGACCGACGGCAACGTGCGCAAGGATTTTCCTGGCGGTTTCCCCGGCGACACCCACAACTGCTTTACGGCAGAAGGACGCTCCAAGGCTGAGCAGCAAATGTTCCTGTGGACCAGCAGGCTGTTGCACTGGCGCCAGGGCAACGAGGTTATTTCGAAAGGCAGTCAGACGCAATTCATACCCTATCATGGCATCTACGTGATAGCCCGCCAATACAAAGGACGCACAGCACTGACCGTACTGAACGGCACCTCGAAGGAGGCCCGTCTTGAGGTGAAGCGCTATGCGGAGGTGCTTGGAGGTGCCGGACGCGCCAAGGACGTGCTGACAGGCCGTTACTACGACCTGTCAACCGACCTGACTATGCGTCCTCGTCAATCGTTGATTTTGGAGTATTAGTCTGATGCTCGCGCATGTATTCGCGCGGGGTCATTCCATAGAATTTCTTGAAAATCGTTGAGAAGGAGGCTGCATTGTTGAAGCCACAGGCGTAGACCACCTCCGTGATGTTCATACCAGGCCGCGACAGTAAGTTTGCGGCCTGTTTCAGTCGCAGGTTGCGGATGAAGTCGTGAGGCGTCTGACCCGTCAGTTCCTTCATCTTGCGGTGCAGGTGGACACGGCTGATGCCCACCTCGTCGGCGATGAAATCAACACTCAGGTCGCTGTCGTTCAGATGGCGGTTGATGGCTGCCATCACCCGCTCCAGCAGCTTTTCATCGGGCGACTTCATCTTGACCTCTTCCACCTGCTGCTCCAGCTGGTCGTTGCGGCCGTACTTGAGGCGCAGCATCTGGTGAGAGTAGATGAGGTTGACAATCGTACGGCGCAGAATGTCCATATTGAAAGGCTTGATGATATAGGCATCGGCTCCCGTCTCCAAGCCCTCCAACTGGTCTTCCTCACGACTCTTGGCAGTCAGCAGGATGACGGGGATGTGGCTGGTCGACGGGTTGGCTTTAATCTTCGAACAAAGGGCGTTGCCGTCCATTTCAGGCATCATGATGTCGCTGATGACGAGGTCAGGGATGGTGCGAAGCACCTCTGATAGTCCTTCGCGGCCGTTGGCACAGGTAGTCACCTCGTAGTCATTGCCCAGTTCGGCAGCCAGATAGTCACGTATCTCCATGTCGTCTTCCACAATGACAATGCGCTGGCGGCTGCTGGCTTTATGAGGCTCGGCGGGAGTGGTCTCCTCCTGGAGTTCAGTGACCTCGTCGTCGATGAGGGTCGTGGCATGCGACACATCTTCCTTCTCCACCAGCATCTCTTCGGGTTTCAGGTGACTGTTGCCCAGGGGAATGGTGACAATGAATTCGCAGCCCTTGCCGTCGGGCAGGTTGTGGGCGCTGATGGTGCCGTGGTGCAGTTCCACCAGCGAGCGCGTGAGGTCGAGTCCGATGCCTGTGCCCGTATTGCGGTCGTTGACACTGGTCGGAGTCTGGTAGAACCGGTCGAAAATCTTGTCGAGCTTGTCTTCCGGGATGGGTTCACCATTGTCGGCAATAGCGATGGTGGCATTCCGCTCGTCGTGGGTAATGCGGATATCGATTTGTCCTGATGGCGGTGTAAACTTGAAAGCGTTTGACAGGATATTGACGATAACCTTGTCGAAGTGGGCGCGGTCAATCCATACCGGCAGCAACTCCGTGTCGTGCTCGTAGTTAAATTGGATACGCTTCGACTGGGCCTGCTGGGTAAACAGGTTGTGGAGGTCGCAGACAAACGAGATGAGGTCCGTTTCGCACATGTGCATCTGCATCTGTCCCTTCTCAATCTTTCGGATATCCATCATCTGGTTGATGAGCCCCAGAATACGTTCGGCATTACGGCGAATGGTTTCGTAGACGCTGCGGCGGTGCGAGTCGTCATCCTGTTTGATGAGCGACATCAGAGGAGTGACGATGAGAGTCATAGGCGTACGGATCTCATGCGAAATGTTCATAAAGAACTTCAGTTTGGCATCGGCCATCTCTTCGGCATGGATATGCTCTTGCAGCCGCAGCCGGTCTTGCTCTTTCCGGCGGCGTATGCGCAGGTATCGCCAAATAGCCGCCGCCACACATAAGGCATAGAAAAGGTAGGCCAGCGGCGTGCGGTACCAGGGAGCATGGATGGTGACGGTGAAGCAGCGTTCCGGCGTGGAATAGCCGTTCTGTTCAGCCACCACGCAGAAGTCGTAGTTGCCGGGCGACATGTGGCTCAGCGATATTTCGTTAGCACCCGGTTGCAGACGTACCCACGGTTCGTGGTTGATGCTGTAGCGATAGACCACGTGCTCCGGGTTGTCGTAGGTCAAGGTCGACATCTGAATGGCAAAGGTATTGTCTTCGGCACTCAGCACGAAGCGGTCGGAGGCCGTCACCGGTGTGGGCGACACCTTCCAGAGCCCCGACATGGTGGCAGGGGTTATGGGTTCGCCGTTGACAGAGAAGCCGGTCAACTTGACTTCAGCCTTCCATTTGCGCTGTTTGATTTCTTTGGGGTCAAACCAGCTAACGCCACCCAGTCCGCCGAACAGCATCACACCGTTGGAATCAATGCACGAGGCACCGTCGCTGAATTCGTTCGACTGTAGTCCGTTGTCTACGAAATAGTTGTTGGTAGTCTCGTTCTTGGGATTCAGGCGGCACAGCCCGTGGTCCGTAGAAATCCATATCATGCCCTGCTGGTCTTGTTCTACTGACGAGATACCATTGTCGGCCAGTCCGCTTTCTATGACGTGGGTGTGCATCTTGCGCGTCGTAAGATTGTAGCAGATGAGACCGTCGTTGGTACCGATATACAGCTCGTTGCTGAACTCACGGGCTATGCGGGTGGGCGTTCCGTAGTTCAGGCAGTTCTTGCCAAACGTCTTCACCCAATTTTCTGTCTCCATATCCATCGCACAGACTCCCATCGTGGTTGCCGTGTAGATGCGCCGTCCGTCGGGCGAGATGGAAATCTGCGAGATGTAGTTGTTGGTGATGCTGTTGGCTTTCGGGTTGTTGGGGGCGTCTTTCGTTTGCTTATACACTTTGAGGTCGCCCGTATTGATGTCTAAGCGCAGCAAGCCCTCCCCCATCGTACCTAACCAGAGCCGGTTGTGCCGGTCTACTTCCAAGTCGAACACACTGACGGTAGGACCTTGTGGTAATGTCTGGACATGATAGCTCAGCTGCTTGGGGTCTATCCATCCCGTACCTTCTTTATATGACCCTATCCAGATACGTCCCTGCTGGTCTTCGGTGATTCCCATGATGCTGGCAGGAAACTGCTCCTTGAAGTGTTTCACCATTCTCTTGTTGGCATCAAAGCAGTAGAGTCCGTCACGGTCGGTACCTATCCATGTATAGCCGTTCCGACTGATATAAACGCTGCTGACACAGGCTGTTCCGATATTGTTTCGTGTGCCGTACTTATAGCCCATGTAGTGGAAGCCGCCCGTCTTGGCGGGTTGCATGAAGATGCCCTTCTGCAGGAGTCCCAGCCAGATGTTACCCTGCTGGTCTTCGGCAATGGAGTACACCTTGGCCGTGTTCAGGTCTACGTCGCGGCTGTAGTACGGATTGTCAGTCAACTGTCCGGTCTTGGGATTGTAGATGGCCATTCCCAATCCGTCGTAGCCTAACATGATGTCGCCCTTTCTGCCTGTGAAGAGTACGGAGATGTGCTTATGTCCAGTTGCCTCAATATGGACGGGTTGTTCACCGTCCAGACGGAAGAGGCCGTTGTTCGACGTGGCAATGTAGATACGGCCGTCCTGGTCTTCACAGACATCACGGACACTCCCCAGCTGCTGCTTTTCCTGGAAATAGCGCTTCAGCGTCTTGCCGTCGTAGCATAGCAGGCCCTGGGTTTCTGTAACCAGCCAGAGGCGTCCCTTGCCGTCTTCCCTCATCTGGAGTATGGTCTGCAGGTCTTTCAGCATACCGCCCATCTGACGTGCTTCGTCAGCATTCTCCATGCGCAGCACGCCATGAGCCGACGTGCCCACGAGCAGAGTGCCGTCCTGCCGTTCCAGCAGACAGGTGATGTAGTGGGGCTGGGCTTTGCCCGACAGGTCATAGGTCTTGATGTCGTAGAACCGTTGGCCGTCGTAGCGCTGGAAGGCTCCGTACATACCTATATAGAACATGCCCTTGCGGTCTTGCAACATACAGTTGACGTAGTTGCTGGCCATTCCCAGATCTCGGTGCAATTCTTTTTTGAAGATGCGGAACTGGTAACCATCGTAGCGATTCAGTCCGTTACGGGTGGCAACCCAAATAAAGCCATCATGGTCCAGATAGACTTGGGTGGTAAAGCTGCTCGACATTTGCTTGTCGGCATCAAAATGCTTACCCATCTGCGCTTTTGTTGCAAGCGCCAAGGAGATAGTTAGTAGTGTTAATAGAACTTTACGTTTCATGACTGCAAAGATAGGAAAAATTTTCGAAACGTGCCAAATAAATACACGAAAAATTACGTCATGTAACATCAGAAAGGTCGCATGACGTAATTTTTTACGCTTTTTCCCCCCGTTAATTGATCAGAAAAATCTTTTCTCTGCCTTGCCACATGCAGCGCACGGTGGCTCGTCCGTCGGTAATGCTGCTGACTGAAATCTTAACAGCGGGGTGGCTGGCAGTGGCCTTCAGCTGAGAGCCGGACTTCAGCGGCGCATACACTTGGTAGTGGTTGCATTCGGTGTAGCCGTTCTGGTTGCTGGTCATGACGGGCTTTGTTGGAATGTTCAGCTTCTGACCGTCAACGGTGATGGTAATGTCAGGTACTACGGGAGCGCTGACGGCATTGGACTTTCCTTTCGAGAAGGCGATACCGTGAAGGTCAAACAGTCCCTGCGGCCGCTGTGGCTGCTGCGGGCGTCCACCCCATTGGCCGCGCTGTGGCTGTTCCTGCTGTTGGATCTGAGGTCCGTCAACCACAAGATAGACGGCATGTTTACCCGACAGGCCTTCCACGAGGGGCACCTCAGCACCGATGGTCATCGCAGTATGCTGCTTGGCATCGGCCACATCCATTACAGCAATTTCCTGTCCTTTCCACGGGTCATCCAGTTTGACGCGAATCTTGAAGGCTCCTTTGCCGCCGTGCGTGAGGTTCAGTGAGAGATAGGTGCCGTCGCCTTTTTTGGTGCCCTCAAAGGCCTTGACCCCCTTGGTGTCTTGAACCAGACCGCCGAAGCCGAAGTATTTGAAACCGACGATGCCGCCGTTCTGCAGCCCGGCCAAGTCCATCGAGTTGTTCCACACATCGTGATTGTCCTGCATCCAGTTGTTGGCATTAGGACCATACATGAAGCAGGCCAAGCCGGCAGAATAGTAGGCATAAGGAGGCAGGCCGAAAATCTGGAAGCCCTCGCTGGTCACTTCCGCACCCGTATATTCGTTGCCGTCGGCAGCCTTGGCCGTCCACTCGGTGTTCTTGGCAAAGGGGTCGTAGCCGGTAATGCGCACCTGCCCGCCCTTGGCTACGGGCTTCTTGTCCCATTCGATTTTTACGGGAGCCACCATGGCCTGGCGTGCATTGCCGAAACCGCGCGGCGGACGGTGGTAGAAGACGTACCACTGGCCGTTGATTTCCTGTAGCGAACCATGGGTGTTGTGGCCGGCATTGGTGGTGATGAGTTTCGAACCGTCAGCATCGGCCACCACGCCACGTGAGTCTACCAATACACCACCCGACCGCCAAGGGCCTAACGGTGAGTCGCCGTAGGCATAGCGCAGAGCCGAATTGGTGTTGCCCAGTCCGTACTCCTTGCCAGAATATCCGGAGAAGACCATCACATATTTGTTGCCTACCTGGCGGATGCTGCTGGCTTCGAAGAAGTTGAAGTCCAGCGGGTTCTGGCCCTTATAGAGAGCCTTGTATTCGGACCCTTCCTTGTCCAAGAGTTTGCCGTCACGGCTACTGGCGGGTATGAACGGGTCTATCAGTTCCGTACCGGGTCGCTTGCTATACATGGTTTGCGGGTCAAGCTGGCAGGCTGTCGAATGCTGGAATCCGTAGAACACGTAGGCACGGTAGCCCGTCTGGTAGTCAGGGTCTTTCTTGTTGTCTACGGATTCGATGAACACTGAAGGGTCGAAGTCAATCAACGAGCCTGGCAGACACTGTGTACCGTCTGCTGTCAGGTTGACCGGTGTGAACGGACCATTGGGGCGGTCGCCCTTGCAGACCGTTGCCACGCGCCGCCACCCACGCGAATGCGGATAGAGCCAGTAGGTCTTCTTGCCCGTTGTGCGGTCTGTGGTCTCCACCAGGTCGGGGGCATACATCGTGTCCCACTGTCCACCCGTAAACCATTTGAAGATGGACCCTTCGTCGCGCCACTGCGACAAGTCCTCAACGGGTGCCGACCACATGCGTACGTCGTTGCCACAATACCGGTCGTAGTGCGTATCGTGCGAACCTATGATATATGCACGCAGGCGGCCGGGATTGTCGGGGTCTTCAAACACGCGGGGTTCTCCGTCGGGCAGGTGTTCCCACAGGGGTAGGTACGGATTCTGTGCTCTCAACATCATGGCAGTAGAGAGCAAGAACAGGTAGCTGAGAATCTTTTTCATCATTTATTCTATCTTAATAGTTATCTTCTTCAGGTCTTGGTCAGCAGCACTGTTGCCATAGAGGATGTCGTACTGGCCGGGGATTACGCGCATGGTGTTGCTTTCGGCATCAAAGCATTCGAACGACTGGCGCGAAAGCTGGATGCCGGCGGTGGCAGTCTGTCCGGCCTTGACGCTGAGCCGCTGGAAGCCGCGCAGTGTTTTCAGCGGACCCTCCGGGTCGTTGTTGTTGCGGATGTAGACCTGCACCGTTTCCGTACCATCCCGCTGGCCGGTATTGCTGACGGGCACGGTGAGCCGGTAGTCGGTCCACGTGGCATCACCGATTTCAAACGTGGTGTAGCTCTGTCCATAGCCGAAGGGGAACAGGGCATCGTTGAAGTAGCGATAGGTGCGTCCCTTCATGGAGTAGTCTTCATAGTCGGGCAACTGGTCGGAGCGCTTATAGAATGTGACGGGCAGCTTGCCGCCAGGATTGTAGTCGCCAAACAGTACATCGGCTATGGCGTTGCCGCCTTCCTCGCCGGCATACCAGGCCTGCAGGATGGCGTCGCAGGTTTCTGTCTCGGGCTCCAAGGCTATGGCAGACCCTGAACAGTTGACGTAGATGATGGTCTTGCCCGCTGCTTTCAGCGCTTTCAGGAAGTCACACTGAACCTTGGGCAGTTCGATGTTGGTGCGGTCGCCGCCCTTGAAGCCCTCGATGTTGACAGGCATTTCCTCACCTTCCAGACCTGCCGAGATGCCTCCCACGAATATCACTTTGTCGATGCCTTTCAGCTGGTCGATGATAGCCTGGTAGTTGATGGGGTGTTCGGTAGCCACGTTGATTTTCATGTTGGCACCCCAGGTCTTGACGTACTGGAAGCGCACTTCGATGTTGTAGGTCTGGCCCTTTTCGCCCTGGATGGCCGTACGGGTCGGCGTGGTGCGCCAGGTATGGTGGCGCATCTTGCGTTCCCCGTTCACATAGAGTTCGAAATGCCCGCATCCCTCCACGTTGATGACGAACTCGCCATCCTGCCGGGGCGTGTACTGTGTCTCGTATTTGGCCGAGAAGTCTTCCAGGTTTACGTTGGGTGCGAAGTTATGCATACCCGCTGTCGTTACGGCCAGTGGCGTGGTGTAGTACTGGGTGTTGACGGGCTTGCCCTCCATGTCGGTATTGTTCCAGAACGTGCCGCGCAGGCCCTTCTTGCCGTTGATGCCACATTGCGGCAGCAGGCATTCGAACACCTTGTCGTACGTCAGGTCACAACCCTTGAGGTAGGTGGTCTTTTTCTGCTTCTGACGGATGCCATCCAGGATGGTGACGGTCTTGTTGGGCGTGCCGTTATAGTTGCCCCACATCAACGGTTCATCGTCAGCGTTGGGACCGATGACGGCTATCTTCTCCTTGTTCTTCTGCAAGGGCAGCACGTGTCCCCTGTTCTGCAGCAGCACCAGACTCTGGCGGGCCATGTCCAGGGCCAGCTGGCGGTGTTCGGCACAATCCATCTTCGAGTAGGGAATCTTCGACCACTCCACCAGCGACGCATCGTCCATCTCGCCCAGGTCGAAGCGGCCTTCCAGCAGTCGGATGACGTGCTTGTCAACCTCGTCTTCAGAAATCAGACCTCGGCGTACGGCCTCGGGAATACTCTTGTAGGCATAGCCGTAGCCGCATTCCACGTCGGTACCGGCTATGGTGGCCTTAGCAGAGGCATGAACGGCATCGGACGAAGACTTGTGGGAACTGTAGAAGTCGCTGACGGCACCGCAGTCGCTCACCACCAGATACTCAAAGCCCCACTCGTCGCGCAGGATGTGCTGCAACAGTCGCTGTGAACCGCAGCAGGGGTCGTCGTCCAGTCGCTGGTAGGCACACATCACCTCGCGCACTTTGGCATCCTGCACCAGAGTCTTGAAGGCAGGCATGTAGGTCTCCCAGAAGTCGCGGGGCGACACATTGGTCAGGTTGGCCGAATGGCGGGTGTATTCCGGTCCGCTGTGGACGGCATAGTGCTTGGCACAGGCCCATAGCTTGCGGTATTTGGAGCTTTCTGGTCCTTGCAGGCCCTTCACCACGGCAGTTCCCATCACACTGGTCAGGTAGGGGTCTTCGCCATAGGTCTCCTGGCCGCGCCCCCAGCGTGGGTCGCGGAAGATGTTGACATTTGGCGTCCATACGGAGAGACTGTGGAATTTCTGGTCTTCGCCACCGTTCTGCATCCGGTGGTGGTACTGAGCACGCATCTCGGTACTGGCAGCATCGAAACACTTGTACAGCAGATCGGGATTCCAGGAGGATGCCATGCCTACCGGTTCCGGAAACACGGTGACGTTGCCCATGTTGGCAGCGCCGTGCAGGGCCTCGCTCCACCAGAAGAATTTCTTGATGCCCAGACGTGGAATAGCGGGACTCTCGTCCAGCATGAGCTGGGCTTTCTCTTCCAGCGTCAGGCGTTTACACAAATCTGCCGCCCTTTCCTTGGCGGTCAGATTAGGATTCTGAAAAGGCAGCTGCTGTGCCGACACACAGAGGCCGACACAACAGGCTGCGAACGTTGATAATAAGTGTTTAGTATTCATCGTTGTTGTTATTTCTTAAACAAGTGGGGTACAAATTCCTTCAGCGAGCGACGCCAGGTGAGCCATTCATGGTGGGTACCGGGCGACACGTAGAAGTCGCACTTCACACCGGCATCGCGAAGATTCTTCACCAAAGTCTCCGTGCCGAAGTTTTCCTCAGAACCGCAGCTCAGGAACAGGTAGTGCATCTTACGGTTGAAGTCGTCTGAACGTCGGAAGGCACCGTCGTAGGTCTTGTCAACGTCCAGTCCGAAGATGGCTCCGCTGAAGGCTCCCATATAGGAGAATTTGTCCATGTTGGCCATCACGAGGTCAAAGGTCTGGTGGCCACCCCACGACAGACCGGCCATTGCGCGATGGTCGCGGTCCTTCAGTGTGCGGAACTGCTGGTCGATGGTGGGAATCAGGTCGCCGATTATGACCTTGTAGAACGAGGCTCCGTACGTACTGAATCCGGCGCGGTTGTCGCCGCCACGGAAGGGAGCCTTCACGTCGCCGCTCTCCATGACCACTATCATGGGCACTGCTTCGCCCTTGGCAATAAGGTTGTCCATGATGTGCTGCATGTGGCCCTGCTTCGACCACCCCGTCTCGTCCTCGCCCATGCCGTGCTGCAGATAGAGTACCGGATAGCGCTTCTTCGGTTTGCTCTCATATTCTGCCGGCGTGTACACCATCGCATGGCGCCACTCGCCGGTAGACGTAG
This sequence comes from uncultured Prevotella sp., assembly GCA_946623195.1. Next base: position 17,244 of record CAMOQW010000030.1, read on the forward strand.
CATAATAGTAGAAGGAACGCACCTGTCCCTGCGGCACGCCGGCCTGTGGACGGTAGTAGTCGCCCTCGGCGCCCTCGGGAATCTCGATGCCGCCAGCTTCACGATTGCACCCGAAGTAGGTTTCGGTGGCAGGGTCGATGACGTTGACGCCACCTATATTAATAAAGTAATAGTGGAAACCAACCACCAACGGGTCGGTGACGGCACACCACGTGCCCGTCGTGTCGCGGCGCATATCATATTTCTTGCCGCAGATGTCTACCTGCACACGATGGGCCTCAGGCGCATTCACCCGGAAATAGGCACGGCGCTGACTGTCTACCTTCGGAAAAGCATTGCCGGGTATGGTGGTTGATGCAGTGACGGCATCAGCAGGCACCTCAAACGGACTGCGCAGCTGATAGCCTAACAGCGTCAGCATCTTCTCGCCGTAGCGACGTCCCAGCTCGCGATAGCCGGCAGCATCGAAGTGCAGTTTGTCTGGGCCATTGGTGCAGCCCGTCGATGAAACGACATGTGAAGTATGCAGCGTCTGTGGCAACAGATCAATCTGCTTGTTCATACCGATGCACTGTCCTTGACCGTTGGCCTGAACCACCTCGCCAGCCAGCAGGGGCACCTCTTCCGGCTTCAGCTGCAGGTCGCCCAACAGGTGGTCATAGACCGACTGCACCTTCTGCGCCCATTCCGGGTCGCCAGTATTCGACTCGCCCTGATGCATCAGCACACCCTTGATGACGCCGTCCTTCTGGGCCTTCTTGGCCAGCGTCACCAGCCGTTCGTAGGGATTGTTGCCGTAAGCCTCCAGCATTCCCTTCATCCAGCCGGGTGCCGTCTTCACGTATTCTGCTATCTTATCGGGCATGAAGCCTTCTATGTGGATGCCGCCAATGGCTACATGGATGACGCCCACGCGGATGTTGCCGGGCAGGGTTTCTATCATGGTACGTCCGAAATAGTCGGCAGGGGTCAGACCCGTATTCGGCCGACAGAGAGGAGGCGTGGCTTCGCACCACTGGCCCATCTTGCGACCTCGCTCAGCATCGTCTACGGCGGGCATGAGCAGAAATCTCGGTCCTGCACTCTTCAGGTCTTCAGCCTCCGGACGGGCTGCACCCTCCATGTTTGACTGTCCGAAACAGAGGAAAATGTAAAAGTTGGGGTCCTGGGCCTGCAAACCCGTTGCTGCAAAGGCCATCATGGCTGATAATAAAAGCTTTTTCGCGTTCATATTTAATCGTTATTTTGATTTCTACTGCAAATTTACAAAACTCCTTTCCTTCGTTCCTTTTTCTTTGTAACATTTTGTTATGCTGCGTTTTCCTGCGTCTGGCCCGTTTACTTTCCGAAAATTCCATGTTACATACGGGAAAGACAGTTTGCAAAAATCACCTTATCTTTGCACTTGTAATCGAGAAAGATTATTATTAGCTTGTTTTTTAGGTTAGATAAGGACTTAGTTAAGTAGTTTTGGTATGTATTAAACCAGAAAGAGAGGGCCGACGTGAGTCACCCCTCTCTTTCCTTTTTTTGGTTCATCTCTCCCTCAATCGGGCTGAAAGCCCATTGTACAAAGGGGATGGCCAAGAAAGGCTATTTCACTGTGGATAAGGGCAGCGTCACTGTCAACGGGGTCTCGCTGACGGTCTGCAACCCCACATCGAACACCTTCCAGGTAGCCATCATCCCCTACACCTTCGAGCACACGAATTTCTGCGACATCAAGGTGGGCACCATAGTCAATCTCGAGTTCGACATCCTTGGCAAGTATATTGCCAGACTACAGCAGTTATAATCTGTAGTTCAGATATTCCTCCCACATACCGATACTATATCAGGCAAGGACAGGCCGCAGGGAACTGATGGAGCGTATCTACCGTAACCA
>CAMOQW010000031.1 GCA_946623195.1 uncultured Prevotella sp.
TTAGCGTCTGGCTTCTATTCGAAAATTCCGCGACATACGGAAATCCCTGTGCTCTTTTTTGCGGCTATATCTCAACTAATTCTTAACTTGCGAAACTTGAATTATTCATATAATTTTGCTATGCGCAGACATTAATGGATAAACATATTGTCCATTTTGTTTGCTTGTTTCCTTTTTTTTTATTAATTTTGCAAACAAAAATAGGACAACTGGCTAAAACAAACATATAAAAATAGTATTATGTCGTTAGTAATGATTCTGCAACTCCTGATTGTGTTAGGCGCACTATGGGTAGGTTCTCGCTATGGAAGTCTGGCGCTGGGTGCCATATCGGGCATCGGCCTGGCCATCCTCGTGTTCGGATTCGGTTTGAAGCCCGGTTCGCCCCCTACTGATGTCATCTACATCATCATTGCCGCCGTGACCTGTGCCGGCATCATGCAGGCTTCGGGCGGTATGGACTGGCTGATTCAGATTGCCGAGAAGATGCTGCGCAAGCATCCTGACCGCATCACCTTCCTGGCTCCGCTGTGTACGTTCTTCCTGACCGTGCTGGTGGGAACGGGGCATGTGGTCTACACGCTGATGCCCATCATCTGCGACATTGCGCTGAAGAAAGGCATCCGGCCAGAGCGCCCCTGCGCCGTGGCATCAGTGGCTTCGCAGGTAGGCATCACCTGTTCGCCCATCGCCGCTGCCGTTGTGGCTTTCGTCTCCATCAGCAATGCCAACCATTTTGACGTCACCATTCCCCAGGTGCTGATGATTTCCATTCCCGCCAGTCTGTGTGGACTGATGGCTGCTGCTGCCGCCTCCTATCATCGCGGCCTGGACCTCGACAAAGACCAGGCATTTCAGGCCAAGCTGAAGGACCCCGAGCAGTATAATTTCATCTACGGCTCCAATGCCACTACCCTCGACAAGGAGATTCCGCAGTCGGCCAGGAATGCCGTGTTCATCTTCCTGGGAGCTCTGGCTGTCATCGTCTTCTTCGCTATCTTCCAAGAGGCCCTGCCTTCATATGAAACGCTGCGTACGGTGAAGGGAGCCAGCGACGTTCATGTCAGTGAAGCCCTTACGCTGACTGCCGACCAGCTGGTGAAAGCCAATGTGCAGGTAGCAAATGTGACGGAGTGGTTTGAGAAGCCGCTAGCCATGAATGTGGTCATCCAGATAGTGATGATTTCGGCTGCTGCCCTGATGATTATCTTCTGCAAGGCCACACCCAAGAAGGCTGTAGCCGGTCCGGTGTGGCAGTCGGGCATGGTGGCTGTGGTAGCCATCTACGGCATCGCATGGCTGGCCGACACCTATTTCTCTAACTATATGGGCGAGATGAAAATGATGCTGGCGGACATCGTGGCACAGCATCCCTGGTCGATTGCGCTGGTATTCTTCCTGGTGTCAGTACTCATCAACTCGCAGGGAGCAGTGGTGGTAGCCATGTTGCCGCTGGCTTACTCGCTGGGCATCGAAGGTCCGGTGCTGCTGGGCGTGTTCCCCTCAGTCTACGGCTACTTCTTCATCCCCAACTATCCCAGCGATATAGCCACCGTGAACTTCGACCGGAGCGGCACGACGGTGATAGGAAAATACCTGCTGAACCACTCGTTCATGATGCCCGGACTGATTAGCGTGATTACGGCTACTATCGTGGCCTATCTGCTGACCACCATCTTCTATTAAGGCGGGGCAAGGCCGGTTTAGTTGAATATACGGAACCAAATCAGTTTGGTTCCGTTAATTTTGTCAGTAATTTAGCAATTAAACCGTTAATTTCTAACAGCCGTTAAGTTAAAAGCCCCAAGTGTTAAAATGCGACAAAAATATGCGACAAATTGTCAGTTTACCAATTTTTGACCCTATCTTTGCAGTCGATTTCATAAAACGACAATGAATTTATTAATAACATTAAATGTATAGAAAGATGAAAAAGATTGTAAAGAGCTTCATGCCGGCCGTTTACCTGATGGTAATCGCTTTTTCGGCCGCTTCGTGCAACAAGACCCAGGCCGCTCCCGCAGCTGCTGTGGCAGCACCAGGACAACCCGTCGACTTAACCTACGCAGCAGAAAAATCGCTGCCCTCGGTAGTCTACATCAAGTCGGTCACCAATTCGAAGGTTCAGACCGTAGAGTATAGCGACCCGTTCGAGGATTTCTTCTCCGACCCGTTCGGCGGCTTCTTCGGACGCGGACAGGGGGGCAACAACGGCAAGCGCCAGCGTCAGGTGCAGACTCCCAAGCGTGCTGCTGCCGGTTCGGGTGTCATCATCTCGGCAGACGGATACATCGTCACCAATAACCACGTGGTGGACGGTGCCGACGAGCTGACCGTCACGCTGAACGAGAACTCCAAGGAGTATTCTGCCCGCATCATCGGTGCCGACAAGACTACCGACTTGGCCCTCATCAAGATTGACGCCAAGAATCTGCCTGCCATCGTCATTGCCAATTCCGACGATGTCAAGGTGGGCGAATGGGTGCTGGCCGTCGGTAACCCGCTGGGACTGAACAACACCGTGACGGCAGGCATTGTGTCAGCTAAGGCCCGCTCGATGGGTTCGGGCGTCAGTTCGATGATTCAGACCGATGCCGCCATCAATCAGGGCAACTCCGGCGGTGCCCTGGTCAACACGCGCGGCGAACTGATTGGCATCAACGCCATGATTTACTCGCAGACCGGTTCAAACATCGGCTATGGCTTTGCCATTCCTACCACGATTGTCAACAAGGCTGTCGACGACTTCAAGAAGTACGGTGCCTACCAGCGTGCCATGATCGGCATCCAGGGCATGGACGTCAAGAACTACGTGGACGGCATGAAGGACCAGGACAAGGAGGTAGAGGACTTCGGCACGATGGAAGGTATCTATATTGACAAGGTGGTAGAGGACGGTGCCGCTGCCGATGCCGGGCTCCAGAAGGGCGACGTGCTGACCAGCGTTGACGGACAGAAAGTGAAGAACTTCGGTGAACTGCAGGCCATCATAGCCCAGAAGCGTCCTGGCGACAAGGTTCAGGTGAAGTATCTGCGCAACAAGAAGGAAAAGACCGTCACGCTGACGCTGAAGAACGAGCAGGGCACGACGAAGGTAGTGAAAAATGCCGACGTGGACGTGCTGGGCATCGACGTGCGACCCATCACCGATTCGCAGAAGAAGCAGCTGGAGCTGAACTACGGTCTGGAGGTGCTGAAGGTCAGCGGAGGCAAGATGAAGGAGGCCGGAGTGCCCAAGGGCTTCATCATCACCCACGTGAACGACCAGCCCATGAAGAGCTTCGACGACCTGCAGCAGGTGGTGAAGGACAGCAAGGACCAGATGCTGGTTATCAAGGGTATGTATCCCACAGGAAAACGCGGTGGATTCGTGGTCTATCTGCAGAATGAATAGACACTTTTTGTAATCAAGTGAAAAAAGTAAGGTATTCTTTTGGTGATTCCGAAAAAATACCTTACTTTTGCATTCGGCTATAAAAACTAAGACATCCATGAGACAGCTGAAAATCACCAAATCCATCACCAACCGTGAGAGTGAGTCGCTTGAAAAATACCTACAAGAGATAGGTAAAGAAGAGATGCTCACTTCGGACGAAGAGGTAGAACTGGCGCAGCGCATCCGCAAGGGCGACCGGAAGGCACTGGAACAGTTGACCAGGGCCAATCTGCGCTTTGTGGTTTCAGTGGCCAAGCAGTACCAGAACCAGGGCATGTCGCTGGCCGACCTCATCAACGAGGGCAACGTGGGGCTGATCAAGGCTGCCGAGAAGTTTGACGAGACGCGCGGCTTCAAGTTCATCTCCTATGCCGTGTGGTGGATTCGACAGAGCATTCTGCAGGCCATTGCCGACCAGAGCCGCATCGTGCGGCTGCCGCTCAACAAGGTGGGGTCAATCAGCAAGATCAACCGTATGCTCAACAAGTTTGAGCAGGAGAACGAGCGCCGCCCGTCCATCCAGGAAATCTCGGAAGAGACCGACCTGCCTCAGGACAAGATAGACGACGTGCTGTTCACCAACGGGCGCCATGTGTCGGTAGATGCCCCCTTTGTGGATGGCGAGGACAGCAGTCTGCTGGATGTGATGGTCAACAACGACTCGCCGATGGCAGACAGCCAGTTAGTGTTAGAGTCGCTGAAGGCTGAGATAGCCGATGCGCTGAAAATGCTCAACCAGCGCGAGCGCAACGTCGTCAAGGCCTTCTACGGCATTGACGGTCCGGAACTGACCATGGACGAGATAGGCGAGAAATTCGGGCTGACGCGTGAAAGGGTGCGCCAGATCAAGGAGAAAGCCATTCGCCGTCTGCGCGGAAGCACCAAGAACAAAATATTAAAAGCATATTTAGGACAATGAAGTATTTCAAGTATATCATGCTGGCCCTGCTGATGGCAGGCAGCACCACAGAGGCCTGTGCCAAGAAGATGAAGACCGACCACATGTATATGTTCGGCTTCTCGGCATCGTTTAAGGATTCCACCATCTACATCACCGACATTCAGGACGTGCAGGGTGCGTGGTACGACACCAGGACCAAGTTTCTCATGGGCCGCGACAACTACTCCTATCAGCTGAAAGAGTATATGGCCAACCAGCAGCAACAGCCTAACCGCGTCTGCATGGTGTTCTTTTCCACTTCCAAGAAGAAGGCAGAGAAGCAGTATCTCAAGATTAAGAAGAAATACGTAGAAAAAGCGCCCGGCGTCTATGCCGTGCGCTATCTGAACGTCAGCGACTTCAAATTCGAAGCCGTTGACATGTCTCCGGAGTAGTTTCACCCCGACTAATTGTTGGCCTCGAAGAGCGCCATGCGCGCTTCGAGCTGTGCGTACTGGTGGTCTTCGATGAACGACGTGCAGACGCGAAGCCCCTCTTGGTGCGACCCTGTCGTAATCAGGCAGATGGCCGACACGCCGTAGTACATCAGTTCGCGGGCCAGCTGTCCGCTGGTCATCTGCTTATAGCCAATGGTGAAATAGAATCCGTCGGCAACTGGCTCGTCCAGGTCTTTGTCGTAGACCACATGGAAACCGTGGCGACAGAATATCTCCTTCAGCTTATGGGCACGCTCGCCGTAGACACTCACCTCGCGGCGGAAGTCATAGTCGCCGTCGGTGGCAGCCTTCAGCATGGCAGCCATCGCATACTGGGCCGAATGACTGGTACCGCTGCTGAGGGCATAGAGCATACGGGTGGAAAACACCAGACCGAAGGGCAGTCCCTCGTAGCGCTGGGCCAAGTCGGGGAAGTGGCGATGGAACAGCCGGTCAGAAATGCACACCACGCCAATGCGCTCGCCGGCATAGCTGAATGCCTTGCTGCCGCTGACGAGCAGCATGTAGTTGTCGGTATAGTGGCCCACGCTGGGCTGGTAAGGTGGCTGGAACGGCACACTCAGGTCCTTACGGAAGTCCATGGCGAAGTAGGCCAGGTCTTCCATCACAATGGTGTCGTAGCGGGTGGCCAAGGTGCCGATGGCCTCCAGTTCCTGCTCGTTCAGACAAATCCATGCAGGATTGTTGGGGTTGGAATAGACGATGGCACAGATGTTGCCCTTCTCCAGATAACTTTCAATCATGGGGCCTAACTTCTCGCCGCGATAGTCGTAGACATCAAACGTCTCATACTTCACCCCCATGACCTGCAGCTGCATCTTCTGAACGGGGAATCCAGGGTCGATGAACAACACGGTGTCCTTCTGCTGCGAGGCCTGCGAACAGGTCAGGAACGAAGCAAAGGTGCCCTGCATGGAGCCGGTGACGGGCACACAGCCCTCGGGAGCCACATCCAGTCCGATGAAGGCCTTGACAAAGCGCGAAGCTTCCTGCTTCAGCGCGGGCAGTCCCTGAATGTCGGGATACGAGTGGGCGATGCCTGCCTGCAGGGCTTTCACCTGCGCTTCCACACCCACTCGGGCGGCAGGCAGACCGGGAATGCCCATCTCCATCTTGATAAACTCTACCCCACTCTCTTTCTCTGCCCTTGCTGCCACCTGTTTCACCTCACGGATGGTAGCCTTGGCAAAGTCGTTGATGCCCAACTCGCTGATCAGGCCATCAACAATTTCTTTCTTAATAGGAGTTTCCTTCATAGTTGCGCGGTAGCAAATTTTTCACTTTTTACTTAGCACTTTTCACTTAGCATTGGCCTTGCCGATGGCCAGCGCCTTGATGTTGGCCTCCACGATGGCCTCGCCCTTGCGACCGAAGACGCGGCGGATAGCCTCCTCCAGCTTCTCGTATTCTATGCCGAGGGCCTTCTGGGCGGCACCTAACAGGATGACATTGGCCGAACGGGGAACACCGGCATCCTTGGCCTTCTGCTCAATGTCGATGAGGATGACATTTGGCAACTGCTGCAGGTCGGCCTTAATAGTCTCTAAGTCAGGATAGTTGGGAATATTGACGAAAGGAGTGCTCGACGTGATAATCCATCCCGTTTTCGAGAGGAAGGGCAGATAGCGCAAGGCCTCCATGGGTTCCATGGAGATGATGACGTCGGCCCCACCCTTCGGTATCAGGTCGCTCCGGATGGGGTCGCTCGATATGCGTAGGTTCGACTGTACGTCGCCGCCACGCTGGCTCATGCCGTGCACCTCGGCCTGCTTGATATACAGATTCTCCTTCATGGCAGCCTCGCCGATGATGGTGGCTATGGAGAGGATTCCCTGGCCTCCTACTCCGCAAAGTATAATATCAGTCTTCATAACTAACTATTTGGCAATTTACGATTTACGATTTCTGCTGTGCTTTTTTCTGCTTCAGGTGGCGCTGTAGTGTCTGCATGCACTCGCGTCGGGGAATGATGACGCTGACACCATGATAGTTGATCTCGTCGCGGATGGTCTTCTTGATTTCCTCCATGTTCTTAGGCAGCGGAACCACCACCTTCAGATGTTCCTCGCTGACACCCAGTCCGCGGCAGATGGCCTCAAACTTGTTGGTGCCTGCCGAATCCTGACCACCCGTCATGGCAGTAGTGAGATTGTCGCTGATGATGACGGTGATGTCGGCATTCTCGTTGACGGCATCCAGCAGACCCGTCATGCCCGAGTGGGTAAACGTAGAGTCGCCGATGATGGCTACGGCAGGCCACTGGCCGGCATCTGAGGCACCCTTTGCCATCGTAATCGATGCTCCCATGTCCACGCAGCTGTGGATAGCCTTGTAGGGAGGCAGGAAGCCTAACGTATAGCAACCTATGTCGCCAAAGACGCGGGCGTTGGGATAGTCCAGCAGCACCTCGTTCAGGGCAGCATACACGTCGCGGTGACCACAGCCCTGACACAGTGCAGGTGGACGCGGAGCAACGTCCTCGCAGGGAGCATAGCCGTCGCTCAGCTCCATGCCCAGGGCTTTCTTGATGAGGTCGGGATTCAGCTCACCCGTACGCGGCAGTTCTCCCGTCAGACGGCCTCTGATGACGGCATTGCCCGGCATCACGCCACGCACCTGGTCTTCGATGAAGGGCTGGCCCTCCTCGCAAATCAGCACATATTCGCAATCTTCCGTCATGCGGCGAATCAGCTTCTTCGGTATGGGGTACTGCGAAATCTTCAGCACCGGATAGGGACATCCGTCGGGGAAGCACTCCATCAGGTAGTTGTAGGCAATGCCGCTGGCGATGATGCCCAACTGCTGGTCACGGCCTTCTATATATTGGTTGTGCGTGCTCTCCACGGCCATCTGTTCCAACAGGGGCTGCTGGGCCGTCACGATGTCGTTGCGCTTGCGGGCAAAGGCGGGCAGCAGTACCCAATTGGAGGCCTTGGCGTCATAGTTCAGCTCGTTCTGCTGACGGGGAGCGTCGGCACACTCCACCACGGCTCTTGAGTGAGCCATGCGGGTGGTGACACGCATCAGCACCGGCAACTGCAGCTGTTCCGACAGGTCGTAGGCTTCGGCCATCATGTCGTAGGCCTCCTGCTGACTGGCGGGCTCCAGGGTGGGAATCATGGCGAACTTGCCGTAGAAGCGGGAGTCCTGTTCATCCTGCGAAGAGTGCATCGAGGGGTCGTCGGCCACCAGCACCACCAGTCCACCGTTCACGCCGGTCATGGCTGAGTTGACAAACGGGTCGGCGCAGACGTTCAGCCCCACGTGCTTCATGCACACCAGGGCCCTCTTGCCCATATACGACATGCCCAGGGCAGCCTCCATAGCCGTCTTCTCGTTGGTGGACCAACGGCTGTGCACCTTGCGCTCACGGGCCAATGGCGACATCTGAATATACTCTGTGATTTCCGTTGAGGGAGTGCCCGGATAGGCATACACACCGCTCAGGCCGGCATCCAGTGCCCCCTGTGCGATGGCCTCGTCTCCCAATAAAAGTTTTTTCATATTTCTTAATAAGTACTTATGTTGGTTATTTCTTATTCGTTGCTTTTCTGAGCAGCCAGTTCGTCTATCCGCTTCTGGATGGCCGGAGCCAGGGCCGGTATCTTATGCTCGCGCTCAAAGCGCTGGATGTTGCCGTAGGTCATCTTCATCTTGTTGCGCTTCTTCAGCTGTTTCAGTTCGTCCTTCGTCACGTAGGCCCGCTCGGTGTTGAACACCTGACACATAAGGACGCGGTGGACCATCTTGCCCTCCGTGTTCTCCCTGTCATAACTGGTGTAGACCTGCTTCATCATGAAGTCCTCGGGGGAGTATTTGCTCTCACCGTCGTAGCAATACTGCTCGAAGTCCACATCAACACGGTTCTTTCTTTCCTTCTCCCTCTTCTCCATCTTCTTGATTTTCTTCTCCTTGCCCGTGGCAAGCGTAGAATGGGTGAACAGGCCATTGGCATCATACGACACGCGGCGGATGCCGGCCTTGGGGTCGTCGGTGATGGTGCCTACCTGTCCGTAGTTGTCGGTAATCACCAACTTGCCGCTAGCATCAGGTGCCACCTTCAGCCCGATGTCGGCATATCTCCTCTTCAGATATTCGTCTCTCTTTATCTTAGGTATTCCGAAGAGGCGGCCCTTCGAGGTGTTGACCATCATGTTCAACAGTGTCTTGAGCAAGCCAATCGATGCCATCGAGAAGTGTTCCTCGCCGGTGGACTGGTCTTTCTTCTGCCGGTCGTATTGATTGTCCACGAGTCCGGCCCGATAGTAGATCATCCCGTCGTCAGTGACTGCCAGCAGACGATAGTAGGTCTGCACATACACCAGCGGTTTCTTGGTGACTGTCACCTCGGGCAGCCCGAAGTCGGCTTCTTCGAGGGTGATCGGGCCACCCTTACCCACCTCGACGGTCTTCGACTGATAGGCTACGTGGGTGATAATCACCGTCTTGGCTCCCTTCAGGTCTTCCAGCACACCGTCAAGCCCCGTAGTACCGATAAACTTGGCATCCTCTGTCATCACAGAGGCGTAGGCTACGGGGGCACCGTTCGAGTCTACCGTCTGTATCCGCTGGGCCTCTGCCGCCACTGCTACCAGTGCAACCAGCAACATCACAGCCATCCTTCTGATAGTTTTCATGTTCTTCTTCTTTGTAAGTTTATGACTTTTCGTGGGCAAAGGTAACTATTTTCTGCCAATCCAACAAGAAAACGTGGAATAAATCAGATGAACGGAGGGCTTTTCCTCCTCTGCGAAGGATGCTATTGAAGGAAAATTGCCGTGAAATTTGGTGTTGTCAGATATTCTTCTTACTTTTGCACAGCTAAATATTATTAAACATGTTATGAAAACTACAAGGAAAAACTTTTTACTGATGATGGCCACCATGATGGCCGTCTGTATGGTAACGCTCACGACATCGTGCAGCAGCAACGAAGACAATCCTGCCACCCAGCCTGGTACTGAGCCAGAGCAGTCACTGCCGGCGGCACGCATCACCGCTACCGTTCGCAACGATGCCGCCAAGGCTACTATCTTCAACATTGAATATCCGTCGGTAGATCCCTTCGGACGTCCTGTCACTCTCTCAGGCAGCATCATCGTGGGCGACGAGGTGGAGACCGACAGCAAGCAGGCTGCGGGTATGGTACTCTACAACCACTTCACCGTGTTCAAAAAGGACCAGTGTCCGTCACTCGGCGACCTCGGCATCGTGCTCAAGGTGGTGGGCAGCAAACTCATTGCCGTAGCCCCCGACTACTATGGCTTTGGTGTGACCGGCGACAAGAACCAGGGCTACTGCATCCCCAGCGCCAATTCCCAGGGCAGCATCGACTGCCTGCTGGCTGCCCGAGAGCTGCTGAAGCAGAAGGGCTACACCTGGGGCGACTACCTCTTTAATCTCGGCTATTCCGAGGGAGGCCAGACCGCCATGGGCGTAGTACGTCTCTGTGCCGAGAAATATCATGACATCAAGATCACCCACACCGTAGCCGGCGCAGGCCCCTACGACATTGGCGAGACCTACCGCCAGCTGGTCAGCTCGGGTGAGACATCGATGCCTTCTACCGTCATCAGCACCCTTCTGGCATACAATGAGTTCTTCCAGTTAGGCGTTGCCAACAAGGAGATGTTCCAGGAGCCTACGCTCAGCAACATCCCCGTCTACTTGCTCAGCAAGGACTACCGACGCGAGGACTTTGAAGGCAAGCTGGCCGCCTACAAGATAGCTGACTGGATTAGCCCCACGCTCCTCGACTTCAAGAGCGACCTGTCACAGAAGTTCATGGAAGTATTCGAGAAGGAGAACCAGTCGAAGGGTTGGAAGCCCCGTGGCAACGAGCGCATCAGTCTGGTTCACAACACGCTGGATGCCTGTGTGCCCTATGCCAACACCACACAGATGGCGGAGTTCTTCAAGCAGAATGGTCTCACCGTGGATATGAGCCCCACCGACAACCGCTATGTGGACGGCAAGGTATTCGTGTTCAACGTCACCATGCCGGCCCTGTCAACGAAGCTCGGCACCCATGAGAGCGGAGCCATCCCCTTTGTAACAGAGCTGATTACCGTCATCTGCCACTATCTCAACATCAGTCCCTGGTTCACACTGAATCCCTCAGAACTCGAAGGCGGCGTATAGCCTTCGAGTTTCCACATAAGGGTCGGCGCTGCTACCCTAAGGGTCGGGGCGCTGCTACCCTATGAGGGTCTGCGCTGTTACCCCTTTTCGGGGTAGTTCCCATTTTACGATGAAAAGGGCTGCAACCTGAATGATTGCAGCCCTTGACTTTATCGGGAAATGAAAATTTAGTTCTTGAAGAAGTCCTTAACGGCCTCGTTGGGAACCATCTGCTCGTCGAAGATGTAAGCGCCCGTCTTGGGGCTCTTTACCATCTTGATAACCTTTGTGTAAGCGCGACCATCCTTTGAGCCTTCGTGGAGGGTAGCGACGGTTTTCTTTGCCATGCTTCAGTACGGATTATTTAATTTCCTTATGCACAGTCATGCGCTTCAGGATGGGGTTATACTTCTTGAGTTCCAGTCTCTCGGGAGTGTTCTTACGGTTCTTGGTCGTAATGTAACGGCTCGTTCCGGGCAGTCCACTCTCCTTCATCTCAGTGCATTCCAGGATAACCTGAACGCGATTGCCTTTAGCTTTCTTGCCTGCCATAGTTGTTAGTCTCCTATCACTTTAATGTCCTTCCAGTCTACATAACCTTTAGCAACAGCCTGCTTCAGGGCAGCATCCAGACCTACCTTGTTAATCATACGCAGACCAGCAGCGCTGATCTTCAACTGAATCCAGCAAGCCTCCTCTACATAGTAGAACTTCTTGCTGAAGAGGTTCACGTCAAAGCTGCGCTTGGTGCGGTGCTTTGAGTGTGACACATTGTTACCAATCTGTGCCTTCTTTCCCGTAATCTGACAAATTTTCGACATTTCTATCTACTTTTTCTTGTTCCTTAATTGTAACTTACTCCAAACAGGGTGCAAAGGTACGATTTTTAATTAAGAATGAAGAATGAAGAATGAAGAATCAGTCTAATCTTAATATTTTTTAACCTACCTCTTCCGTTTTGCTCTCTGTTTTCAGGAAATCGAGAAACATTTGCATGGCACGATTGGTGGCAATGGCTAAATTGATGTCGCGTCCATGATCTTCTTCGACCTTCAGGGTGACTTGCTTTTCCTGACTGCCACAGGCCAGCCAAATGGTACCTACGGGGATGTCCTTTGTGCCGCCGGTAGGTCCTGCGAATCCTGTAGCGGAGATGGCATAGTCGGTGTTCAGCGTACGACAGGCACCGACGACCATCTGACAGGCCACTTCCTCGCAGACGGCAGTCTTCTCAGCCAGCACCTCAGGACTGACGCCAAGCAAAGATTCCTTGATTTCATCGACATACGAGATGACGCCTCCCTTGAAGTATTTCGATGCTCCGGGCACAGAGATGATGGCTTCGGCAATGCGTCCGCCCGTGCAACTTTCGGCCGTACCGACAGTTTTTTCCATTTCCCACAGCAGCTGACTGACTTCCCTGCTGATTACCTTACTTTCAAAATCCATAATGTGCTTATTTAAACGTTACTTTACTGAAGGCGGGAGCGTCGATAGGACAGAACACGCCATCCAGGTATTTATAATAGCCGACGATGCCTATCATGGCGGCATTGTCGGTGGTATAGCTAAACTTGGGGATATAGACTGTCCAACCGTAGCGGCGGGCATGGTCGTGGAAGGCATTGCGCAACCCATTGTTGGCACTCACGCCGCCGGCCACAGCCACATGCTTGATACCGGTCTGCTTGACAGCCAGTTTAAGTTTCTTCATCAGGATGTCGACAACGGTCCACTCAAGCGAGGCGGCGATATCTTCCTGATGATGCTCAATGAAATCGGGGTCGTCGGCTACCCACTTGCGCAGGTTATAGAGGAACGAGGTCTTCAGCCCTGAAAAGCTGTAGTCGAGTCCGGGAATGTGGGGTTCAGCAAACTGATAGGCCTTCGGATTGCCCTGACGTGCCAGTCGGTCGATGATGGGACCGCCGGGATAGCCCAGACCCATCACCTTCGAGCACTTGTCGATGGCCTCGCCGGCAGCATCGTCGATGGTCTGGCCCAACACCTCCATGTCGTTGTAGGCACTGACCTTGACAATCTGCGAGTTGCCACCGCTGACCAGCAGGCAAAGGAACGGCAGTGGCGGCGGATTGAAGTCACCCTCGCCACTATCGATGAAGTGTGCCATCACATGGCCTTGCAAGTGGTTGACGTCGATAAGGGGGATACCCAGCGAGCGGGCAAAACCTTTGGCAAAGTTGACTCCGACAAGCAGACTGCCCATCAGTCCCGGTCCACGGGTGAAGGCCACTGCCGACAGCTGTTCCTTCCGGATGCCGGCACGCTTGATGGCTTCGCTGACCACGGGTACCACATTCTGCTGATGGGCGCGCGAGGCCAGTTCGGGCACCACGCCTCCATACGACTCATGGACGGCTTGCGATGCCGTCACGTTCGACAGCAGCACGCCATCCTTCAACACCGCTGCCGAGGTGTCGTCGCAGCTGGATTCTATTCCTAGTATATATATATTCTTCGACATTTCGATATTCCGAGGTTTCGGCTTCATCAGTAAGTCAGCACTTCCACACCATGTTCGGTCATCAGCAATGTATGTTCCCACTGAGCCGACGGTTTCTCGTCTTCCGAGATGACCTCCCAGCCGTAAGGGTCTTCGGCATCGATGAATACGCGCCAAGTACCCATATTGATCATTGGTTCGATGGTAAACACCATGCCCGGCACCAACAGCATGCCCTTTCCCTTCTCGGCGAAATGGGCTACGTCGGGTTCCTCGTGGAAGGCATTCCCCACCCCATGGCCACACAGGTCGCGCACCACACCATAGTGATACTTCTTGGCATGTTTCTCGATGGCCCGGCCGATGTCGTTGACAAAGCCCCAGGGCTTAGCGGCCTCCATACCGATTTCCAGACACTCTTTCGTCACCCTGACCAGCTGTTCCTTCTCGGGAGTAGTCTTTCCGATAATAAACATGCGCGAGGCATCGGCATAGTAGCCATCAAGGATGGTGGTGAAGTCTACATTGATGATGTCGCCCTCCTCCAGAATGTCGTCGGCCTTGGGTATGCCGTGACACACCACTTCGTTGATACTCGTACACACCGACATGGGGAATGGCTGCGTATCCTCGTCGGCACCATAGTTCAGGCAGGCCGGAACAGCCCCGTGCTTGTCACAATAGTCGCGGCAAATCTGATCGATTTCCAATGTCGACATACCCGCATGAATGGCATCGGCCACAGCATCTAAGACACCCGTATTGACAACACCCGCACGACGGATGCCCTCAATCTGCTCAGGGGTCTTGATCAGGTCCGGAGTTGGCACCAGCACCCCTTTATTTTCCATATACATGATGCGCTTGTCGAACTCCGTCGGCTGCTCGCCCGGTCGGCAGCGCCATCTTCTCTTTACCATAGTTTATGCTAATTTGAGTGCAAAGGTAGTAAATAATTCATAATTCATAAATCATTATTCACAATTATTTGTAAAAATGGCACGATTTTTGCATATTAAGTGGCAAACGATATATAATTAATATAATAAGGTATATGCAAAAAGGTAACATCGGGGTTACGACCGAGAACATTTTCCCCGTCATCAAAAAGTTTCTCTATAGTGATCATGAGATATTCCTGCGCGAGATGGTGTCGAACGCCGTCGATGCCACACAGAAGTTGAAGACGCTGGCCCAGCAGGGCGAATTCAAGGGCGACCTTGGCGACCTGACCGTTCGCGTCTCGCTGGATGCCGACAAAGGCACTATCACCATCAGCGACCGTGGCATCGGTATGACTGAAGAGGAGATCGACAAGTACATCAACCAGATAGCCTTCTCGGGTGTGAACGACTTCCTGGAGAAATACAAGGACAATGCCAACAACATCATCGGCCACTTCGGACTGGGCTTCTACTCCAGCTTTATGGTCAGCAAGAAGGTGGAGATTGTCACCCGTTCCTACAAAGAAGGTTCGAAGGCCGTGAAGTGGAGCTGCGACGGATCGCCAGCCTTTGAGATCGACGATGCCGAGCGCGAAGACCGCGGTTCAGACATCATCCTCCACATCGACGACGACTGCAAGGAGTTCCTCGAAAAGGAGCGCATCCAGCAGCTGCTCAACAAGTACTGCAAGTTCATGGCCGTGCCCGTGGCCTTCGGCAAGAAGCAGGAGTGGTCGAGCGAGAAAAAGGAGATGGTAGACACCCAGGAAGACAACATCATCAACAGCGTGGAGCCGCTATGGACCAAGGCTCCCAGCAGCCTGAAGGACGAGGACTACAAGTCGTTCTATCGTACGCTGTACCCCATGCACGACGAGCCGATGTTCTGGATTCACCTGAACGTTGACTACCCCTTCAACCTGACGGGCATTCTCTATTTCCCCCGCATCAAGTCAAACCTGGACCTGCAGCGCAACAAGATTCAGCTCTACTGCAACCAGGTGTTCGTCACCGACCAGGTGGAGGGCATCGTGCCTGAGTTCCTGACGCTGTTGCACGGTGTCATCGACTCGCCGGACATTCCCCTGAACGTCAGCCGCTCATATCTGCAGAGCGACCGCGAGGTGAAGAAGATTTCCACCTATATCACCAAGAAAGTGGCCGACCGGCTGCAGGCTATCTTCAAGGAAGACCGCCAGCAGTATGAGGAGAAGTGGGACGACCTGAAGCTGTTCATCAACTACGGTATGCTGTCGGAGGAGTCGTTCTACGACCGCGCCAAGGACTTTGCCCTGCTGAAGGACACCGAGGGTAAATATTTCACCTTCGACGAATACAAAACCCTTATCGAAGGTGCCCAGAAGGACAAGAACGACCAGCTGGTCTACCTCTACGCCACCGACAAGGAGGAGCAGTACTCCTACATCCAGGCTGCCAAGGACAAGGGCTACTCGGTGCTGCTGCTCGACGGACAACTGGACGTGCCGGCCATCCAGATGCTGGAGCAGAAGTTCGAGAAGTCGCGCTTCACCCGTGTCGACAGCGACATCATCGACCGACTGATTGTCAAGGATGACGCTCCGAAGTTGAACCTGACAGAAGACGAGTCTGCCAATCTGTCACAAGTCTTCAAGTCGCAGATGCCAAAGATGGAGAAGACGGAATTCATGGTCGAAGTGCAGTCGCTGGGCGAGAGCCAGCGACCCGTAGTCATCACCCAGAACGAATGGATGCGACGCATGAAGGAGATGAGCCGCTTCCAGCAGGGCATGAACTTCTACGCCCAGATGCCCGACTCGCTGAACCTGGTGCTGAACAGCGACCACCCGCTGGTGAAGCGTGTGCTCGACGACTGCAAAGCTACTACCGAAGAGACGCTGAAGCCCATCGAGTCAGAGCTGAAGGGACAGGAGGCCCGCTTGGCAGCCATCCGTCAGCAGCAGGAGAAGAAGAAGCCTGAGGAACTGACTCAGGACGACAAGGACATGAAGGCCGAGACGGAGAAGGCCGTCGAAGAGCAGAAGCAGAAGAAACAGGACGTGCTGAGCAACTATGCCGCCAAGAACGACATTGTTCATCAGCTCATCGATCTGGCCCTGCTTCAGAACGGTATGCTGAAGGGCGAAGCGCTCGACAAGTTCCTGAAGCGCAGCGTTGACCTGATTAAGTAATCAGCAATAACCCTGCCTTATTGCGCAATAAAGGCAGGTTATTCCAAAATAACCCTGCCTTATTTGGCAATAACCCTGCCTTATCGGAAAATAACCCTGCCTTATTCTGCAATAAGGCAGGGTTATTTTTGCGGCATATACAAAAAAAGAGTGGCCTTTGACCACTCCTTCGTGACTCCCGCGGGATTCAAACCCACAACCTTCTGATCCGTAGTCAGATGCTCTATTCAGTTGAGCTAGGGAGCCTCATTTCTGATTTGCGGTTGCAAAGGTACGCAGTTTTTTTGAATCCACCAAACTTTTCCATGACTTTTTTCAAAAAAAGGGGCAGAAACTGTCTATCTGCCCCTTTTTTTGCTTCATTCCACCACTACTTTTCGGCCGTTTCTGATGTAGATGCCCTTCTTTGCAGGCACTTTGTTCAGCTTCTGGCCGTTCAGATGATACCAGGATGGTGCTTGCTGCTCATCAGCAATGTTTCTGATGGCTGTCGGAACCGACTCGTCGCTCCACTGGACGGTGTACTGCGTGGTACCGTCGCCCTTCAGGTAGGCCTCAAACGGGTTGATGGTCTCACTGCCGCTCAGCGGTGTGAAGGTATGGGTGTCCTTACCGCCCGAGGTGGTGGCTACATAGCGGTAAATCGTGGCATCACCGGAAAGTTGCTTGTATGTACCCATGAACGCAGCGCCGTCGGCAGCCTTGGGCTGCTGGATGGCAACACCCTTGGCCGTGAACTTGCTGATGTCGCTGTCGCCGGCCTTGACGACGTAGGGCACGTTGGCTTTCACGCCATCCTCCACCACTTTCAGTTTCACGTTGGTGCCATCCTGTCCGTCATAGGCATAGAAAGTGCCATAGTCGGCAGCATCCTGAAGGTCGAATGGCAGATAGAGCGTAGAGCGCTTGCCGGCACTTACGGCATGGCTGTACTCCACCTTGGCGGCAGTAAAGTCGGCAGCCTGCAGGAAAGTCTTGCCGCCCTGATCCGTCAGTTGCATGTCCTCGCAGACGCTACCGATGACAACGTTGGGCGACACCGAGGTATTGCCGGCAGGGAGATAGATGAAGGTGTTGGCCGGAAGGTCACGGAAGGCACCCTTGCTGCGGTCAGCCACCTTGCCCACGATACTCGTGTTCCTCAGGTCGATGAAGGGCACATCGTCGTCAGCGGCTGTTCGGCGGGGAGCCTGCTGACTGCCACGCAGGAAGTCGAAGACGTCGTCCTCCAGGTCGGTAATATTTATGTCGTCCACCACCAGGCCCTTGCCGCCGCCGTATTCTACTGCAAGTTCCTTCATGCTGGCTGCCGACAGCTTCTTGTAGTTGGCCGATGCTGCCGGCGGCGTATCCACCTGGTTGGCCGAAACACTCATGCCCGTCATGCCCGTCGTAACGGTGGTTTTCGGGCCGATGCGGCGACCCACCTGAGCAGTGGCGACCAACTCGACGTGATAGATGCGAACATAGGTGGGTACTGCGACGGCATAGTTGATGGTGTCTTCTTTCAGTTCCTCATGCGACAGTACGACGGGTTCAGCATCGCCTATCTTCACACAGAGAGCATGTCCGGCAGCCTCGTGCGAGGTGATGCGGATGACACCGCTTCCCGGGGGCAGCGTGAAGGTCAGGCCCTTGAATGCCTCGGCATACTCCTGCGTACCGGGCTGCAGGTTCATGGCCTTGTCCAGGTCTTCATCGGTGACCGTTGAGTTGAGCACCACCTCACCATTATAGTCGCCAATGAAACCGTCGTCGTCGGCTCCTGCCGTCTGGGTATCGTTCAGCGTATAGAGCACATTGTCGATCACGATGTTGGTCAGCGGCTGTGTGCAGATGTCGCCATCCTCGCTGTAGTCGATGTCCGAGGTCTTATCCTCCTCTGTGCCGTCGCTGACGATGGGTTCGATACTGATGCTGACACGGACCGTCTGCGAATGGTCGTCATTGTTCTCCAACGAAAGTGCCAGCTGGTTTTCACACTTGATGGCTGAGAAGCCTACGAAGGCCTCCTCCGGTGCGGTCAGGGTTGCCGACGTCAGCTGGTAGGCCAGCGAACCGGCTTCCGTGCCGCTGGTAGACAGCGTGAGAGCCACCGGCCCACCCTGGTTGATGACGGCAGGCTGTTCAGCCGTCAGCGTGTTCTGGTCTATTAGATAGATGGTCAGCCCATCCTCCGTCAGGACGTTCTGCTCCAGTATGGTAATCTTGTTCAGCGCAGCCCCGCTGAGCACCATACGGTTGTCGGATGCGAAGAACACCTTGCCATCGCCCAGCACGTCGGCATGGTTGGCTTCTGTCACCAGCACGTCGTTGACCGTGATGCCGTAGCTGCGCCCCAGCGTGATGGTGTAGCTGGCCTCAGCAGCGAGATAGTTGTCCGTTTCGGCAAGGGCCGCCGTTATTGTGGCTGTGCCCAGTCCGACGAGTGTCAGCGTACCGTCAGCACCGACGGTGGCTACGGTCTCGTCCGAACTCGTCCACGTATAGGTCAGGTCGGCCACTGATGCCGTCACCTCCTGCTTATAGGTCTGCTGACTGATGTCCAGGGCCACACTACTCTCGGCAAAGCCCAGCGTCACGGGGGCCTTGCC
>CAMOQW010000032.1 GCA_946623195.1 uncultured Prevotella sp.
GTACCCACCACGATGACATCCAGCTTCAGCTTGTTCTTCGGGTTGACCAGACGCTGATGAGCCTTATATTCCTTCCATTTCTCAGGCACTGGACCTGCAGGAATCTTTGAATCTAATACTTTAGCCATAATCTTTCAAATGAAAAATTAAAAATTAAGAAATAATAATTAGCAGCTACCAGCGTAGCAGTACAACGATGGAGCCAACTTCAGGGCGAAAGCCAACACAACCACCAGGAATCCCAGCATGAGCAGGGTGGTGTAGATGAAGCCGATAACCTTCCAGCGGCAGAACCATACCTTGCCGCTGATGCCCAGAGTCTGCATAGCCGACCAGAAGCCGTGAGTCAGGTGGAACCAGATAGCGCAAATCCAGATGACGTAGAGCACTGCGTAGACGGGATTGCTAAATGTTTCGATGATGAAGGCGAAACCGTCGGAGGGCAGGTGTCCGCTACTGAAGCCCACAATCTCAGCAAACATCATGTTGTACCAGAAGTTGAACAGGTGCAGCAACAGGCCCAGCAGGATGATGATACCCAGCACGAGCATGTTCTTGGAAGCCCACTCTACCTTGCCGGGATTGACCTCCGTAGCAATGGCATAGCGATTGTCGCCGCGAGCCTTACGGTTCTGGGCCGTCAGGATGAACGCAAAGACAATGTGAATCACAGCCAGGGCAGCCAAACCCATAGTAGCCACTACGGCGTACCAGTTGGCTCCCAGCAATTCGCAAATCATGTTGTAAGCCTCGCCAGAGAACAGCGCGACAATGTTCATGCAACAGTGGAATGTCAAGAACAGAATCAGCGCAATACCCGTTACGGACATTACAACTTTTCTACCGATTGATGAATTAATTAACCACATAAATGAATTAAAATTATTAATAATTTGAACTTGAAATACTTGATAATAGGTATCACGCGTATGTTTTAGGCTACAAAAGTACTACAAAATTGTGAGACTCGCAAACGTTTTCGGAAGAAATTGGATAATTTATACAAAGATTAAATATAAAAATTCTATAAAAAGCTGTCGTTTTCTTGTTTAATCAGTAAATATTTTGTACCTTCGTCGCTGAATTTTAAACCTATTACTGTAAATACATGGAAATAGACCAGAAGAACTATTGCGTTATCTTGGCCGGCGGACGTGGACGACGCCTTTGGCCTTGCAGTCGTGATTTATATCCTAAGCAGTTCCTCGATTTCTTCGGCACCGGGCGCACTCAGTTGCAAGTCACCTTCGACCGTTTTGCCAAGTTGATGCCCTTAGAGAATATTTATGTTTGCACGTGTAAGGAATATCTGAACCTGGTGGAAGAGCAGCTGCCGGACGTTCCGTCGCGCAACATTCTGGTGGAGCCGGTACATCGCAATACGGCACCCAGCGTGGCTTGGGCAGCCATGCGTATTCATCAGAAGGACGCTACGGCCAACGTGGTAGTTACGCCGTCGGACCAGATGGTGCTCAACGAAGAGTCGTATGTCAGGAGTTTGGAAGTTGGTATCGGCTATGTCACAGAGAATGACGTGCTGCTGTGTATGGGCGTAAAGCCCACGCGTCCTGAGCCGGGCTATGGCTACATCCAGCTGGGCGATCTCAGTTGCAAGCCTGATGTCTATCGTGTCAAATCTTTTACAGAGAAACCTGAGCGTGAATTTGCCCGTATGTTTATGGAGAGCGGCGAGTTCTATTGGAATACCGGTGTGTTCATGGCTAACGTGAAACACCTTCTCTACAGTTTCGAACAGGTGTTCCCCAGCGTGCTGCGCAGCCTTCGCTACGATTTCCCGGACCATTCCTACGAGGAAGAGCTGCAATTCGTAAGCAACAACTATTCGCTCTATCCCAACCTGTCTATCGACTATGCCATCCTGGAACACAGCAAGGGTGTCTACGTGATGAAGTGTGATTTCGGCTGGGCCGACTTGGGCACGTGGCATGCCGTCTATGAGTGTATGAGCAGGAGCGAGGGCGACAATGTGGTGGTCGATTCTGAGGTGATGATGGAGGACTCCCACAACAATGTCATCAAATTGCCTCATGGCCGTCTGGGCGTCATCAGTGGTTTGGACGGCTACATCGTGGCAGAGGAGGGTAATGTGCTGCTTATCTGCAAGAAAGGCGACTCGTCGGCCTTGGTCCGTAAGTACGTCAACGAGGTGCAGATGAAGTATGGCGACGATTTCGTATAGCCGAAGCCGTTAGAACTTATAGCGCAATGATATCAGGAGGTCGGTCATGGAAGAATGGCCGACCTCTTGCAGTCCGCTCCCTATTGTAGAGCGGTTGAAGTAGTTGGTGACGCCTGCTTTTCCTTCTACTGTCAACTTGCTGCAGACATCACCTTTGAAAGTCAGTGCATAGCGCAAGCCGTGACCGTAGTAGGAGGGAAACGAGAAATCGTGCAGTATGGACGGTTCGTACTGGTAGATTCGTGCGTCATAATCGTCGGTGCAGAACCAGCCGATGTTGGCTTTCACCCTGAACCACCGGCCTTCCCACGTGGCTTGTTGGCTGACCATGAGTCCCTGCGAATAGCTTCCGTCTTTGATGCGCGTACTGACAGCGTCAGCTTGTGTTCGCAGTGACCATCGGGCTGTGGATTCGTAGTTGAGGCGCAGTCTCAGGCGGTGCTCAGGCCGGTTCATGATCATGGTTTTCTCGTCATTGTCGCGCTGCCGGATGTGCAGTCGGTAGCGCCCTTCGTAAGTCCAGACCTTATGGGTGTGACGAACGGCAAGCAGTACGTCAAGGGCATCGGTGGCTGCTGTCGCCTGATAGCGCGGCCAGCCGAAATGGGCGTAGTCAAGATAACCCTGCATCAGCCACGAGCGCGTAGGGCTCCAAGTGGCTCCCAAGTAGGCTCCGTGCTCGTTCTGTGTGCCGCTTCCTTCACCGAAGCTTCTGCTGTGCAGAGCCGTGTACCGCTTGTCATAATAACGGTGCAGTGCCATAAGGGTCAGCGCATCAGTCAGTCGGTAGCTCACGGTGTGAATCATAGCCATTGCTCCTTGTCTGTTCAGGGCTGTTTCTCCTGCAATGCTCAGCTTGCTGTCGTTGTAGCCGTAGTCCAAGCTTGCATTCAGAAAGCCATTGCCCTCAGCGGCATAGCGTTGGTATAGACTCGACTGGATGGGCTGTAGTCGGCGGTCCAGGTGTGAGTAGACCATGTTGGCGTTCATGAAGGCAATGCCCTTCTGCAAGGTAGGGCGATAGCCCAGAGAGGCCCCTAACGTAGTCTCATGGGTGTTGTTCTTCTTGCTTAGTTCTGTGGTTGTACGGTGATATCCGCTCGTCAGCAGTGTGCGTGCTGTGCTGTTCTCGTTGAGGGTGGCGTCCAGCGCCCGATAGGAGGCGAACGCCGTCAGCTTCCATTGGCTGCCAATTCGTATGGTGGCTCCGGCACCTCGCAGATAGCCGCTCTGCGTACGGGATGTGTGTGCCGCCAGCATGTGTGTGCTTCGTCCCAATGACTGCAGACTGGCCAGCTTTCCCAAGTAGAATCCGGTATTCATGATCATTCCCATCCCCATCTGTACACGGAAGGTGCCTAAGTTCAGGGCCTCCAGGCATCCCATGTCGCGCAGTTGCAGATAGTAGGCATAATGGTCGTAACCCCATCGGTTCTTGCCGCTGAAAAATGGTTCGCCGCTGTCTTGTGCTCCCGTCACTCCGAATTTGATGCGGTTCTGATAGTTGAACTGGTAGCGCACGTCGTGTCGGAGTTTATATCCCGCATAGCCGTTGCGGTCGCCTCTGCGCTCATAGAGTGGTATCTTGGCCGTTGCCGTCAGTGTGTGTTTGCCCCATTGTGCTATTTCCTTCATTGAGGGCCAGGTTCGTCTGGCTTGCTCCTCACCAATCGTCACAAAGTTACAGAGCAGTTTCCGACGGTCAGGGTCTAGGCTCCGTATCATATAGAGTTCGCTGAGCGAGCGCATGGGTCTGTAGCGGTCCAGGTATTCCGTCAGCTCCTCGATCTGCTGGGCAGTGAGAAACGGAAACTGTTCCAGTTGTTCGCGTGTTGCCTGATTCAGATTCAGCTTTTCCTCTGCCATGTCTGCCAGCTGTTCCATCGTCTCCTCGCTGTAACCCTGCTCCACGTCTTCTGTTGTCATCCATTGGTGCAAAGCCTCCTGCCAGTCGTTGTTTTGCGCTAACAGCAGGCAGGAGATGGTCCAGAGAAGTAGTATCAGACAGCATCGTTTCATGCTACAAAGGTATGACAAATATCTTAAACGAAAGAAAAAAAGCCTTTAAAAAGACGCTTGTTTGAAATATTATCCGTACTTTTGCGGCGTGAAACGTAGTGTACTGACTCTATTTGTGCTGTTTCTGGTGCTGACTTGTGTCGCCCAAAACAAGAACAAGGCTGACCAGATGGCTGAAATGGACAGCCCTACCTTCGTGCCTACCGTCCGAGTCGGTAAGGTGCTGGAGAATGGTGACAGCATACAGTATATGGAGATGAATAATGTCTACGTGTTTCCCCCCATCGAATTCAGCAGCAAGAAGCAGCAAGGTGCCTATATGCGTCTGGTGAAGAATGTCAAGACGGTGCTGCCTATTGCCAAGGAGGCCAACCAGATTATGATGGAGACAGCCGAATATCTGGAGACGCTGCCGACGAAACAGGCCAGGGAGGAACACATGAAACGCGTAGAGAAAAGCATCATGCAGGAGTATAAGCCACGAATGAAGAAGTTGACCTACTCACAGGGCAAGCTGCTCATCAAGCTGATCTATCGCGAGAGCCACTCTTCAGGCTACGAGCTCATTCAGGCTTTCCTCGGTCCGGTGCGCGCCGGTTTCTATCAGGCCTTTGCCTGGGCATTTGGTGCCTCACTCAAGAAACAGTACGACCCAGAGGGTGTCGACCGTCTGACAGAACGTGTCGTACTGATGGTTGAGGCCGGCCAGCTGTAGCGATTCCCTCTGCCCAGCTATTTCTTTGGTATTCTTATGATGAAGCGGCATCCCTCATGGTAGCTGGTGTCCAGTGTGAGGTCGCCCCCAAGGTTGATGCAGTGGCGCTTGGTGAGCGGCAGTCCCAGTCCGAGTCCCTCCGAAAGTTCGTTCACCTTCGTGAATGGCTCGAACATCTGCTCGTAGTAGTTTTCTTCCATCCCGGTTCCAGTGTCTTCAAAGACGAAGCGAACGTCATGATTTGTGGCTGAAACGTGCAGTGAAATATGCTGACCGTCTGAGTATTTAGCTGAATTGTATAGTATTTCACGCAGACTGCGCACCAGATAGAGTCTGTTGGTGTGGACTCTGAACGAGTCTGGCAGTTCTGTATTGAAATGAATATTCAAATCAGGATAGTGCTTGAGGGTCGACGCTATACTTTCGCGTGCCATCTCATTGCACGACACCATTTCCTTCATCTGATTCTTCAGTTCCTCGTCGATACCCGTGTCGGAACTGTCGTAGAGCATCAGCACCATACGATTCAGCGTCAGGGCGTTGTGGTTCATCATGTCCGTCATGCTCTTCACTTCGTCGGCAGGCAGCATCTTGATGCTGTCGCGCAGCACTTGGGCAAAACCCATGACAATGTTCAGCGGCGTCCTGATCTGATGGGTCATGTTCTGGATGAACGTTATCTTCTTTCTGGCGGCTTCCTCTGCTATCTGGTTGGCGTGCATCAGTTCCTTGTTGCGGTGGGCTGTCTGCGCATTCATGTGTTCAATGTCGCTGATGTGGCGGTTCAGCGATTCCTGCATGGTGGCAAAACTGTTTTGCAGTTTCCCTATAGCATCTTGACGGCGGCTGTGGGGTATCAGCTCGTCGTAACGTCCGGATGCAATGATTTGCGATTGGTCCAGCAGTCGGTTCAGCGGTCTGATAGCTGTCGCCACGATTTTGTGGCAGAACAACAGGATGAGCGCCAGGCCGATTAGGATGAGAGGTCCGATGATGTAGGTCAGCTGATAGTAGCTGTACAGAATGTCGCTTTCTGGGCAAATGATGGCCAGGCTCCATTTCGTGCCTGCCACGGGTTGGTAGCACACCAGGCATGCCTTGCCGCCCACGTTAATCTCCATGAAGCCTTGCTGTCCATTTGTCATCTGGTGCCCCAATGCTATGATTTCAGGTTGATGGCGGGCATCCATCCCCGTAAAAATGGTCTTGTTAACCAATTTCGTCGAGTCCGGATGTACGAAGATATGCCCCTGTTCACCCAGCATGATGAAGTAGGCGTTAGGGTAGGGCTTTTCCGACTGTATGACCTTCGACAGTTTGGGCAGCGACAGGTCTGACGCGATGACGCCAATGAGGTCTCCCCGCCGGTTATAGAGCGGTTTGCAGTAGGAGGCAATCATTGCTGATGCTGACAGCGTACCTTCGTTGTAGTCGTTGAAGGGGTCTACCCAGCAGGGCTTGCCCTGTTGTTTGGGTGTCTTGTACCATGTTTTCTCGAAATATTCGTATTCCCCCTCGCGGACAGTGATGATGCTGTCACCCTCGCGGACGGAATATGCCGAGAAAAATCGTCCGTATTGGGGGAATGTGTTAGGCTCCATCGTGATAGAACACCCGTTGACGTTGGCATTCAGCATCACAATACGGCGCGAGAGGTTCAGCAAGGCCTCAGGCTCCAACCGTTCCTGCACCAGCCAGTCGTTGGCATTGGTGGCCGTTTCTACTGTTATCAGGAAACTCCTGATGCGCTGTTCCGTAGTGCTTAGCACGCTGGAGGCCCGTTCTACGGCTTCCTGCTTGATGTTCCTGCGTGATTTCTGGAATACGATACCTATCGACACGATGAAGACAGGCACTGCCATCAGCAGAATCCCGATGCTGAGTTTTATCGAGAGCGATTGGCTGATATGTCTGAAGAAGTTTCTCATGGTTTTACGGGTTTATATTAGTTTCTGAATCATCTAACAGCTTTTTCAGCAGCGTAGCGGTGGTAGCACCCTGTTCCAGTATGTCGCTCACCAGCTGGTTGACCTTCTCTTGTTCCAGCTGCTGTCCGCTTTCGTGGAGTGTCTTGACGCAGTTGCTGATGTCGTTTACGGGTTCTATCATCTGGTTGGTCATGCGGTGCAGGAAGACTGTCTTGACGCGGTTGGCTTCCTGGGCCTGTTCGTATGCCTTGCTCAGCACCTTGCTGCGCTCCTGAAGCGACGCGGTCAGCTCCTCCAGTTCACCCACCTTCACGGCCAGCGACAGCTGCATCTGCTGGAAGTGGTCTTGCAGCCTGCCCACCTCGTCATCCTGACTGCTGCTGGGGATGGGTTCATCATAGTAGCCTTGGGCAATGCGCTGCGCCGACCGGGTCAGCAGGCGCAAGGGCAGCAGCTGACGATGGGTGATAACCTGACAGAGCAGGAACAATAGCACCAGTCCGCATACAGCAACAATGAATACGATGTAGAGCAGTTCATTGTATTCACCGAAGATGTCAGCCTCCGGGTAGACAATGCCTATGCTCCAGCTCAGTTCCTGTTTTACGCGGCCAGGCACTGCCGACCTCGTGAAGGGCTTATAGAACACGTAGCCTTCCTTGCCGCCTTGCTTGACGTATTTGTATCCTTCCTCGCCAGCCAACATCGCCAAACTGGCTTCTTTTACGGTGGGGTCAGTGTCTTTTCCCATATCCTGCTGGACACTGCTGTGCAGCAGCTTGGAACTGTCAGGGTGTATGATGTAGGAACCGTCGCTGCCCAGCATCAATGCAAATGAGTTGGGCGACGGCCTGGCCTCCTGTACTATTCGCGTCAGCAGAGCCAGTGATATGTCGATGGCCAGCACGCCGACGGGCTTTCTCTCCTTGCCGTAGATGGGCAGTGAAAACGTGATGATAGCCTCGGCCTCTGACCCCTTGTTTTTTGGAGGGCTCATCCAGCATGCTTGCCCTGTCTCCATAGGCAGAGTGTACCATATTTGTTGCGTGTAGGGCACGTTGCCGAATGTCTCCGACTGGATGATGGGCGACTGACTGACTTCCAGGCTGTCGTCACCCTTGTTGCGGTGCAAGTAGACCATGAAATATTCTCCCCGCTGCCGGTAGTAGTAGGGCTGCATGGCAATGGCTGCTCCTGTGATGTATGGGTTGACCTCCACTACTTTCCTGCCGTAAGTGAACATGTGTTCGGGATCATCGATGTGGGGCAGCATGTCCCAGTAGATGTTGCCAGCCGACTGTTCTACGCTCAGCAGGATGTTGTCTATCTGTTGCAGGGTGGCGTCCAGCGTCAGTGCTGCTTTCTGCACAGCCTCTTCCTTTATGGCCCTCCTCGAATAGTTGAACATGATAAAGAGGGCAACCGTCAGCAATGCAGCTATTGCAAGCACCATCATGATGCTGATTCTTGCTGATAGTGTCTTGGTAAAGATTCTGAATGGCATTCCCATGAGTTAAGTTTAGTCTGATTTGGTGTGTTGTGGTGGTTAGGTTGTTAGTCTGAGTAGATGAGTTGTAGAAGTGTTTGTCCGACTGCTTGTAGTGTGTTCTTGTCGATGTGTTGCATGTCGTCGCTGACGGTGTGCCAGGTTGGACCGAATGAACTCTGCTGGCAGTCGGGATAGTGGTTGATGACGTCGATGCAGGGAATGTGTGCCGTTTCGTTTACCGGTACGTGGTCGTCGGTAATGTAGCCGATGTCTTTCTTGACAAACAAGCTGCCGTAGCCTGCTGTCCCGGCAGCCTTCCACACCTTTTCCACCACATTGCGTGCGTGTTCCATAGAATACTGCTCACGATAGAACTTGGCACCTTGCCCGCCTACCATGTCGAGCAGGATGGCATATTCGTATTTTGGACCAGCGAAATGACTGGCCCAGTGTTGTGCCCCCAGTGCCCATGAGTCGCTGTCAATGCCGTCGGCCCATTGTGGAACGCCCCAGTCTTCAGCATCGAAGCATACGAAGTCGACGGTCACCCGTGCCGAGTCGTGCTGTGACAGCAGACGGGCCAGTTCCAGCATGACAGCCACCCCGGAGGCACCGTCGTTGGCAGCCATCACGGGTTTGTGGTGGTTGGCTTCATCCGGGTCGTTGTCGGCCCAGGGGCGGCTATCCCAGTGGGCACAGATGAGGATGCGAGGTTTAGCCTCTGATACAATGTTTGACTGCGAGCCGTCGGGTGCAGCAGCCTGGATGTTGGTGCTCCTCAGCACGGTGCCGTCGTATCCTTTCAGGTCGGCCTTTTGGAGTGTCACCTGATAGCCGTATTTCACGAACTGCTGCTGAATCCATTGGGCGCACTGCTCGTGGGCTTCGCTGTTCATGGTCCGCGGACCGAAGTCGCACTGTGCCTGACAGAACGCGTAGGCTGTGTCGGCACAGAATTCAATGTTGACCACCGTCTGCTCGCGCTGGCTCTTCTTGGTTGTGCTGCAGGCACAGGTCATCATCAGCAGTAACAGGGCTATGAGGCTGTATGGTTTTTTATTCATTTTCTTAAATTCGATGTTCCGAAGTTTCGATGTTCCGATGTTTCGATTTCGTTAATCTTCTCTCACTCGCTGTACCTGGCTCATCACGCGCAGGAAGTTGCCGCCCCAAATTTTCTGGATGTCACGCTCCGTATAATGGTTGGCCATCAGTTGACGGGTGAAGTTGATGAGGTCCGACGAACTGGCCAGACCACGAATGCCGCCGTCGCCGTCGAAGTCGGTGCCCAGGCCTACGTGGTCGATGCCCATTACCTTGATGGCGTGTTCCAGATGGCGCAGGGCATCGTCGATAGTCGCCTCGCCGTCCTTTACCAGGAATCCGTTGTAGAGAGTTATCTGCATGACGCCCCCCTTGGCAGCCAGTGCGCGCATCTGTTCATCGGTCAGGTTGCGCGGATGGTCACACAGCGTGCGACAGCTGGAGTGGCTGCACACAATGGGCTGTTCCGACAAGTCCAGAGCGTCATAGAAGCTTTTTTCGGCAGCGTGGCTCATATCTACGATGATGCCCAGTTTGTTCATGTCGCGAACCACTTGTCTGCCGAACGAGCTGAGACCGTTGTGGGTGTTGCAGCCCCGTGCTGAGTCGCAGATGTCGTTGTCGCCGTTGTGACACAGCGTCATATAGACGATGCCGCGCTGGGCAAAGTGCGTCAGGTTCTTCAGCTTGCCGTCCAGGGCCAGTCCGTTCTCAATGCCCAGCATGATGCTTTTGCGGCCTTGGCGCTTGTCGACCATCAAGTCGGCAGGTGTACGGGCTATGCTTAGGTAGTTGCCGTTTTCCTCCACCATTTCCTCTATCTTGTCGAAAATCAGGTCGGCATAAGTTGTGGGACCGTCCACGTCAAACTGCACCTTCGACGAGAATGTCTCGCCCATCTGAGGCTGGGGCAAGTAGGCCACCATGATTGTGGCGTCCTGGTGGCCCTCCGTCATTTTGTGCAGGTCTACCAGTATGCGTTCGTCGCGCTTGCCGAAGTTCACGCCCTGTGAGAAGAACATGGGAGTGTCGCAGTGGGTGTCCAGTGTCAGTATGCGGCGGTGCATGTTGCAGGCTGCTCGGAAGTCGGCAGCCTCCTTGGTGAGCCATCGGAACAGCGGTAGTCCGTCCTTCAGGCACTCCGGATGCCACTGTACGCCCAGAATACTCTTGTATTCGGTGCTTTCTATGGCCTCAATCAGTCCGTCTGACGACTTGGCCGTTATCCGGAATTTCTTTCCCGTGTCGCCCACTACCTGATGGTGGAATGAGTTGACATAAAGCTTCTTTTCCCGGTTGTAGAGTGTGTAGAGTATCGACCCCTCTTCCACGTTCACGCTATGGGTAGGCTCCTGACGCTCAGCATCCTGCGAATGCTTGATAGACGACACGTTGCTGATGTCTTGGCGTACCTTGCCGCCAAGGGCCATAGCCAGTGTCTGAATGCCCCGGCAGATACCCAGCATAGGTATCTGGCGGTTGTAGGCCAGTTGGGTGATGAGCAGTTCGGGCAGGTCGCGCCTGCCGTTGATGGCTTTCAGCCAGGGTTGAGGCTCCTCGCCGGCATACAGCGGGTTGAAGTCGCCGCCGCCGCTCAGCAGCAGTCCGTCAATATGTTCCAGGGTGTTGATGATGCATTCGGTATCCTCCAGTGGAGGTATGATGACGGGTATGCCCCCTGCATTCAATACCGATTCGTAGTACGATTCCGACAACTTGCAACAGTCGCTGTCGTAGTTGCCCGTGATGCCGATGATGGGACGCCGCTGGGCTTCCGGGAATTGGTCGTATGCTGTCGCAAGGTACGACCGCCAGTCGAATTTATTGGTCATAGATTCTTTTAGTGTCTTTCTTATTCGTCAAGGGTAACAGGAATGTCTCGCTTGATGCTCTGCTCCAGCGAGATGAGCGTCTCGGTGGCCACCACGCCCTTGATGTCCTGCAGTTTGCCGTTCAGCAGGTGCATAAGCTGCTCGTTGTCGCGGGCATAAAGCTTCACCAGCATGGTGTAGGGGCCAGTTGTGAAATGGCATTCCACGATTTCCGGAATCAGTCGCAGTTCCTCTACGACATCCTTGTACATGGAGCCTCGCTCCAGTGTGATACCCACGTAGGTGCAGGTGGAATAGCCCAATGACTTGGGGTTCACATCGAATCCGCTGCCCATAATGACGCCGGCTTCTATCAGGTGCTGCACGCGCTGGTGGATGGCAGCACGGCTGACGTTGCATTCTGCCGCCACATCCTTGAACGGGATGCGTGCGTTCTTGGAGAGAATACTGAGTATTTTCTTGTCAAGATTGTCTATCTTATCCATTTGTTTCGGAGTTGAAGTTTACAAATTGTAAGCAAAAGTAGGCATTTTTATTGTAATGGCCAACATTTTGAGTGGAAAAATGATAAAAATGGTGTTTTTTTCTTACTTATAGCTTCCTGATGAGCGTTAATCCGTCTCTTAAGGGCAGTATTACCCGCTCTATGCGAGGGTCGCTTGTCACGTAGTCGTTGAAGGTCTCAATGCCTCGCGTCTGCGGGTCGCGGTCGTAGTTATGGTCTACCACGTGGCCGTCCCACAGCGTGTTGTCGGCAACGATGAACCCGCCCCGTCTGACCAGCCCGATGGCCATCTCGTAGGTCTCGCGATAGGTGCGCTTGTCGCCGTCTATAAAGGCCATGTCGAACACTATGCCCAACCGTGGGGCCTCAGTCACGGCATCGCCGATGATGAATCGCACTCTGTCGGCCCAGGGCGACTGTTCTATCCAGGGCCGCGTGAAATCCTCCTGCTCATCGTTGATTTCAAAAGTATAAACCATGCCGCCGGGTTCCAGCCCCTCAGCCATACACAGTGCCGAATAGCCGCTGAACGTACCCACCTCCAGAATATTCCGTGGACGAATCATAGCGACCAGCATTTTCAGCAGTCGTCCCTGCAAGTGTCCTGATGCCATGCGCCCATGCAGCATGTGGATGTTGGTAGCGCGCCAGAGCCTGTAAAGGTATTCTGGCTCAGCGTCTATATGGGCGGCGATATAGTCTTCAATGTTCAAAGTGCGGCCTCCTGTTCCCTTAGCGCCTCAACAGCCAGACTGTACGAGTTGAGTCCGAATCCGCAGATGACCCCCCGGCAGGCGGCAGAAATCATCGAGTGGTGGCGGAACTCCTCCCTCTGGTGTACGTTGGAGATATGTACCTCTATCACAGGGCATTTCAGCGAGCGGATGCAGTCGTGCAGCGCCACCGACGTGTGGGTGTAGGCACCGGCGTTCAGCACAATGCCGTCATATGTGAAGCCCACCTCCTGCATCTTGTTGATCATCTCTCCTTCCACGTTGCTCTGGAAGTAGTCTATCTCTATGTCGGCATACCGCGCCTGCAATTGTGGCAGGTACTGCTCGAACGACGCTGAACCGTAGATGCCGGGCTCACGTACCCCCAACAGGTTCAGGTTGGGGCCATTCAGAATCAGAATCTTCATCTCTCTCTCTTCTTGATTTTAGTAAGTCTGCCGCGAAGGTACGAAGAAAAAATGGACTGACCAAATAATCAATTCCTTTTTTTTTTGTACTTTTGCAACCGGTTATGAAGGAAACAAAAGACATAGTGCGGGCATACAAGCGTTACCTGAAGTTGCAGCGCGGCTACTCGGCGAACACCCTGGAGGCCTACGAGCGCGACCTCTGGAAGCTGATGGACTATCTGGAGGAAGAAGGCAAGCACCTGCTCGACGTGCAACTGGAGGACTTGCAGCACTTTGCCGCCTCGCTGCACGACTTGGGCATAGGCCCTGCCTCCCAGTGTCGCATTCTGAGTGGTGTACGCTCGTTCTACCGGTTTGCACAGTTAGACGGCTATCTGGCCGACGACCCTTCGGAGCTGCTTGAGTCGCCGGTGCTGGGCGTACATCTGCCCGAGGTGCTGTCGACGGCAGAGGTAGACCAGTTAGAGGCATCGATAGACCTGTCGAAATGGGAGGGCCAGCGCAACCGCGCCATCATAGAGGTACTCTTCTCGTGTGGCCTTCGCGTGTCGGAACTGGTCAACCTGAAGCTGTCAGACCTCTTCCTGCAGGAGCGCTTCATCCGCGTTTTCGGCAAGGGCTCCAAGGAGCGGCTGGTGCCCATTTCGCCCCGTGCCATCAAGGAACTGCAGTATTGGTTTATGGACCGCAACCAGATGAAAATCAAACCCGGCGAAGAAGACTACGTGTTCCTGAATCGTCGTGGGGCCCACCTGACGCGCACCATGATACTTATTATGATTAAGCAGCAGGCTGTGGAGGCAGGCATTCGCAAGACCATTTCGCCACACACCCTGCGCCACTCGTTTGCCACCGCACTCTTGGAAGGCGGTGCCGACCTCCGTGCCATCCAGGCCATGCTGGGACATGAATCTATTGGCACTACGGAAATCTACACACACATTGATATGACCACCCTGCGCCAGCAAATCCTGGAGCACCATCCGCGCAATATGCGCCGCCATCGCCCCATCGGCGAATGGGATGACAACCTTCAGGGAGAAAACGACGGAGAATAGGATTCTAAAGGCCTTTCTGAATGTTTTTTCTTTCTTTTTGCTGATAATTCGGAGGAATGTCGTACCTTTGCACGAAATACGTGATACAAAAGAAGTGTATGGAGAACGACAATAAGTTTGTACGCCAGGTAGCTGAACAGAAGTATGAGTTCGGCTTTACCACGGATATACATACGGAGGTGATAGAGAAGGGACTGAACGAACAGGTGGTCAGGCTGATTTCGGCCAAGAAGGGTGAACCGGCATGGATGCTGGACTTCCGGCTGCGGGCCTTCCGCTATTGGCAAGAACAGAAGGAACCGACGTGGGGCCACGTGCACGTGCCGCCCATCGACTATCAGGCTATCAGCTACTACGCTGACCCCACGGCCGGAAAAACCGGAAAATCTGCAACCATCGACCCGGAACTGGAGAAGACTTTCGACAAGCTGGGCATCCCCCTGGAGGAGCGCCTGGCACTGAGCGGCAATACCGCCGTTGATGCCATCATGGACTCGGTGAGCGTGAAAACCACCTTCCGTGAGAAGCTGCGCGAAAAGGGCGTCATCTTCTGTTCCATCGGCGACGCCATCAAGGAACACCCCGACTTGGTGCGCGAATACTTAGGTTCGGTGGTGCCTTATCGCGACAATTTCTTTGCTGCCCTCAATTCAGCCGTGTTCAGCGACGGTTCCTTCGTCTACATCCCCAAGGGCGTGCGGTGCCCCATGGAACTGAGCAGTTATTTCCGCATCAATGCTCGCAATACGGGACAGTTTGAACGTACACTCATCATTGCCGACGACGATGCCTACGTCAGCTATCTCGAAGGCTGTACGGCCCCCATGCGCGACGAGAACCAGCTGCACGCCGCCATTGTGGAAATCATCGTCAAAGACCGTGCTGAGGTGAAATACTCTACGGTGCAGAACTGGTATCCCGGCGACGAGAACGGCAAGGGCGGAGTGCTGAACCTGGTGACCAAGCGCGGCGACCTGCGCGGTGCCGACTCCAAGCTGTCGTGGACCCAGGTGGAAACGGGCAGCGCCATCACCTGGAAGTATCCGTCGTGTATCCTTCGGGGTGACAATTCTCAGGCAGAATTCTACTCCGTGGCCGTGACCAACAACTATCAGGAGGCCGACACGGGCACGAAGATGATTCACATAGGGCGCAACACCAAGTCGACCATCATCTCGAAAGGCATCTCGGCCGGTCACAGCCAGAATTCCTACCGTGGACTGGTGAGGGCAGCCTCCACCGCCGACCATGCCCGCAACTACTCCAGTTGCGACTCGCTGTTGCTGGGCAGCACATGTGGTGCACACACCTTCCCCTATATGGATGTTCACAACGACACGGCAGTCTTTGAACATGAGGCCACGACATCGAAAATCTCCGAAGACCAGCTCTTCTACTGCAACCAGCGCGGTATTCCCACCGAACAGGCCGTGGGTCTTATCGTCAACGGCTATGCCAAGGAGGTGCTGCAGAAGCTCCCGATGGAGTTTGCCGTAGAGGCTCAAAAGCTGCTCAGCGTGTCGCTGGAAGGTACGGTGGGTTGAACGGCATAGCGCTTAATCAGTTCCGCAAACAGGGGGTTGCGCCTTAACAGTGCAGCATGGCCGGTCATGAGCAGTTGCTTGCGGGCACGCGTCATGGCCACGTTGAGTTTGCGGTCGATGGTGTGGCCGTCTTCCTCAAAGCAGGCACTGGTAAGGAAGTCGAGCTGATAGGGCTGCTGGACGGTGAAAGAATAGATGATGACGTCGCGTTGCGAACCCTGGTATCGCTCAACGGTATCGATGGTGATGTCGTGAAGCTGGGGCAGTTCAAGACGGGCTATCTCATGTCGGATCATTGCTATCTGGTTACGGTAGGGCACGATGACTCCTACCGTGCGGTCTGCATCAAAACGAGAGCCGTACTGGCGCAGGATGCGGCGTAGCAGGTCGGCTACGATGCGTGCTTCGGAAACGTTCACCTTGTCGCTGACGGTCAGGCTGTGGCAGGGCTTGGAAGGCAGGAAGAGCACGCGCCGCCGGCTCAACAGCCGGTCAAGGTCGTCTTCGGCAGGTTGGTCATAGTGCAGCGACGTTTCCAGCTGATGGTCACATGGCACACACTCTAATTGCTCGCGCTGATAGAACATCTCGTTCGGGAAGCTGGCAATGTCGGGATGCATACGCCCCTGACGGCGCAGCACGGCCGTAAAGTCGCTGCGCCGGGCCTCTCGCTCCACGCTGAGCAGGCGTTCAAATAGCGACCGGCGGCAGTCGTGCAGCCGGGGTTCGTCGTCAGGCTGCTGCACAACGGCCGGCAGCTGCTTGTGGTCGCCTATCAGGATGAAGCGCTCTACTCGTTCAGAACTGATGATTCCGATGATGTTGGGTTCCAGAATCTGGGAAGCCTCGTCGACAATACATAGCGAAAACCGTTTCAGCTGCAGCAGGAACGGACGCGACAGCATGGTACTGGTGGTGCTGACCACGACGCGCACCGCTTTGAGCCACTGTTGCATGTCGCTGAGTCGGGGCTGGTCGCCCAAGGCCTGGTCCAGCAGATGGGCGGCGAAGCGCGGGTCGCAGGAAGTCTCGCTGCCCAGTCGCAGGAAGTCAATGCCGGCATCGCAGAGCATGGCGCATATTTCGTCGACTGCCCGGTTGGTGTAGGCCATCAGCAGAATCTGGCTGTGGGCGGCGGCCAGCTCTTCCGTCACCATGAAGCGCAGGGCCATCGAGGTCTTTCCCGTACCGGGAGGCCCCTGCAGTAGGAAATAGTCCTGCGCTTGAAAGGCCTGTTGCAGTACGGCATCGTAGTGAGGATGATAGCTGCGCGAGAGCTGGCGTGCAGCATCGCGCCTCGGGGCACGCCGTCCCAGCAGCAGGTCGCGCTTGTGCTGCGGAGCCGTGCAGAAGGCATGGATGGAGCGCAGGGCCGATGTTGTGCCGATGTCGGAGGAGGCATGTTCTACGGCATAGTTGCCCTCCACGAAGAGCCGGCTGTTCTGTTGGACGTCGTTGAGCCTGACGGTCACCTCCGTATCCGTGAGTTGCAGGATGACCCCTTTATATAATATGTTCGCGCGAACGTCGGGCTGCTGCTTGTAGTGATACACATACACCATATCGCCACGCCGGAAATTGGGCAGCGTGGCGGTGGTGTCGATGCTGACCACCAGCGTATCTGCCGCAGAGCGCAGCAGCGGTCCTGTCAGGATGTTGCCGCTGTCCAGCTTCTCCGACAGCGGCATGTGCCAGAGGTCGGCCTGTGCGCCGCCCTGCCCTTCCTGTACGCCCACCTTCTGTGCCAGCTGTTCGCGGCATACAAAGGTCACCATGCGTTCCATGTAGTCGCGCTCGGCATCAGGAAGCCGGTGCAGGGGTGCCAGTACACTATCGGCTTCCGGTCGGATGTAGCGATGGAAGAAGTCGGCCTTCTGCTGGTTTTCCAGCAGCTGCCCGGCCGTCAGCTGTGGCAGTATGGTGGCAAAGCCCTCGCGGGCAATGGCAGTCTGCATGGCCACGATGCGGTTGCGCAGACTGATGGCCTCGCGGAAGAGCTGCTGGTAGTAGTTGATGACCACCAGCCCCTCGCGGGCGGGGTATTTGGAGTAGAGCAGGCGTGTGTCCACCTGGTCGGCAGAGAGGTGGAAGTTATAGCGCAGCACCCCATAGTAGAGCAGCAGCTGTACGTAGTGGTCCTCCTTGTACTTGCCCCATCGCTTGCCCGACTTCTGCTCCACCAGCAGCCGCATGTCGGTGGTCATCAGGTCCACGCGGCCCTGCAGCCCCAGCTGCTCGCAGACGAAGGAAGGCTCCAGCAGGGCTTTTTCGCGGTGGTAGCAAGCTGGCGCGTCGTGATGGTGTGGTGAAGCGGTATCGGGATGCTGGCTGCCAAAGAGTATGTCGACGGCCTCACGGATGTTGCCCCACTGGCTGGCGGCATCCTGCTTGAAGCGCTGGGCATCGAAACCCTCGCAGGTGCAGAACTGCAGGGCCTGCTCGCGGAAACTCTGGCGCAGGGTGTCCGTCAGCTGCCGGTCGGGCTGATTGATGAGGTTGTCGAGCACACTGCCGGCCAGATTACCCAACAAGATGGGCTGTGAACAGCCCCGGGGTCGCAACTGCTGATAGAAAAAGCTGACGGGATGATGGCCATAATCCTGGAAACAGGCCGCCACCGCCGATATGTCCAGCAGGTAGTCGGGCTCCACGACGACAAGTCCGGGCCGGATGGTGACACCGTCGGCATGGCAGTCCAGCAGATTGAGCTGCATGGCAGGGCGCAGCAGGGCGGGCAGCGAGTCGTCGGTGATGCTGACGCAAACGGAACCGCCCTCGGCGGTGGTGGCGTAGATGTAGGTGTCGTCCCAGCTGTCTGCCACGCAGCGGATGTAGCGCAGACTGGGGCCGTTGGCACTGTCCAGTGGCTTGGCGTTGGCAGGAATGCTGATGAGCAGCTCATGGGGAATGGCCGTTTGGAATACTGCAGAGATAAAGTGCGCCAGAGCCCTGACGTCATAGCGCCAGTCGTCTGCCGACGTCGCCTCGCCGCCGTTGGAGCGCCGCCGCGCCTGCTGGATGGCTATGCGGTCGCGCAGTGCCACGTGGTGGCGCTTGCACAGATAGTCTACCTGAGCAAACAGGTTGCCAAAGGCCTGCCTGCTGTCGCGCAAGGCCTCGGCACATGCCAGCACCAGCGTCTGGTGCAGGTAGCGCAAGGCTGATGCAGAGGGTTCTGCAACAGCCATCTCCGTACAACGCGAGAA
>CAMOQW010000033.1 GCA_946623195.1 uncultured Prevotella sp.
AAATTTGCATTTTCGCTCACTTATTCGTACCTTTGACCTTCGGTCTTAGGTACTCCCGTTCGGAAAATTGCAAATAAATTTGCATTTTCGCTCACTTATTCGTACCTTTGCAAGCGAAATGGATGAAACAATGAACATGCAAGGACAGGCACAGGAGTCGGAACGACTGGTGCTGCGCACGGAAGGACTGGTGAAAATCTACGGCAAGCGCACGGTGGTGAACGACGTGTCGTTTGACGTCAAACAGGGTGAGATCGTGGGTCTGTTGGGACCCAATGGTGCCGGCAAGACCACCTCCTTCTATATGACCACGGGACTGATAGTGCCCAACGGCGGACATATCTTTCTGGGCGACGAGGACGTGACCTCCTATCCCGTCTATAAACGAGCCCGTGCAGGTATCGGCTACCTGGCCCAGGAGGCCTCCGTATTCCGCAAGATGTCGGTGGAAGACAACATCATGTCGGTGCTGGAGATGACGAACAAGACGCGCCAGCAGCGCGAGGAGAAGTTGGAGAGCCTGATCCGCGAGTTCCGCCTGCAGAAGGTGCGCAAGAACCTGGGCGACCGCCTGTCGGGTGGCGAGCGTCGCCGTACGGAGATTGCCCGCTGTCTGGCCATCGAGCCCAAGTTCATCATGCTCGACGAACCCTTCGCCGGCGTCGACCCCATTGCCGTGGAGGACATCCAGCAGATTGTGTGGCAGCTGAAATACCGCAACATCGGCATCCTGATTACCGACCATAACGTGCACGAGACGCTGAACATCACCGACCGTGCCTACCTGCTCTTCGAAGGGCGCATCCTGTTCAAGGGGTCGCCCGAGGAACTGGCCGTCAACCCCATCGTGAAGGAGAAATACCTGGGCAGCAACTTCGTGCTGCAGAAGAAAGACTTCTCGAAACTGGAGGAGGAGCGCCGCCGCAGGGAACAGGTGCTGTACGAGGCCGAACAACAGTAACCCTGCAACAACAGAGAGTGGCGATATGAAGATACTGAGTACACTGTTGATAGCGCTGGCTGGCGTGCTGACCGTGCAGGGCCAGCCGCTGAAAGCCTTCCCCACGGCGGAGGGCTTTGGCAAGTATGCCTCCGGTGGCCGGGGCGGCCGGGTGGTGGAGGTCACCAACCTGAACGATTCCGGTCAGGGCTCCCTGCGGTGGGCACTGACGGAGGCCGGTCGCGAGAATGCCACCATCGTATTCCGCGTGACGGGTATCATCGACATCGGTCCCAACCCGCAGCGCAAGGGCGAGAACTCCATCCGCGCCAAACTGAAGAATGTCACCATTGCCGGACAGACGGCGCCCGGCGAGGGCATCCTGCTGCGTGGCGGCAAGCTGAACCTGGGCGGCTCCGAGAATGTCATCATCCGCAACATACGTGCCCGCTTGGGCACCAAGGGCGACCCCTCGAAGTCGAAGAAGGAGAACTTCATCGAGGGTGGGGCCATAGGCATCGAGAATGCCACCAACATCGTCATCGACCACTGCTGCTTCGGATGGAGCGGCGAGGAGAACGTCACCATGTACGACAACCACTACACCACGCTGCAATGGTGCATCATCCACGAAGGACTCTACGACGCAGGCCATAAGAAGGGTGTGCGCGGCTATGGCTGCCAGTGGGGCGGCTCGCCGGCTACCTTCCACCATAACCTGCTGGCCTGCAACGACAGCCGCAGCGCACGCATCAACGGGGCGACCAATCCACGGGGCGACAAGAATGTGTTTCTGGAATATCAGAATAATGTCAACTTCAACTGGGGCCGCCGCAATTCCTGCTATGGCGGCGAGAACGAGGCCGGCCCGGGCAGCAGTCATGAGTGCAACTTCGTGGGCAACTACTATAAGCCCGGTCCGGCACATCCTGACGACAATGTGTTCATCGAGCTCTCTGCCGCCCGCAAGGGCAAGACGCTGACCGGCCCCTCACAGTGGTATTTCGCCGACAACGTGATGGAGGGGAAGAAGGCCCGCAACAACTGGAAGCTGGTGAGCAACAAGACGGGCTTCTCTGTCGACGAGATGAAGCAGAAGGAACCTATCAGCAAACCCGGCTATACCAGATACCTCACCCCGGCGGAGTCGGCCAAGAGTGCCTATAACAGCGTGCTGGAGAAGGCCGGCACCATCCACCGCGATGCCGTGGAGCGGCGCATCGTCGAGGATGTCAGGAGCGGACAGCCCCGCTACAGTGGCCAGAGTGCCCATCGGCAGGGCATCATCGACGCGCCGGCCGATGTGGGCGGCTGGCCAGAATATGGCCGTGCACTGGCTGCCGTCGACAACGACCACGATGGCATGGACGACTCGTGGGAGATGTTCCATAACCTCGACCCTACCGACCCGGCCGACCGCAACAAGGTCATCTCGCAGGAAGGCTACACCGCCCTCGAAGTCTATCTGAACAGTCTGATGGGGGAGTAGGGGCTCAGTCTTGCAGTGGGTTAGAACATACTCATAAGCATCAGGTCCGCCTTTTCAGGTGGGCTTTTTTCTTTGAGTCCGGAACACATTGATGCCTGGAACACATTGTTCTATTCCTATGCTGCTAGCGTTTGTTTTTTTTTAGACCCCCAATTTTTCCATTTTAATCCGTTCCATCCGTTCCAGAGTAAAAAGGTAGAATGTAAATATCTAATTAATAAAGAGTTACGGTGTGGTTATGGTGGAACACATCGGGAACACATCGGGAACACATCGTTCAACCGCCGTCAATTCGAAACATTACCGCTCCGCCCTCTCTGCCCCTCTCCCAGCGGGGTTACGGCTCACTCCGAGTGAGGTTACGGCTCACTCTTAGTGAGGTTACGGCTCACTCGCAGTGAGCCGTAACCTCGTTTTTCTTGACATTTCCGTTCTCCTGAGTCCTTTTCGTGTGAAATGAACTTAAAAAGCAGGAAAAATTTGGTGATTCGGCTAAATGTTTGTACCTTTGCACGCTCAAAACAGAATTATATAATATAAATAAGGTATAAGAAAAGATGAATATCACATTTGAAGCTGCTGACAAGGTGAATGGCCTGATGACCATCACGGTGGAGAAAGAAGACTATCAGCAGGAGGTCGACAAGACTCTGAAAGACTATCGTAAGCGTGCTAACGTACCCGGATTCCGCCCCGGTCAGGCCCCTATGGGCATGATCAAGCGCCAGTTCGGCACCAGCGTCAAGGTTGACGTGGTTAACAAGCTGCTTGGCGAGAAACTGTATGGTTATGTGCGTGAGAACAAGATTCAGATGCTGGGCGAGCCCCTGCCTTGCGAGGACCAGGTGCCCCAGGATTTCGAGAAGGACGAGACGCTGACCT
Source organism: uncultured Prevotella sp. (assembly GCA_946623195.1). Next base: position 3,312 of record CAMOQW010000033.1, read on the forward strand.
TTAAGTTCGATATTGCCGTGGCTCCCGAGTTTGAGGCCAAGTTGAGCGGCAAGGACAAGGTGGACTATTATAATATCACGGTCGACGACAAGCTCATCGACCAGCAGGTGGACATGTATGCTTTGCGTGCCGGACAGTATGAGAAGGTAGAGGCTTACGATGCTGAGCAGCGCGACATGCTGAAAGGCGACCTGCGCGAGGTGGACGGCACCATCGAGGTGGCCGACGCCGTGCTGATGCCCCAGTATATCAAGGTGGACGACCAGAAGAAGCTCTTCGACGGCAGCAAGCTGGGCGACGTCATCACCTGGAACCCCCGCAAGGCCTATCCCGAGAGCGATGTCGAGGTGTCGAGCCTGATGAAGATTGACAAGAGCCAGGTGGCCGAGCATACCGGCGACTTCACTTACCAGATTACCGAAATCAGCCGCTTCGTGAAGGCTGAGGTCAACCAGCAGCTGTTCGACCAGACTTTCGGCGAGGGTGCTGTGAAGGACGAGAAGGAGTTCCGCCAGAAGATTGCCGACCAGATTGGCCAGCAGCTGAAGACCGACTCCGACTATAAGTTCCTGCAGGACGTCCGTGCCTACCTGGAGAAGAAGGTCGGCGACCTGGTGTTCCCCGAGGCCCTGCTGAAGCGCGTCATGCTGCAGAACAACAAGGACAAGGGTGCCGACTTCGTGGAGAAGAACTTCGAGGGCAGCATCAAGGAGCTGAAGTGGCACCTCATCAAGGAGCAGCTGGTGGAAGCCCAGGGCATCAAGGTGGACGACGACGACCTGAAGGGCATCGCCAAGGAAGCTGCCCGCGCCCAGTTTGCCCAGTATGGCATGTCGAACGTTCCCGAAGAGTATCTGGACAACTACGCTCAGGAGATGCTGAAGAAGCGCGAGAATGTCGACGGACTCGTTGACCGCGCCGTCGACGTGAAGCTGACCGCTGCCCTGAAGGGTGTCGTGAAGCTGAACGAGAAGAGCATCTCGCTGGAGGACTTCCAGAAGATGCTGCAGGAGAAATAGGCTTCGGCGGCCTGACAAATATCAATAAGCAGAGCCCCAAAAGCCAATTTATAATTCTTTAACCAAAAATAAAGTCGGAATGTGTTGGCGTTCCGACTTTTTTTCGTAATTTTGTATTTACTTTGCAAGAATGATTATGAACAACGACTTTAGGAAATATGCTACCAAGCATCTCGGTATCAATGGCCTTGTGCTCGACGAAGTGATGAGCGCCCAGGCCCAGTATCTGAATCCCTACATCCTGGAGGAGCGTCAGCTGAACGTGACGCAGATGGATGTCTTCTCACGCCTGATGATGGACCGCATCATCTTTCTTGGCACGCAGATTGACGACTATACCGCCAACACGCTGCAGGCACAGCTGCTGTATCTCGACTCCGTTGACTCCGGCAAGGACATCAGCATCTATCTGAACTCCCCGGGCGGCAGCGTGACGGCCGGTCTGGGCATCTACGACACCATGCAGTTTATCTCCAGCGACGTGGCTACCATCTGTACGGGTATGGCTGCCTCGATGGCTGCCGTGCTGCTGGTGGCCGGCACGGAGGGTAAGCGCTCGGCACTGCCCCACAGCCGCGTGATGATTCACCAGCCCTTAGGTGGCGTGCAGGGTCAGGCCAGCGACATTGAGATTGAGGCCAAGGAGATTATGAAGTTCAAGAAAGAGCTCTATACCATCATCTCGGAGCATTCGCACACGCCCTACGACAAGGTGTGGAACGACTCTGACCGCAATTACTGGATGACGGCAGAGGAGGCCAGGGAGTATGGCATGATAGACCAGGTGCTCAAGAAGAAGTAAGAGGAGAGAAGGAAAAGTAATGGCAAGAAAACATTGTAATTTCTGCGGAAGGAGCGATAAGGACGTCAGGCTTCTGATAACAGGCTTGGAAGGCTGCATCTGTGAGGACTGCGCCGTGCAGGCCTACCAGGTGGCTACTGCCAACGGCTATGGCCCCGATGCCAAGAAGTCGACCGACGGCTTCAAGGTGAAGCGCGTGCCGAAGCCGAAGGAAATCAAAGACTATCTCGACCAGTATGTCATCGGCCAGGACGAGGCCAAGCGCTATCTCTCGGTGTCGGTCTACAACCACTATAAGCGCTTGCAGCAGCCCGTTGACGACAACGGCGTGGAGATCGAGAAGTCGAACATCATCATGGTGGGCTCCACGGGAACCGGAAAGACCCTCCTGGCGCGCACCATAGCCAAACTGCTGGATGTCCCGTTCACCATTGTCGACGCCACCGTGTTTACCGAGGCCGGCTATGTGGGCGAGGACGTGGAGAGCATCCTGACCCGTCTGCTCCAGGTGGCCGACTATAACGTGGAGGCCGCCCAGCGTGGCATCGTCTTCATCGACGAAATCGACAAGATAGCCCGCAAGTCGGACAATCCCTCCATCACGCGTGACGTGAGCGGCGAGGGTGTGCAACAGGGGCTGCTGAAGCTGCTGGAGGGCACCGATGTCAACGTGCCGCCAAAGGGCGGTCGCAAGCACCCTGACCAGGAGTATATCAAGGTTGACACCCGTAACATCCTGTTTATCTGCGGTGGTGCCTTCGACGGCATTGAGCGCAAGATCGCCCAGCGCATGAATACCCATGTGGTGGGCTACAACTCGGTGCAGAACGTACGGAAGATCGACAAGGAGAACCTGATGCAGTATATTGCCCCCCAGGACCTGAAGTCGTTCGGACTGATACCCGAGATAATCGGTCGTCTGCCCGTGCTGACCTATCTGAATCCGCTGGACAAGGACGCGCTGACCAAGATACTGACAGAGCCCAAGAACTCCATCGTGAAGCAGTATAAGAAGCTGTTTGAGATGGACGGCATCCAGCTGTCGTTCACTCCCGATGCGCTGAAGCTGATTGTCGACAAGGCGGTAGAATACAAACTGGGTGCTCGCGGACTGCGCTCCATCGTGGAGAACATCATGATGGATGCAATGTTTGAGATACCTTCCAAACGAGTAAAATCCTTTGAAGTGACGGCTGACTACGCACAGAAGCAAATCGACAAGTCGCACTTGCATTAAAACCATAAGGCCTATGGCAAAGAAGAAACAAAACCTCACGGAAGCCCTGAAGAAATATTTCGGCTTCGACAAGTTCAAGGGCGACCAGGAAGCCATCATTCAGAATGTGCTCGACGGTAACGATACTTTTGTGCTGATGCCCACCGGCGGCGGCAAGTCGCTGTGCTACCAGCTGCCGTCGTTGCTGATGGAAGGCACGGCCATCGTCATCTCGCCGCTGATAGCCCTGATGAAGAATCAGGTCGACGTCATCAGCTCGATGAGCGACGAGGGTACGGCACACTACCTGAACTCATCGCTGAACAAGGGTGCCATCGACCAGGTGAAGGCTGACATCCTGTCGGGAAAGACCAAGCTGCTCTATGTGGCCCCGGAGTCGCTCACGAAGGATGAGAATGTGGAATTCCTGCAACAGGCCAAGATATCCTTCTATGCCATCGATGAGGCTCATTGCATCTCTGAGTGGGGCCACGACTTCCGACCGGAGTACCGGCGCATCCGTCCGATTATCAACGAGATAGGTGCGGCACCGGTCATCGCGCTGACGGCAACGGCCACCGATAAGGTGCGCACCGACATCAAGAAAAGCCTGGGCATCATGGATGCCAAGGAGTTCAGGAGCTCCTTCAACCGTCCGAACCTGTATTATGAGGTACGTGCGAAGACCTCTGACGTCGACAAGGACATCATCAAGTTCATCAAGCAGCATCCCGGCAAGTCGGGCATCATCTATTGTCTTTCGCGCAAAAAGGTCGAGGAGCTGGCTGAAATTCTGAAAGCCAACGACATCAAGGCGGCGGCCTACCACGCCGGACTGGACTCGGGGCTGCGGTCGCAGACTCAGGACGACTTCCTGATGGAGTCGATAGATGTCATCGTGGCTACCATCGCCTTTGGCATGGGCATCGACAAACCCGACGTGCGCTTCGTCATCCACTACGATATTCCCAAGTCGCTGGAGGGCTACTATCAGGAGACGGGACGTGCCGGACGCGACGGCGGCGAGGGCATGTGTATCACCTTCTATGCCCAGAAGGACCTTCAGAAGCTGGACAAGTTCATGGAGGGCAAGCCCGTGGCCGAGCAGGACATCGGACGGCAGCTGCTGGCAGAGACGGCAGCATATGCCGAGACGTCGGTATGCCGCAGGAAGATGCTGCTCCACTATTTCGGTGAGGAATATAAAGAGGACAACTGCCATAACTGCGACAACTGTCTGCATCCCAAGACCAAGGTGGAGGGCATGGAGCAGCTGGTCATCGTGCTGAATACCGTGCAGGCGCTGAAGGAGAATTTCCGTGCCGACTATATTGTCGACTTCGTGTCGGGACGTGAGACGGAGGAGATCCTGGCCCATAAGCATCACAAGCACGAACTCTTCGGTGCCGGCGAGGACTATGAGGGGAAGCTGTGGAACCCCGTCATCCGACAGGCGCTGATAGCCGGCTATCTGAAGAAGGACGTTGAAAACTACGGTCTGCTGAAGCTGACCTCGGAGGGTAAGAAGTTTATGAAGAATCCTGTGTCGTTCATGATTGTGGAAGACAAGGAGTTCAACGAAGACTACGACATTGCCGCCGACCATGAGGGCGGCACGAGTGCCCTCGACCCGACGCTGAGCAATATGCTGAAGGACCTGCGCAAGAAGGTGTCGAAGCGACTGGGGCGTCCGCCCTACGTGATTTTCCAGGATGTCAGCATCGAGCAGATGGCTACCGACTATCCCGTCACCCTTGAGGAACTGAAGAATATCCAGGGGGTGGGCGAAGGAAAGGTGCGCCAGCCATACGCCAAGGAGTTTGTCAACCTCATCAAGCGCTACTGCGACGAGAACGAAATCGAGCGCCATTCTGACCTGCGTGTCCGTACGGTGGCCAAGAAGTCTATTCTGAAGGTGAAAATCATACAGGCCATTGACCGCCAGATAGCCCTCGACGATATTGCTACGGCCCAGGGACTGGAATTCGACGACTTGCTGGACGAGGTGGAGGCCATCGTCTATAGCGGCACGAAGCTGAACATCGACTACTTCCTGGAAGAGGTGATGGATGAAGACCACGTGGACGACATCTACGACTATTTTGCCGAGAGCAATACCGACTCGCTGGAAGAGGCTCTCAAGGAGTTGGGAAAGGAGTGCTCGGAGGAAGAGATTCGTCTGGTGCGCATCAAATTTATTTCGGAAATGGCAAACTGATATGAAGAAACTACTCATGATAGGTCTGGCCCTGGCACTGGTTAGTGAACCGGCAGAGGCTCAGTTCTTTAAGAAACTGTTTAAGAAAAAGAAGGCCAAGACGGAACAGAAGGCTGCCCCGAAGACGGACGGTATTGATGATGCTGTCCAGACGGCATTGGTGGATGTCACCACGCTGACAGACAACAGCAACAACCGCAATGCCTTCCTGGGTATTCCGTTGGGTATCAGGGTTGAACGCTTTGAGCAACTGTTGCTGGAGCAGGGCTTCGCAGAACGTAAACCGGAGGGGAAGCAGACGTCCAAGTCGTACATCTATGACGGTGAGGTCTTCGGAGTACGCTCCACGGTGACCTTGGCCGTGACAGACCAGTCGGCACGGGTGTATGCGGTCGATGTCGCCGACGAGACTGTCTATAATTCCGAGAAGGAGGTCGTAGCGCGTTTCCTGGCACTGAAGGGGCAGCTGCAGAAGGTGTATGGCATGGGCTATGTGGACAACCAGGGTGAGGCCTATACCATCCAGACGCGTCTTGGTACCGTCAACCTGCACTACGAGCGCGGCTCGCTGAGCAGCTGCTATACGTTGAGTTTCGCATTGGATGATGCCAAAGCCTACCGGATGGCCTACGACGAGATGGACGACAAGGAATATGAGACTGCCCCTCGCCACATCGAGGCGGGACTGGCCGAGGCCTGCCGGCATACCGACCTGGTGGGACTGGGCGTGAAACTGCTCCAGAACCGGACCGTCAAAGGGGCGCAGAACGTGCTGCGCAACTATGATTATACGGTCGGAAAACTGACGGCGAAGGTGCTGCCGGCAACCTTCCAGATGGGTGACTATCAGGCGGCTGCCTCGCTGCAGCGACGTAAGCAGGGCATCACGGCCATCACCCTGACGGCCATGGATGATGCGGAGGCCATACGGAAAGACTTGCAGACCTACGGCTTCACTGCTGACGACGGGAAGACTTTTCGCCAGGGGAAGATGACGGCCTCCGTGTCACTCGACAAACAGGGCAGGGTGGTACTCCTGATGCGTTAAATCCTATTAATAATAGGAGAAAATGCTTGCCGTCTCAGAAAAAATGACTAATTTTGCACGCAATATTTAAAGAAAGGTATTATTTATGGCTTCATTTATTGCAGACAAGATTGTGATGGACGGCTTGACATTTGACGACGTCCTGTTGATTCCCGCTTATTCAGAGGTGTTGCCCAAGACGGTGGAACTCCGTACCCGCTTTTCGCGTAACATCGAGCTGAACGTTCCTTTCGTGACCGCCGCTATGGACACGGTGACTGAGAGCCAGATGGCCATTGCCATTGCCCGCGAAGGGGGTATCGGCGTCATCCACAAGAACATGTCGATAGAGAACCAGGCCCGCGAGGTGGCTATCGTCAAGCGTGCAGAGAATGGCATGATTTACGACCCGGTCACCATCCGTCGTGGGTCGACGGTGGCCCATGCTTTGGATATTATGTCGGAATATCACATCGGGGGTATTCCCGTGGTTGACGAGGACAACCGCCTGGTGGGCATCGTCACCAACCGTGACCTGCGCTTTGAGCGCCGGCTGGACCGCAAGATTGATGATGTCATGACGAAGGAAAACCTCGTCACCACGCATCAGCAGACGGACTTGACGGCTGCGGCTCAGATTCTGCAGGAGAACAAAATCGAGAAGCTGCCGGTGGTGGACAAGGACAACCGTCTGGTGGGTCTGATCACCTATAAGGATATCACGAAGGCCAAGGACAAGCCGATGGCTTGCAAGGATGATAAGGGTCGGCTGCGCGTCGCTGCCGGCGTCGGCGTCACGGTGGATACCCTGGAACGTATGCAGGCGCTGGTGAATGCCGGTGCTGACGCCATCGTGATTGATACGGCGCACGGCCATTCCAAGGGTGTCGTCGATAAATTGCGTGAAGCGAAGGCTTCGTTCCCGCAGATTGATATCGTGGTGGGTAACATTGCCACCGGTGAGGCTGCCAAGATGTTGGTGGACAATGGTGCTGATGCCGTCAAGGTGGGCATCGGCCCGGGTTCAATATGCACGACGCGTGTGGTGGCCGGCGTGGGTGTGCCTCAGTTGAGTGCCGTCTATGATGTGTACAGCGCCCTGAAAGGCACCGACGTCCCCCTGATTGCCGATGGTGGCCTGCGCTATTCGGGTGACATCGTGAAGGCGTTGGCTGCTGGTGGCTCCTGTGTCATGATTGGTTCGCTGGTAGCCGGTACTGAGGAGAGCCCCGGCGACACCATCATCTACAACGGACGTAAGTTCAAGTCGTATCGCGGCATGGGGTCTCTGGAGGCCATGGAGCATGGCTCCAAGGACCGCTATTTCCAGGCTGACACCAAGGACGTGAAGAAACTGGTGCCGGAGGGTATTGCGGGCCGCGTACCCTACAAAGGTACCGTGCAGGAGGTCATCTACCAGATGGTGGGCGGCTTGCGCTCAGGTATGGGCTACTGTGGTGCTCCCACCATCGAGAAGCTGCATGAGGCCAAGTTTACTCGCATCACCAATGCTGGTGTCAACGAGAGCCATCCGCACGACATTACCATTACATCAGAAGCTCCTAACTACAGTCGCCCCAATGATTAAGCAGATAGTGGCCGTCCTGTTGGCGGCAGTTCCAGGTGTTGCGCTGATGGCGCAGTCGAAGGCCGATCCCGTCATTATGACCATTGCCGGGGTTAATGTGCCTCGTTCGGAATTCGAGTATTCCTATAATAAAAACAACACTGACGGGGTCATCGACAAGAAAACGGTTGACGAGTATGTCGACTTGTTTATCAACTATAAGCTGAAGGTCCAGGCGGCCCTGGATGCTCGCCTGGATACGACGACGTCTTTCCGGACGGAATTTGCACAGTATCGCGACCAGCAGGTGCTGCCGACGTTCACCACCGATGCCGACATGCTGGCAGAGGCTCATAAGGTGTACGACCAGACCAAGGCGAGTATAGGTCCTGACGGACTGGTCAATGCGGCGCATATCCTGATGCTGACCAAGCAGAAGGCTACCGACGAAGAACTGAAGGAGGCCAAGCGGCGCATCGACTCCGTATATACCGCCCTGAAGGCCGGGGCCGACTTCGAGACGCTGGCTAAGCAGGTGTCGCAGGACCCGGGGACTGCCTCCCGTGGCGGAGTGCTGGGTTTCTTCAGCCGCCATCAGATGGTGAAGGAGTTTGAGGATGCTGCCTTTGCCTTGCAGCCGGGACAGATGAGCGAACCCTTCCAGTCGCCGTTCGGCTGGCATATCGTGCTGGTCAAGGAGCGCAAGCAGCTGGAACCGTTTGACTTCCACCGCGAAAGCATTATGAAGTTCTTGGAACAGCGGGGTGCCCGCAAGGCCATCACGGAACGGAAAATCAACGCGATGGTCAAGGCTTCTGACAATGTGATTACTCGCGACATGATTATCAAGGAGCGTACCGACTCCCTGTCGGAGGCCGACCCGGAGATGCGCTATCTGATCAAAGAGTATCATGACGGCTTGCTGCTGTATGAAATCAGCAACAGCACCGTTTGGGATAAGGTGGCCAAGGACGATGTGGCACTGGCCAACTATTTTAAAAAGAATAAGAAGAAGTACACTTGGGACCAGCCTCGCTTCAAGGGTATGGCCTATCATGTCAAGGAGCAGGCTGACGTGAAGGCGGTGGCGGCCTGTGTCAAGAAACTGAAGTTTGACGAATGGAACGAGGCGCTCAGAACCACCTTCAATGGCGACTCTGTCATCCGTATCCGTGTGGAGAAGGGTCTCTTCAAGAAGGGTGACAACAAGCTGATAGACCGCGAAATCTTCAAAGTGAAGGATGTGGCCGTGGACAGCGTCAAGGGCTATCCCATTGATGCCGTCTATGGCAAGGTGCTCAAGAAACCGGAGGATTTCACGGATGTACGCGGACTGGTGACTGCTGACTTGCAGGACGAGATGGAACGCTTGTGGGTGGCCGACCTCCGTAGGAAGTATCCCGTCGTCGTCAATAAAGAAGTTCTAAATACGGTCAATAAGCATGAATAGGATCCTCTTGTCACTTGCGGCTTTGTCGTCCGCAATGGTTCAGTATGCTGCGACGCTGTCGCAGCCTTCCGACTCGCTGGGTACGGTGGTCGATGAGGTCATCTGGGTGGTTGGCGACGAGGCTATCCTCAAGTCTGATGTGGAGGCCATGCGGCTGCAAGGTCAGCAGGAGGGCATACGCTGGAGCGGCGACCCGGATTGCTCCATTCCTGAGCAGATTGCTGTGCAGAAACTGTACCTGAACCAGGCCATCATCGATAGTGTCGAGGTGACGGAATCGGAGATATCGCAGGGCGTGGAGCAGTATATCGAGAATATGGTCTCGATGATTGGCTCTCGCGAGAAGCTGGAGGAATACCACAAGAAGAGCATGAGCCAGATTCGTGCCGACCTGCGTGAGTCGTACCGCGAGCGGCAGATGGTGCAGGGCATGCAGCAGAAGCTGGTCAAGGACATCACGGTGTCGCCTGCCGAGGTGCGCCGCTATTTCAAGGAACTGCCGCAGGACAGCATCCCGTTTGTCCCTACGGAGGTGGAGGTGCAGATCATTACGCAGCAGCCGCGTATAGAACAGGAGGAAATCAACCGCGTAAAAGAGGAATTGCGCGAATATACGGACCGCATCAACAAGGGCGAGTCTACGTTCCAGACTTTGGCGCGTCTCTATTCTGAGGATCCGGGGACGGCCCGGCGCGGCGGTGAACTGGACTATACGGGGCGCGGTATGCTGGACCCGGCCTTCGCTAACGTGGCATTCAGCCTGACTGACCCCAAGAAGGTGTCGAAGATCGTGGAGTCGGAATTCGGCTATCATATCATCCAGCTCATCGACAAGCGTGGCGACAAGATCAAGGTGCGACATATCTTGCGCAAGCCGGTGGTCAGCGACTCGGCGGTCATCAAGGCCATCGACCGTCTGGACTCCATCCGCAGCAGCATCCTGAAGGGCGACTTCCCCTTTGAGGCCGGTGCTTCGCTGCTCTCCGACGACAAGGATACGCGCAACAATAACGGTCTGATGGCTAATATCACGCAGGAGGGACGTACCTCCCGCTTTAAACTGGCTGACTTGCCTGCCGAGGTGGCCAAGACGGTGGACACGCTGCAGGTGGGAGGCATCTCCAAACCTTTCCAGATGATCAACGAACGCGGCAAGACGGTATGTGCCATCGTGAAGCTGAAGAACCGCACGGAAGGGCATAAGGCAACCATCACGGAGGATTTCCAGGTGATGAAGAACATGGTGCTGAACAAGCGGCGCGAACAGGTGCTGCACGACTGGCTGGTGAAGCGCATCAAGTCTACCTATGTACGGGTCAACGACAGGTATCGCGACTGTCACTTTCAATACGAAGGCTGGGTGAGGTGAAAAGAACCCTGGTGGTCATAATCAGTCTGATCGTGCTGGGCATGGTGTTTGCCATGCAGCCGGCACGAAAGCGTGCTCCACGGAAAAAGGTGGAGGACAAACGGGTCTATCTGGTACACTCCGACAACTTGTTCTATGACCAGTACCGTAATGGCGATGCACAGGTGCTGCATGGCAACGTGCACTTCCGGCACATGGGGGCTAACCTCTACTGCGACAGCGCTCATTTCTATGAGGTCAGCAACTCCTTCGAGGCATGGGGACATGTGAGGATGCAGCAGGGCGACACCTTGCGGCTCACCAGCGACTATGCCTATTACAATGGTGACGACCAGCTGGCTCAGGCGCGCTATAATGTCATCCTGAAGCATCGGAAGTCGACGCTCTATTGCGACTCCCTGGACTATGACCGCATGTATTCGTTCGGCAACTTCTTCGAAGGGGGAAAACTGGTGGATGGCACTGCTGTGCTGACCTCCGATTGGGGGGAGTATCATACGGATACCAAGCAGGCCATGTTCTATTATGATGTCAGGCTGCGCGACAAAAAACTGTATCTCACCACCGACTCGCTCTATTATGACACGCAGACTTCGACGGCTCATATCGTCGGACCGTCCAATATCACGTCAGGCAGCAGCCATATCTACAGCGAGGACGGCTATTACAACACCAAGACGGAGCGCTCTGAACTGTTTGGACGGTCCGTCATGCGCGACGGGGGTAAGACACTGGTGGGCGACAGCGTCTATCATAATGCCGCTGACGGTACCAACTATGCCTATAATAATGTCATTTATACGGACACCGTCAACAAGAATGAGCTGACGGGCGACTATGCGGAGTATAATGACTCCATCGGCTATGCGATGGCCACGCGTCGGGCGGTTGCCAAGGACTTCTCACAGCGCGACACGCTCTACATGCATGCCGACACGTTTAAGATTTTCACCTTCAACATACGTACCGACTCTGTCTACCGCAAGATTCATGCCTATAACAGGGTGCGTGCCTACCGACGGGATGTCCAGGCGGTGTGCGACTCGCTGGTGTACGACTCGAAGGACTCTTGTATGACCATGTATCGCGACCCTATCGTCTGGAACCAAAGGCAACAGCTGTTCGGACAGGAAATACGGGTCTATATGAGGGATTCTACCATTGACCATGCGCACGTGGTCGACCAGGCTTTCTCCATCGAACAGATGCCCGACACGGTGCACTATAACCAGGTGTCTTCAAAGGAGATGATGGCTTTCTTTCAGAAGGGGGAGATTCGTGAGACGCAGGCCGTCAATAACGTGAAACTGGTCTATTATCCGGTGGACGACTCGGACAGCACGCTGATAGGCCTGAACTACACGGAAACCCCGAAGCTCCGAATGTTTCTGGAGAACCGCAAAATGAAGCGGATATGGATGGAGAAGCCTACGGGTACGCTGTACCCCATGACGCAGATACCTCCTGACAAGTATCTGCTGGAGGGCTTTGCGTGGTTCGACTACGTTCGCCCGCTCGATAAGGATGACATCTTCAACTGGCGACCGAAGAAGGCCGGTACGGAACTGAAGGAACAGAAGCGCCGCGAGGCTCCAAAAAACATTTCCAAGCCATGACGGACGTAATACAACTGCTGCCGGACAGCGTAGCCAATCAGATTGCGGCTGGTGAGGTCATCCAGCGGCCAGCTTCTGTCATCAAGGAGCTGGTGGAGAATGCGGTGGATGCCGGTGCCCATACCATCAATGTACTGGTGGTGGATGCAGGACGTACCAGCATACAGGTGATCGATGATGGCTGTGGCATGTCGGATACGGATGCCCGTATGGCCTTTGAACGACATGCCACGTCGAAAATCAGAAAGGCCGACGACCTCTTTTCTCTCCACACCATGGGCTTCCGGGGTGAGGCGCTGCCATCAATCGCCGCCGTCGCGCAGGTGGAAGTGCGTGCCCGCCGGCAGCAGGATGAGGTGGGCACCTGTCTCGTGCTCTCCGGCTCCAAGGTGGAGAGCCAGGAACCGTGTTCCTGTCCGGTGGGCTGTAGCTTTACGGTCAGCAACCTCTTCTTTAATGTGCCTGCACGGCGGAAGTTCCTGAAGACGAATGCTACGGAAATGAACAACATCCTGACGGCCTTTGAACGGATTGTGCTGGTATATCCGGACATTACCTTCACCCTGCACTCCAATGGTCAGGAACTGCTGAACCTCAGGGCCGGTTCGCTGCGACATCGTATCACGGATGTCTATGGACGTCGCTACGGACAGGACTTGCTGCCGGTCAGCGTGGAGACGGAATTGTGTCGCATCACCGGCTTTACGGCCAAACCGGAGACGGCACGCAAGAAGGGTGCTCATGAGTATTTCTTCGTGAACGGGCGCTTCATGAAGCATCCGTATTTCCATAAGGCGGTGCAGCAGGCTTATGAACGTCTGATACCGGCAGGTACACACGTACCTTATTTTATATATTTCGAGGTGAGCCCGGCGGATATTGACGTCAACATCCATCCGACGAAGACGGAAATCAAGTTTGAGAACGAACAGCCTATCTGGCAGATTCTGACGGCGGCCATACGGGATGCCATCGGACAGTTCTGCGATATCCCGCAGATAGATTTTGATACGGAGGGCCGGCCGGACATACCGGCCTATAACCCGGAAACTCCGCCGCAATATAATCCTTTCCAGCAAAAGGCTCCGCAGAACTGGCAGCGGCTGTATGAGAATCTGCCCTCGGGGACTTCTGCCTTGAAAGATACTGACAGCAGCGACCTGTTTGCTGCTCCCCGGCAGGACAGCTTCCTGGCTCCTGCTCCTGAGGTGACAGAACCGACTCCCCTGGTTTCCGACCTCAGTCCGGTGCACTATCAGTACAAGGGTAAATATATTATGACAGCCGTGAAGTCGGGACTCATGATTATCGACCAGCATCGCGCGGATGTGCGTATCCGCTTCGAACGCTATCTGCACCAACTGGCTGACGCTCCTGCACGCAGCCAGCGACTGCTGTTCCCCGAGACTGTGGAGCTATCGTCGGCAGAGGCCGTACTGCTGGAGTCGCAGCTGCCGTCTTTGACGGCGGTGGGCTTTGACTTGACAGCCCTCGGCCCCTTGAACTATGCCGTTCATGGCGTGCCGGCTGACCTGGAAGGGGTCAGTCCGGCGGACGTGCTCCACGACTTGCTGTCGGCTCCGGCACCGTCCAGTGGCTTGGACGATGCTCATCATCAGATGGCGCTGACACTGGCCCGCCGGACCAGCATCTCTTATGGCGAGGTGCTGTCTAACGAGGAGATGGATGTGCTGGTCAATAACTTGTTTGGATGTCAGAACGTTAATTATACGCCGGATGGGAAGGCCATCCTGTGCATCTTCCCGCAGCATGACATAGAACAGCTGCTGGGGTAATCAACAAGATATTTTTCTTTTTTTCTAAAAAAAAGTACTTTTTTCTTGTGGGATAAAGAAAATTTTCATAACTTTGCAGCGATTTATAGGCTTTTGGGGCCTTATTGTGTCATGGAGATATAGAGTAATTGCATACATAAAGAGAATAGTTTTACAATATTAATTAAATTTTAAGTTCAATGAAAAAGAAAATCATTTATGGTTTACTCTTTGCAGTCGCAATGGTGACTGCTTCGAGTTCTTTCGTGTCTTGTAAGGACTACGAAGGTGATGATTATGCTCAGCTGAAGGAACAGAATGCTGCTCTGGAGGCATTCGTGAGGGCACAGATTGCTGCAATTAAACAGTGTGATTGCGATCCTACGTTGGCAGCTCGTCTGGCAGCTATTGAAGCAGACTATGCGAAAGCTACTGGTAATGCAACTCAGGACTGGGTGAATGGGAAGAATTTTACTACTCTTGATGACGTTAAGACTTGGGTTAACCAGCAGGGGTTCTCTGATGTGACTATGGACGCTGTTCAGAATTGGGTGAACCAGCAGGGCTTCTCGACACTTACCGAGGAGCAAGTTAAATCATTAATTAACACCATGCTGATAGCACAGGTCGGTGAGAACAATAGTATCATTGCTGATATGATTTCAACCGCTCTCGCTAATGGTGAGAATCCTTATTGGACTAAGAATGATGTGATTAACTATTTCACTAATAATCAGCAGGATTTGTCTGGTTATGCTACTAAGGAAGATATTAATAATTTGAGGAATTATATTCTTCTTGGCGACAGCGTGAAGAATGCTTATATGTGGGCAGACTATTCGTATCAGTACATTATTGCTCATCGTGATTCTTTTAAAATCTTGTCAGATTCTATTGACAAGGTTGCTGCTCAGGCTACGGAGAATTTTAACATTGCTAAGAATTTGGCAGACTCTGCTATTGTGTTAGCTAATCAAGCTATTGATGCAGCAGCATTAAACTCTGCACGTATTTCTGATTTGGAAACAGCAATGAAAGATGCTGATGCAAAGTTGCAGGAACAGATTACAGACCTGGAGAAGCGCGTTGCTGCTAATGAGGTGAATATCGACAACATTCTGGGTACTCTGAAGAAGCAGATTACTGGTGTGATTATTCAGGGCGCTTACAGCCCCGTGCTTGGTTATGGTGCACTGCCCTTCGGTGTGCAGACCAACCTGCTGGCTGCTTATGCTGGTAAGG
>CAMOQW010000034.1 GCA_946623195.1 uncultured Prevotella sp.
TTACGGCTCACTCATAGCGAGATTACGGCTCACTATGAGTGAGCCGTAACCTCGTTTTTCTTGACAAAACGGATGATAAAGAAGAACTGTTATCCTATCTTATCCAGCGCCTGCTGAATGTCGGCCAAGATGTCTGTGACATCCTCGATGCCCACCGAGAGACGAATCAGGTCGGGAGCCACGCCAGCCTCGCGCAACTGCTCGTCGCTCATCTGGCGATGGGTGTGCGAAGCAGGATGCAGCACACAGGTACGGGCATCGGCCACATGGGTGACAATGGCTATCAACCGCAGGGAATCCATGAACCTGACGGCCGTCTGGCGGTCGCCCTTCAGTCCGAAGGCTATCACACCACAGGAGCCGTTGGGCAGATACTTCTGGGCCAGTGCATGATACTCGTCGCCGGGCAGTCCGCTATAGTGCACCCATGCCACGCGGTCGTCCTGGTTCAGGAATTCAGCCACACGCTGGGCATTCTCACAATGACGGGGCACGCGCAGATGGAGCGTCTCCAGTCCGAGGTTGAGCAGGAATGAGTTCATGGGGGCGGGAATACTGCCCAGGTCGCGCATCAGCTGGGCTACCAGCTTGGTGGTATAGCCCAACTTGCCGAACTTCCTGGTGTAAGTCAGGCCGTGGTACGACGCATCGGGGGTGGTCAGCCCGGGGAACTTGTCGGCATGGGCCTCCCAGTCGAAGTTGCCGCTATCCACCACACAGCCGCCCACCTGCGTGGCATGACCATCCATATACTTCGTGGTGGAATGCGTCACAATGTCGGCTCCCCACTCAAAGGGGCGGCAGTTGATGGGCGTAGGGAAGGTGTTGTCCACAATCAGGGGCACACCGTGCCGGTGGGCGATGCGGGCAAACTTCTCGATGTCGAGCACCTTGCAGCCGGGGTTCGAGATGGTCTCGCCAAACAGGGCCTTGGTATTGGGGCGGAAGGCAGCAGAGATTTCCTCCTCGCTGGCCTCAGGCGACACGAAGGTGCACTCGATACCCAGCTTCTTCATGGTGACACCAAAGAGGTTGTAGGTGCCGCCATAGATTTCGTTGGAGGCAACGATATGGTCGCCGGCCTCACAGATGTTGAACACGGCATAGAAGTTGGCCGCCTGACCGCTGGAGGTCAGCACAGCACCCACACCACCCTCCAGGGCTGCTATCTTGCCGGCCACGGCATCGTTGGTGGGGTTCTGCAGGCGGGTGTAGAAGTAGCCCTCCTTCTTCAGGTCGAAGAGGTCGGCCATTTCTTCCGTGTTGTCATACTTATAGGTAGTGCTCTGGATAATGGGGAGCACGCGCGGGTCGCCGTTCTTGGGCGTCCATCCTGCCTGCACGCAGAGGGTGGCAGGCTTCAGTGATTGTT
The DNA here is from genome assembly GCA_946623195.1 of uncultured Prevotella sp. Next base: position 1,373 of record CAMOQW010000034.1, read on the forward strand.
CCATCATGCTATATTTTGTTCTTTTTGTTATCTTACGGCCGACAAAGGTAGTCATTATTTCCCTTCCCCGCAAATGTTTTATGCTTTTTAAGGTTTGTCCTGGACCGTACACTCCGAGAAATAATGCTCGCGCAGGGGCTTCACGAAGGTCTCGCCGTCAAGGGTCACCGTTTCCTGCAGACGGATGTCCTGCGACGAACTGCCTACCATAAGGAGGTATTCGCCGGGGGAGACGTTCCACTGTCGCTGGCCGTCGTTGGAATAATAGCCAAACTGCTCGGTGTAAATCTTGGCATGAATCGTCTTGCGCTCATAGGGCTGCAGCGACACACGGACAAAGCCTTGCAGCTGGATGGGGCGGATAGGATGATGCCCCTCGGTGGCCAGCAGGTAGATTTGTGCAACCTCGTCGGCAGCCACCTTGCCCGTATTCTCCACATCGAAACGCAGGTTGACATAAGGCACCGTTGTATTGACAGACGGGTCGGCCTGCACGTTGCTGTACTCGAAGGTGGTGTAGCTCAGTCCATGTCCGAACGGCCACTGCACACGCGGGTCTTTTACAACAGCGCGGTTGTAGCAGATGGGTTCGTCGAGTTCGGTGTTAGGATAGCTCACGGAGAGCTTGGCAGAGGGCGACACCTTGCCATAGAGAATGTCAGCCACGGCATTGCCACCCTCCTCGCCCGGATACCACGCTTGGATGACGGCTGCACACCGCTCGGCCAGTCCCGACACCACCTGCGCTCGGCCACCGAAGATGACCAGTACCACGGGTTTGCCGGTATTGAAGAGTTCGTTGACATACTGTTCCTGCTTGCCCGGCAGGCGCAGGCCCTGACGGTCGCGGTTCTCGCCACACAGCATGACATTCTCGCCCACGGCAGCTACAATGACATCTGCCTGACGAGCCATCGACAAAGCCTCAGCCTTGTCGGCCTTCTCGCCGGCATCTACCTTACGATGCAGGATTTCATATTCCCAGGCGCGCTCGTCACCCAACTCGCTGTACTTGGTCTCTATCTCCTCGGTCCAGTCGCAGCCACGACTGTACATCACATGGAGGCCCTCGGGCTTACGCTCGGTCATGCCCTCCAGCAGTTTCACGATGTGAGGCCGGTCTGACCGGTAGTCCATCTTCTTCCAGAAATACGACATGGCGGGATAGGTATAGTCGCCGCACATGGCCCAGATGCTGTTGGCATTAGGGCCGGTGAGCAGAATCGTCATGTCATTCTTCAGGGGCAGGATGCCGTTGTTCTGCAGCAACACCACCGACTGGGTGGCAATGTCGTAGGCGGTCTGGCGCTCCTCGGGGGTATCGAGTTCTATTTTCTCTGTGCTATATAGGTAGGCATCCCGGTCGAAGAGTCCGGCGCGGAACTTGAAGCGGAGCACATTCTTGACGGCACGCTCCAAGGCTTCGGGCTTCACCAGTCCACGGTCGATGGCCTGCTGCAGGTGCTGATAGTTGGAGCCCGTGGGGAAATCGACATCGTTGCCGCCATTGATGGCAGCAGCGGCTTTCTCCACCACATCCGCGATATCGGGCAACTGGTCGATGGCCGTATAGTCGCTGACCACCATACCGTCGAAACCCACATAATCGCGCAGGATGTCTTGGAGGATTTCTCTATTGGCCACACACTTCGTGCCGTGTACGGCATGGTAGCCCGGCATGACGCAACGGCTGCCTGCCAGCCGGATCATGGCTTCATGGGGCAGCAGGATTTCCTCCATCAGCTCTTTCTCGTCGGCATCACCGCCACCGCCATAGCCCAGATAATGTTTGGAACAGGCACCAACGCCCTGTTTCAGATTGTCCTGCTGGAGTCCGCGCACAAAGGCCGTTCCCATGACGGCCGACAGATAGCCATCCTCGCCATACGACTCCTCCAAGCGGTTGAACGACGGCACACGACACACATCGACCATCGGCGAGAGGGCTAACGCCCCGCCCATCTTGCGCAGCTGACTGCTGGTCTGGCGGGTCTTCAGTTCGGCCAACTCGGGATTGAAGGAGCAGGCCTGTCCTATCTGTTGCGGATAGATGGTGGCACCCAGCGTGTTGACACCCGTCAGCACCTCTTCATGCATCAGGGCCGGAATACCGTTGGGCGTGTGGTGGATCAGCCACTGCTGCACGGCTGCCACGCGGTCGCGCAGCACGTTGGGGTCGCGGGGCTGCTGCATACAGAACTGCGAGAAATGGCCGATGCCGTTGGGAATCAGTTGGCGGCACTTGGCGGTATCCAGTCGGCCTTGTTCGTCGAAAAGGTCGTCCATATACATACTCTGCAGTTGGGCAATGCGCTCCTCCTGCGACATCTTGTCGTAGAGTTGGTTCACTTGTTGTTCCATGTCGATTGTTTGCTGGCAGCCGGTCAGCATCAGCATCATGCCGACGGCGGCCAGTCCTGTTTTCCTGATTAATTGATACATCGTTAGTTATTTTGTTTATTTCAGTTGCAGCGTGGTAACAGGCAGTCCGATGGCACGCGCCGACACCGTTCCCCGGCCTTTGACGACAGCCATACAGCGGCCGAAGAAGGCCTTGCGCTGCGGGGCAGTGAAGCGCTCCATCGAAGTCTGGCAGCCATTGTCGGTAGCTACCACGGCAGCACCGTCCTCGGCGGCAAAGAACAGCTGGTTCTCGGCCCACGGACAGCGGTTGCCGTCCTTATCGACCACAGTGGCCTGCACAAACGACAAGTCGCGCCCCTGATAGTCGATGCTGAGCTGGATATGGTCGGGCTGACCGGCCGTACGGATGGTCTGCTCGGCCACCTGCCGACCTCCCTGACGGGCCACCACCCTGACCTCGCCAGGTTCAAAGACGACGCGCCACCAGACATGATACTGATGGCTGTCGGCCTTGCGGCGAACACCTTGCGAACGGCCGTTGACGTACAGCTCCACCTCATCGGCATGGTTGTAATAGCACCACAGGTCTATCTGCTGACCATCAAGCCAATTCCAGTGAGGAAACAGGTGCAGCACGGGCTGTTGGGTCCACTCGCTCTGGTACATATAGTAGACATCCTTGGGCTGGCCGCTGAGGTCGATGATGCCGAAATACGACGAACGGGCAGGGAAGCCGTAGGGCGTGGGTTCACCGATGTAGTCGAAACCTGTCCAGATGAACTGTCCTCCGACGTAGGGGGTATGCTTCACCACATCCCATGTTTCTTCGTGGGTACTGGACCATGAGGCATGCATATTGTCGTAGGCAGAACACATGAAGGTGGGGTCGGTATAAGGCAGCCACCACTCCACGGGGGCCTTGTAGACGGAATCGGAAGGCATCATATAGTAGCCCGTGGTCTGCAAGGCCGACACACTCTCGGTCATGATGAACGGACGACCGGGGAAATTCTGTGGAACATCCTTAATCCACTGGTGGTGGTAGTTGAATCCGACAACGTCGATAGCCTTGCCCTTGAAGAGGTGGTTGCCGGGCGACGGTTCATTGCAACCGGCCGTAATAGGACGTGAGGTGTCATAGCGGCGCACAATATCGGCCAGATGGTCGGCCAACAGCGTATTCACCGACATTTCACCATCCCCGGCCAGTGTGGAGGCATCGTGTCCGGCATTCAGTATCAGGTTGGCCTGTTCCAGCGTCAGCGTATCGGCCTCGGCCGACGACCACTGTTCCAGCACCTCATTGCCAATGCTCCACATCAGGATGCAAGGGTGGTTGCGGTCGCGCAACACCAAGTCGGTGAGGTCGCGCTCATGCCACTCATCGAAAAAGCGGGCATAGTCGTTCTGGGTCTTCCGGCGGCGCCACATGTCAAACGATTCGTCCATCACGATCAGTCCCATCGTGTCGCACATGTTCAGCAGTTCCGGTGCCGGCGGGTTATGGCTCGACCGGACGGCATTGACACCCATCGCCTTCAGCTTGGTGAGCTTGCGGTGCAGGGCATCCTCGTGGAGGGCAGCACCTAAGCAGCCGAAGTCGTGATGTTCGCAGACACCGTTTAACTTCATGTTCTGACCGTTCAGCCAGAAACCCGTCCGGGCATCGAAGCGGAAGTCGCGGAAAGCCGTCGTGGTCCAAACCTCGTCGACCACTTTCCCGTTTTGCACCACTTGCGTGCGTACCTTATATATATATGGGTCAGCAGGCGACCAGAGACGGGGGTTCTTCACACGCAGGCCTACCTCACGGCCAGTGGCGTCGAAGACGCTGTTGCGCACCTTGTAGCCGGTGCCCTCCACATCCACATCGACCTTCACCCGCCCGGTCTTGGCATCGGTTTGCACAAAGACTCCCCAGTGGCGGACATGCACGGGGGCCGTCTTCGTCAGCCATACATGGCGGTAGATGCCACACCCGGAATACCAGCGGGAGTTAGGCTGGTCGCTGTTGTCCACCCTGACGGCCACCACGTTGTCGCCGTCCTGCAGATAGGGCGTGATGTCGTATTCAAACGAACTGTAGCCGTAGGGTCTGTGTCCCACCTGCCGGCCATTGACATAGACCGTGGAATTCATATACACTCCGTCAAACTCCAGGAAATACTTGTCTTGTGCGCTATTGTATCCGGACAGCCGGAAATGCTTGCGATACCACCCCACTCCACCGGGCAGGGCACCGCCGCTGGCCCCGCTGGGGTTGGTAGCCATGAAGTCACCCTCTATGGCCCAGTCGTGAGGCAGGTCGAGGGTGCGCCAGTGAGCATCATGATAGTCGGGGGCGGCCATTGTCATCGTGTCAGCCAACAAGAACCGCCAGTCGCGATCAAAATTCTGCCGGTCGCGAGCCTGCAGGCCGGTCAGTGCCAAGAGGGCACCAAGCAGTATGAGATGTCTACGCATGTCGGAATGATTTTGTTTAATCTAAATGGAACACTTCCTGAAGGGGAATGGTAACCGGCGAATGGTCCGGATTCGTATCCATGATGTCGGCCATCATATCCCACCATTTCTGAGTAATAGGGTCCACATGCTCCGTGTCCTGTGAATTGCCCTCGCCGTCACACTCCTGATAGGCGAACAGCAGATTGGTGTCGCGGTCCCAGAAGATGCTGTAGTTCTTGACGCCAGCCTCATGTATCATCTGCACCAGTTCAGGCCAGATGGCAGCATGGCGGCGCTCATACTCTTTCTCGCACCCGGGCTTCAGGTGCATCTTAAAACCAAATCGTTTCATATTCGTATTATTCTTTATTCTTCATTCTTCACTCTTCATTTCCAGAAACTCTGTCTCTACGATGCGGAGCTCGCTCTTGGTGGCTCCACCGTTCTTGGCCTTGAAGAGGTCGAGTTCACCGGCGGCAGGCTCAGCCACTTCCACGATGCCGCCAAAGGCATCCTTGTCCTTGCCGGCACCTTTCAGACGAATGGTCACTTCGTCAGTTCTTACTGCCTTGACGGGCTTGAGGTGCACATAGCCCAGACTACGAGGGGTCTCCCCGCTCCAGATGAGTTGCCGGCCGGCATATACCTCCAGAGGATAGCTGCGCAGGCGCCATCCGGTCAACTTCAGACAGATGTCGCTCAGGACGGCTTTGCGCTGCAAGCGATAGGTAATCCAAGCCGTATTGAGCCGTCCGTCGTTCTTCCATTCTGACAGTTCGTTATCGTCATAGCTGCGCACGGCATGTTCACTGTCATAACCCGCCGTAGCACTCTTCACCGGAACGCCTACGGCTGATGCTGTAAAGGATGCTGTCAGTGGTGTCGCACCACGGTCCAGACGACAGGGCAGCGTCAACTGCGGACGATAGTGGGCTACATCGACAGGTTCGGTATGCAGCGTGAGATAAGCCGGCAGGAGTCCTTCGGCGTATGCAGACAGATTGACGATGCCGGCATTCGTTGTGCTGCGCACCAGTATGCGGTTGACGCCACAGGCGACGGGAACATGCATGGAACCTACATAATTAGCTGTGTCAGGACCCTGACCGATGCCTCCAATCCATTGTCCCTCGCCCCAGAGATTGAAATGCACCTGGTCATCGGCCAGCGGACAGCGGCGTCCTTGTTCGTCAAGTATTTCCACATCGACTAAAGCCATGTCGGCGCCATCGGCCTTAAAGCCCTGAGGATTGAGGATGGGCGTGAGCCGGATGTGATGAGGTTTGCCGGCTGTCTGCAACTGATAGCGGCTGCCGTCGGAGCCGACAGCCTCAAGGGTTCCGGCGGAGAATGCCACGTCGTTGAACGTAAACAGATAGCGATACTGTCGGCAGCCCTTGCCCAGAGAGCGACCGTTGAGGAAGAGTTCTACCTCGTCGGCCGTAGAGACCACATAGACTGGTTTCACGGTGCCTGGCTCATAGTTCCAATGGCCGATGATATAGGTGCGGGGCACTTCATCGTCTACCCATCCGCTCCACATCACATGATGGACAAAGAAGGCATCCTTGGGCAGCCGCATGGCATCCACGACACCACTGGTTCTATAGTTGGACTCACCACGATGATGGGTGTTGGTGTCAGAGAACACGATTTTGACACCACCCGACGAGACGCGTGTTCCCGTGCCGGGGCGCTCCAGCCAGTAGTCGTACCAGCGGCGCACCATTTCAACGGCAAAGGCATCCATATTGTGGTTGTAGTCCTGGGCAGGTTTGCCACGATACAAGGGCCCGTCGCCCTCCTGGTGGTACGGATAGCTGTAGGCATCCCAGTATTTGCGAAGCCCTTCATCACGACAGTATTCCATCGCCCACATGGGATGCTTCTTCGACTTGTTGATATACAGCATCTCGCCGCCATATTCAGCCTCGTCGATATCCAGCATCTCACGACTGCCGACGGCACGTCCGCCGTAAGGGTCGTACAGGTCGCGAATCTGCTTCAGTTCCACCATGTGTTCACGGGAGATACTCTCGTTGCCTCCCTCATAGAACAGGATGCTGGGATTGTTACGATTGTAGACGATGGCATCACGCATCAGTTCCGTGCGCTGAGTCCAGCGGGGTCCGGTCACGTCCTTCTCGGCATCGCCGGCAGGCATGGCCTGGATCAGTCCTACACGGTCGCACGACTCCACGTCCTGCTTCCATGGCGTCACGTGCATCCATCTCACCAGGTTGGCACCCGACTTGACCATCAAATCATTGGAATAGTCGCTGAGCCAGGCCGGCACGGAAAGTCCCACGCCGGGCCACTCATTCGACGTGCGCTGGGCATAGCCATGCATCATCAGCACACGGTCGTTGAGCCAAATCTTGCCTTCAGCAAAGCGGGTCTTTCGGAAACCGGTACGAGTGACGACGGCATCTATGGCAGAGCCATCGGCGACGAGAGCCGTCTGCACGGTATAGAGATAGCCATAGCCCCATGACCAGAAATGCAGATTGCCTACCTGCCGGTGGGCCTCCACCACACGAGTCTCGCCAGGCTGCATGGTAACGGGCTCACTCCGGAAGCGGGCCACCTCGAGGCCGTCTTTATCTGCCACTGTCACCTCGTAGAGAAACGTGCGCGAACAGGAGTCTTCGTTTCGCACCTGCGACTCAGCATGGATGACGGCCTGACGGGCCGGGATATCGAAATCAGTGGCATAGATATAGGTTCCCGTGGTATGCAGGTCGCTATAGAGGGGCAGGGTCTGATAGAGACGGCCCTTGACATGCAGGAAGACATTCTTTGGTATGCCGCCATAGTTGGCATTGAAGTTACGGTCGTTCCACTGATAGCGGCTATCATGCTGGCGCGACCGATACGTCCAGCTGTTGTCGCAGCGCACGGCCATCACATTATCGCCGCTATGCAGATGGGGAGTCAGGTCGAAGCCGCAAGCCATCACACCGTTCTCGCTCATGCCCAGACGGTGGCCGTTGAGATAGAAGTCGGCACCTTGGCGCACACCTTCGAACTCCACGAACACCTTACCCTGCAGCTCCTGGGGCGTCAGAGTGAAATGCTTTCGGTACCACGTGATGGTGTCGGTCAAATCAACGATGTCGAGCCGGAAAGCCTCGTGGCCATTGAAGGCGTAAGGCAGCGTCACCTGCTGCCAGCCGGCATCGTCGAAGTCGGCATTCATGGCCTGCGGCACATCACCTATGGCCAGACGCCACCCGCCATTGAAGTTAAGCTTGTGGGCCCCGGCGGTACTGAACACAAGACATAGAATGAAAATGATGATGTTTCTCTGCTGTACCATGATGCCTCAACAGGTTTTAGTTTCCGTCGGGTTTAGTCAGATTGCTGCCGGCAGACATGTGCCAGACAAACTGGTCGGGGTCGTCAGGATGGGCGGGATTGAAGTCCTGCCAACCATCGCGCAACTGACTGACAATCGGCGACTGGAGATTCTTCAGTCCCATCACCACCATCTTGGCAATCTCCCAGGCTCCGTAGGGGTTGAAGTGCGTGTTATCAGCCAACGGCTTGGCCTGGTCGGGGAAGGTGTTGGCCGGATAGTGCACCAGGGCGCGCTTCGAGCCTTCCTCGCCCAAGGCCTCATAGAAAGTGGTTGACATCTGGGTCAGGTCGATGACGGGAACATGTTCACGCTGGGCAACGGTCTTCATGGCCTCCGGGTATTCGCCATGGGTATTCTGGTTACGCCCATCCTTGAAGGAACGGCGAGCCGTCGGGGTACAGAAGATGATGTTGCCACCGGCAGCCCTCACCCGGTCGACGAATATCTTCAGATTGCGCGAATAGCTGTACCAGGCGCCGTCGCCGGCCTTTTTCTCTTTCTCATCATTATGGCCAAACTCCACGATGACATAGTCGCCCTTCTTCAACTGGGTCAGGATCTTATCCAGACGGAGCTGGGCCAGGAATGTCGTACAACTCAGACCACTCTCGGCATAGTTGGCCACGGCAACATGGTTGCCCAGCCAACGGGTTATCATCTGTCCCCAGGATGCCCACGGTTCATTCTCCTGGTCAACCACGGTGGAATTGCCGCAGAGGAATACGGTGGTGACATCCTGTGCCGGCTCTATTTGGATGCGCTGCACGGCAGGGGCGGGACCACAGAACGACAGATTCAGCGAGTCGTCCCAGTTCTTATAGTCGAGTTCACGGGGTTTCAGCTTTACGCGGGTTTTCTCGTCAATACGAGGCTGGTGCTTATTGACAACGAAACTCACCGTTTCGTACTTTCCCTTCTTGGTCTGTACAAGGTCCACGTAGTGGCGGCGCGACTCGGCACGCACCACCGTCTGGCCGGCTTTCTTCTTGTTGCCAAGCGTCACCGTCACCCGATAGTTACCGTCGGGAACGGCAAAACTGACCGAGAAAGGTTGGCTACTGGCCTTGTTCAGCAAGGTGTCAATCTGTTGGGCCTGAACGGTAAGCAGACTACTGCAGGCAATGCAAACGAATAGAAACAGCTTCTTCATATTATCAATTTATTACATAGTTCTCCACATCCTCTGTTACGATTTCCGGACGCTCGTCAGGGCGCATGAGTTCAAACTGCACATTACGGAGCGTCAGCCCGTCTACATGACGGGCAAACAGTCCGTAGGCGGGGGTGGGTCCAGCCCAGCGTGGTTCGGGGTAGTGTGTACCTTGTTCGCGATAGGGCTTGTCAACCTTCTTTCCTCCGCCGCGATACTGGATACGGATATCACTGAGGTTGACGTTACGGATGGGTGTGCCCTCCATGCCGGTAACGATAATGCCTGCCAAGGAGTCGCAGTCGTCGGCTACCACATTACTAATATAGATATCACGTGCCGAAGAGGGCTGTGTCACTTCCTTAGGACCACGGTTGCGGCAACCGGTCGTAATATAGATAGGATAATGATGGACATGCGACATGGTGATGTTCGACACGACGATGTTCTCCATCCTGCCTTGGTCTACCTCCTCGAAGGCCAGACCGCTGGACCACATGCAGGTGCAGTTGCTGATGGCGATATTGCGGTAGCCGCCGTTGGACTCCGTGCCCAATTTGATACGGCCACACACCCAGTTGACTTTTTCCGGCTGATAGGTACCGTCCAGGAAAGTGCCTAACTTATAGCCCGTCACAATGCAACCGGTAATAGTGATGTGCTCACACAGCACGGGATCCTTCAGCGCATAGCTCGATTTGAGCACGATGGCATCGTCGCTGGGCGTATTCACTTTCGTATTCGACACCGTCAGGTATTTACAGCAGTCTATGTCGATGCCGTCGCGATTGGTATCAATGGTCACATTGTCGATGGTACCTCGCTCACAACCCGTCACGATGATGGCGAAATGGCCGCCACGATAGATGGTGATGTCGCGAATCAGGATGTTCTTGCACAATTTCAGGGCTATGGACTTGTCGCCGGTACCGATGCTGCCGCCCTGTACTTGGCCGGCCTTCTCGGTGTCCTTCTTGGTCAGTCCCACACCGTCAATCATGCCACGACCGGTGATGCTGACGTTCCGTTTGCCTTCGGCCCAGATGAGCGAATTATGGAAATAGGTGTGGCCACCGTCCTGGTATTCAGGTCCGCCAAACACCTCACTTTCGTCATAGGCCTTCATGCTGGCCGGAGCTGCCACAATCTTGGCCCCGGCCATCAGATGCAGTTCTATGTCGTTATCCAGCCGAATAGAGCCACAGAGATAATCACCAGCGGGAATGTCAATACGTCCGCCTCCCTTTTGCACTGCCGTCTGTATGGCAGCATTGATGGCTGGTGAGTCGAGCGTCCGGCCATCGCCCTTGGCTCCGAAATCACGGACGTTATATACGCCCTGGCCTTGCACCAGAAGGGCAAAGCAGCATAAAACCATTAGCAGATACTTTCTCATGTTCTTAAGCAGATTGCAATTCGGAGGGCAAAATTACGAAAAAAAATCGTAACGGCTAAGGCATTATTCTATTTTTTTTCTTACCTTTGCAAAATAAACAAGCTACACATTCATGAAACGACTACTTTTTACCCTGACTGCCGGACTGCTGACCACCGGTCTGGCAATGGCGCAACAGCGCACCGTTGAGACACTGAACTTCGGATGGGAGTTCAGCCGTGACTCATTATTCCAAAATGTACAGAAAGTGGACGTCCCCCACGACTTCCAGATTGAACAGCCCTGGATAGCACCTGCCGCTGACGAGAAGGCCGACAACTCCGATGCTGCAGCCAACATCAAGTCAAGGCTCTCGGCTCGCGGCTTCAAGGAAATCGGTACGGGCTGGTATCGCAAGACCATCACCCCCGATGCCGCCCTGAAAGGCCGCCGCGTGCTATTAGACTTTGAAGGCATCATGCTGGTGGCCGATGTCTACCTGAACGGACGTCGCATCGGCGGTACTGACTACGGATACGTGGGGTTCGAGATTGATGTGACCAGTCAGATCAAATACGGGCAGCCCAACGAGATCAAGGTTAAGGCGGCTACACAGAACGAGAAGGCTTCGCGCTGGTACACCGGTGGCGGTCTGTTCCGCAATGTCAGCCTGGTCACGACACCCAGCGACCTCTACCTGAACCGTCATCCGCTCTACATCACCACCCGCAGCAACCGGTATGTAACAGTAGGCATTGAGGCCACCTTTGGCGGGAAATTCAAGAAGGCGAAAGCCCGTCTGCGCCTCTTCGACCCACAGGGGCAGATGGTGTACGAGAACACAGAGGCCATCAGCCGCATCACTGCGGCACGGACTCAGGACATTCAGCTGAAGGAAGCTGAGATTGCCAACCCGCAACTATGGGACACTGAACATCCCAACCTCTATAAGGCTGAGGTGACCCTGATGCGCGAAGACGGCACCGCCACTGATGCATACAGCGAGGAATTCGGCATCCGCACCATAGAGATTGGACCGGAATACGGTCTGAAACTGAATGGCAAGAAAGTGCTGCTGCAGGGCTATGCCAACCACCACACCCTGGGAGCTCTGGGTGCTGCCGCCTACCCGAAGGCCATCGAAAAGCGCCTGAAGCTGATTAAGGATTTTGGTCTGAACCACATCCGCACCAGTCATAACCCGTACAGCCGCGACTTCATCAAACTGTGCGACAAATACGGTATCCTGGTGGTTGACGAACTCTACGACAAATGGACCAACCAGCACAGCGGCAGTCGGGTGCCATTCATGAACCATTGGGCCTACGACGTGCAGGAGTGGGTCAAGCGCGACCGCAACTCTCCCTCCGTCATCCTGTGGAGCCTGGGCAATGAGTTGCAGCAAGATCCCAACCAACCGTTCAACGACTTCGGGGTGACCTGTTACAAGATGATGAAACCGGTGCTGCAGCGTTTTGACTCAACACGCAAAGTGACCGTAGCCATGCATCCCCGCTATCGCAACTGGCAGACGGACTCGCTGCCCTGCAATCTGGCCATGCAGACGGATGTGCAGGCTTACAACTACAGGTATATGTACTTCCCGGGCGATGGTCGCCGCTTCCATTGGATGACGTTCTACCAGAGTGAAGCCTCGACCCAGGCCATGGGCCAGAACTTCTTCGAGATGAATCTCGACAAGGTCATCGGACTGGCTTACTGGGGTGCCTTCGACTACTTGGGCGAGAGCATGGGATGGCCCGCCAAGGGATGGGCACAGGGGGTGTTCGACATCTCGCTAAGCCCCAAGCCTAAAGCCTACTATATGCGCTCGTTCTTCAAGCCGGAAGAGCCCGTCGTGCACATCGGCATCCTGGAAAGCGAGAACGCCGAAATGTGGAACGGAGTGAAAATGGGCAACGACCGCATGACCGAGAACTGGAACCGGCAAGACGGCACGAAAGCCAACATCTACATCTATACCAATGGCGACGAGGTGGAACTGCTGCTCAACGGCAAGAGTCTCGGACGGAAGGCCAACCCCAAGGAGCCGAAGTTGCGCAACCAGATTCGCTGGGGCGAAATAGACTACAAGAAGGGTAAACTGGAAGCGGTGGCCTATAAGAACGGCAAACCCGTGGCTCGTCATGCACTGGAAACGACAGGCAAACCGGTGCGCATTGTTGCCGAACCCGACAACAGCAACTGGCAGGCTGACGGCATGGACCTGCAGCACATCCGGCTGACGGCAGTAGACAGCAAGGGACGCCGCTGTCTGCCCTGCAACGACGAGCTGACATTCGAAGTCACTGAAGGCGACGCCCGCATCGTGGCCGTCACCAATGGCGACATCACCAGCGACGAACTCAACGTCACCAACCACCGCCAACTGTGGCAGGGGCAGGCGATGGTTATTCTGCGCAGTAGCCGACAGCCCTCCAAGGTGACCCTGCGCATCAGTCCTCAAGCCTTCAAGCCCACCACCCTGAAACTCGAAACCAAATAAAACAACAATGAATATGAAACGATTCCTCACCCTTTGCGCCCTCTGCTGCGGCATGGCCACTACCCTCCATGCTCAGATTCAGCCCCTTGAGGCTGCCCGGCGCACTAACGACTATTTCATGGCCAAGTATGCCGACCCCACCGTGCCCACCAATGTCAAGCGTGTCCGTCCTTCCTCGCTATGGACACGGGCCGTCTATTACGAAGGTCTCATGGCCCTGCAAGCCGTTGACCCTCAGCAGCGCTACGTTGACTATGCCCTGACGTGGGCCAACTTCCACAAATGGACACCGCGCAACGGCGTGAACACCTGCGATGCTGACGACCAGTGCTGCGGACAGACCTACGTAGACCTGGTGCCTTACACCAACAAGGACTACCGCGACGTGCTCAGTGTGGTCATCGCCAACCTGGACCATCAGATGGTGACACCCAATGACAAGAAGAATGCCACGGCCAAAACCAAGGGAACCCAGCCCTCACTCTATGGCTGGTGGACCTGGATTGACGCCATCCAGATGGCCATGCCGCTCTATATGCAGATCTACAAGCTGACGGGTGACGCCAAATACCGCGACCACGCGCTGAAGATGTATCTCTGGAGCCGCAACGAGTGTGGCGGAGGCTTGTTCAATGCCAAGGGCGACGGACTGTGGTGGCGCGATGCCGACTACGTACCGCCCTATAAGGAGAAGGACGGCAAAGACTGCTACTGGAGTCGCGGCAACGGCTGGGTGTATGCTGCCTTGGTGCGTTCCATGAACCAGCTGTCGCCCAAGGACAAGGCCTACAAGCAGTTCAAGAAGGACTTCCTGTTGATGTCGGAAGGGTTGCTGAAGTGCCAGCATGAGGACGGTTTCTGGCATGCCTCACTGGTCAGCGATGCCAATTATCCCACCCCCGAGATGACGGGTACGGCACTGTTCCTCTACGGCATGGCTTGGGGCATCCAGCAGGGCTACCTCAAAGAGGCTAAGTATCGCCCAGCCTGTGACAAGGCATGGAAAGCACTCGTCTCCTGTCTGCACAGCGACGGCTTCCTCGGCTGGAACCAGGGCACGGGCAAAGACCCGTCGGCTGGTCAGCCCGTCACCTTTACCAGCATGCCCGACTTCGAAGACTACGGCACGGGCTGCTACCTGCTTGGTGCCACCGAATATCATAAACTGCTGAAGAGATGAAACGCACCCTCCTTCTTTTCTTTCTCTGCCTGGGCATCAACCATGCAGCCAACGCCCAGTCATGGCCTGAGGTGCGACAGGAGGCCAAGGCAGGGGCCCGCTGGTGGTGGTTAGGCTCTGCCGTCGACAAGCAGAACCTGAAATGGACCATGCAGCAATATGCCGACCACGGCATCGGTGCACTGGAAATCACTCCGCTCTATGGCGTACAGGGCAACCAGCAGAACAACATCCCCTACCTGTCAGACCAATGGATGCAGATGCTGCGTGAGGTACAGCAGAACGGCCAGCAGATGGGCATCGAGGTAGACATGGCCACCGGCACCGGATGGCCGTTCGGCGGACCGTGGGTACCGCTGGAAGAGAGTGCCAACAGGGTGATCTTCGTCGAAAAAGACCTGGTTAAGGGCACCGTGCCCGACTTCGCGCTGACAGGCAAGGATGCCGTCAACAGCAAACTGGACCGTATCGTCGCCTACGACAAGAACGGCAAGATGGTTGACCTCCAGTCGAAGGAGGCCGCCAAGGCCATTGCCGTTTACATAAAATATGGGGTGATGAAAGTGAAGCGGGCAGCCCCCGGGGGCGAAGGACTGGTCATCGACCACTTCGACCGCAAGGCCGTGGCCAATTATCTCCGTCATATCGAAGAGGCCTTCGAACGAACCCATACACCCTACCCGCACACCTTCTTCAACGACTCCTACGAGGTGGCCGATGCCACATGGACACCCACGCTCTTCGAGGAATTTGAGAAGCGCCGTGGCTACCGGCTCGAAGAACACCTGCCGGAACTCATCCATGCTGACGCCAAAGTGGTGGCCGACTACCGCGAGACATTAGGCGACCTGCTGTTGGAGAATTTTACGCAGCAATGGACGGCATGGGCTCACGCTCACGGGGCCATCACCCGCAATCAGGCTCATGGTTCACCGGCCAACCTCATCGACTGCTATGCCGCTGTCGACATTCCTGAAATTGAGGGCTTTGGGCTCTCCGACTTTGGCATCAAGGGACTGCGCACCGACCCAGGCAAGACGCGCAAGAACGACTCCGACTACTCGATGTTCAAGTATGCGCCATCGGCAGCTCATGTCTGCGGAAAACCCTACACATCGAGTGAGACGTTCACATGGCTGACGGAACACTTCCGCACATCGCTGTCGCAACTGAAACCCGACCTCGACCTGATGTTCTGCGCCGGTGTCAACCACATGTTCTTCCACGGCACATGCTATTCGCCCAAGGACGACCCGTGGCCGGGGTGGAAATTCTATGCCTCCATCGACATGTCGCCCACCAACTCAATATGGCGCGACGCCCCTTACTTCATGCAGTACGTGGAGCGCTGCCAGAGTTTCCTGCAGTGGGGACAGCCCGACAACGACTTCCTGGTGCTGCTGCCCGTCCGCGACATGTGGCAGAAGAATCCCAAGAAACTGCTCATGCAGTTCAGCATCCACGCCATGGGAGAACTGGCACCGGAGTTCATTCAGACCATCCTGGCCATCGACCGTGCCGGCTTCGACTGCGACTACATCTCGGAACGCCTGCTGATGGGCGTCACCTGTCAGAATGGTATGCTGCTGACGGCAGCAGGCACCCGCTACAAAGGGCTCATCATCCCAGGCAGCGGCAACATGCCCGCTGAGGTGAAGCAGCACATCAGTCAGTTGAAGGCGCAGGGTGCCCGCATCTTTTACAGCGTGGAGGCCAGCCAGTTGGAACAAGCAGCCAAGCCGGAGCTGATGAAGACGCAATACGGGCTGAAGGCCATCCGCCGCAAGAATGCCACCGGCTACCATTACTTCATCGCCAACCTGACACCTGACGACATGGAGGCTGACCTGCCGCTGGCCGTTGACTTCCAGTCGGCCACCTTCTTCAACCCGCTGAACGGCGACATCACCGCTGCCGCTGTTACAAACGGCAAGGTGCACCTCGCCCTGCGCAGCGGCGAAAGCATCATCCTCCAGACGGACGCTCCCTCTTCTGCTGGCACGTCTAAAGCGACATTGTCGCAGACCTCAAAGGCTCAGTTCTATCCCCTCACAGCCCCTTGGACGCTGACCTTCACGGAGGAAGCTCCCCGCGTGGGCAAGAGCTTTTCACTTGCCAAGCCCCAAACCTGGGAATCGCTTGACGACGACAGTGTCAGGGTAACTATGGGCACTGGCATCTACACCACCCATATAAAGCTGACGAAGAAAGACCTGAAGTCCGCCCAGTCCTGGAAAATCGACTTAGGCGACGTCCGCGAGTCGGCCCGCGTCTACATCAACGGACAGTTCATCGGTTGTGCCTGGTCGGTTCCCTTCGTACTCGACTGCAAGAACACGCTGAAGAAGGGCGACAACGAAATCCGTATCGAGGTGACCAATCTGCCCGCCAACCGCATCAGCGACTTGGACCGCCGTGGTGTGAAATGGCGCAAGATGGAGGAAATCAACGTTGTAGACATCAACTACAAGAAGACACTCTATGACCAATGGGAACCCATGCCCAGCGGCCTCAATGCTGAGGTTAGGCTCATAGCCTATCAGTAAGCGGGTGTGCCCATCACGGAGCGTCATGTCGTCTGTCGGCAATCTGTAGTTCGTCCTCCATGAGGTGACGGGCCGTCTCCAGGTCTTGCCGGATGTCTATTATAGTCGAAGGCGGCGACGGGGTCAGTCTTGGCGGGAGAACCGCCGACCGCAGTATCGCCAGTGCCAGCGGGAGAACCGCCTGCCGCGGCATTGCCGTTGACGAGGGTAGCCAGTAGGCGTGGCAGCATCCTCCCTCGCCACCCCGATTCTTTTTCTTCAAAAAAGTTTGGCTATTC
>CAMOQW010000035.1 GCA_946623195.1 uncultured Prevotella sp.
GTGGGCACGCAGGGCTCTACGCTCATCAGGCTATGATGAATGATAGGCCACCAAACCTTCCATCGGACTCTTCAGAACGGTGCCCAACAGAAAGCCCTCGGCACGGGCTGCGGCGGCTAACTGTCGGCGATAGTAATGCGCCATGCTGCCTACAAAGCCTACCGGCAGGTCACGGCGACCGTAGGGCAGCAGATTGATGCGGAAGAAATCGCGGAAATTATCAGTCACTAACTCCTGCAGCAAAGGATGGTCGATATGCTGCCCGATATATAATGACGTGGAGGCCAGAAAACGGTTGGCCATCGGTTCGCGATAGACGCGACGGATGACGTCGGCCATCGTCAGATGCTCCGTTGACAGATAGTCGTCACGAAGGGCTGCGAAGTCGGGACGCTTGAAAAGGGCATTGAAAAAACGGCGACCCAGCACGGCCCCGCTGCCTTCGTCGCCCAGGACATAGCCTAAGGCGGGAGTATTCTGCACGATGCGCGCTCCATCATAGAGCCCACTGTTGGCTCCTGTGCCCAGAATGCAGGCTATGCCCTCGCTGCGGCCACACAAAGCCCTGGCGGCTCCCAACAGGTCGCTGCTGACCTCGACACGAGGGCTCTGGAAATGTTCGCTTAACAAGCTGGTCATCAGGGGGATGCGGTCTGCCGTACAGCCGGCACCGTAGAAGTAGACGGCGTCGACTGCCTGCTCGATGAGGGGCAGTGACGCACGAATGGCTTCCGGGGTCTGGTGTACAGGATTAATGCCCGGGGTCTGAATCTGCCGGCTGTCGGCCATAGACCGCCGGGGGGTGGTGGCTTCAGGTAGAAGAGTCCAGTCTGTTTTGGTGCTTCCGCTGTCTGCAATGAGTATCATATCACACTATTTTTCTGCAAAGGTACAAATAAATTAAGAAATATTTCGTATCTTTGCAGCCAAAAATCACCAAACAATGAAACGACTGATCATTTTATTTGTTGTTTTCCTGGCAACGCTCAGCGCACATGCCGTGCTGAAAGAGAAAGACTTGTCGCAGACGCTCCAGATACTACGCACCGAGCTGACCAACTACCACCGCGAGCTGTCACAGCAAATGGAACTGAGCAAACAGCAGAGTGAACGCGTGCGCAACCAGTTGATAGAGACCATGAAACGATCGAACCAGAACTCGCTGATGCTCTATTCGCAGAAGCAGGAGTACGTGTTCGACCTGACATACGCCTGCCATGAGGCCACAGAACAGTACCACACCTTCCAGCGCCAGCAACTGCCGTTCAAGGCTTTTTTGAACAAGGCCGATGCCGACATAGCCCGCTACGACTCGCTGATAGGCAGCCTGAAGGCGATGCCGGCCAACATGCTCAGCCAGCAGAGCAAGATAGACCGTAACGTCTGTCTGACGCTGGCCACCAACATCCGGAACGAACTGGACGAAAACCGGAGCACCATGCAGGACTACATCCGCTACTACACAATGACGGAGGAACGGCTGTCGCACCTGAACAACTATGCCCAAAAGCGGTATAATGACATTCAGACCAACATCTTCAACAATGGAGGCGACAGCTATTTCACCCTCCTCAGGAACTGGGAGAAGGAATGGCAGACCATGGTGCAGACGGTGAAGAAGAAATACCAGCCCAACGACGACTCGCAATGGGACAGCCGCTGGATTTTCGGACTGCTCATCTCCATCATCCTGTATGCCATCCTGGCGTCGGCACTCAACTTCGTAGCCATCCGCTACGTGGTGCCCAAGCGATTCCGCACGGAAGAGTTCATGAAGAAACGGGCCTGCATCACCATGGCAACCACCACGGTAACCTTCGCCGTCATCCTGGGCATCACGCTGGCCACCACGGAGCAGAACTTCTTCATCATGGCCTCCAACCTGCTGGTGAACTATGCCTGGCTGCTTGGCGTCATCCTCATCTCGCTGCTGCTGCGCGTGAAAGGCGACCAGATCAAGAGTGCCTTCCGCATCTATACGCCGCTCATCGCCATGGGTTTCATCGTGTTCGTATTCCGCATCATCCTGATACCCAGCGAGCTGGTCAACATCATATTTCCACCGATGCTGCTGTTGTGTGCACTGTGGCAATGGAACGTCATCGGCCGGCATCACCAGAACATTCCGCGGTCCGACATGTTCTACACCTACATCTCGCTGGCGGTATTCATCGTCTCCGTATGCTGCTCGTGGACAGGCTACACGCTGTTGGCCGTCCAGGTGCTTATCTGGTGGATTATGCAGCTGACCTGCGTGCTGACCATCACCTGCATCAGCCAGTATATGAAGTTGTACTCGCTGAAGCACCGCATCAGCGAAAAGCCGGTCACCAAGCGGTGGGGCTACGACCTGATGTATCAGGTGGTGATGCCCACCATGGGGGTGTTCAGCGTGATGCTCAGCATCTGGTGGGCTGCCGACGTCTTCAACCTGAGCGACCTCTGCTGGCACATCTTCAACTACAAGTTCATCGAACAGAAGAATTTCCAGGTCAGCATCATCAAGATTACGATGGTGGTATGCCTGTGGTTCCTGTTTGCATGGCTGAACAAGACGCTGCTGCAGCTGCTGCACATGCACTTCGAGGCCAGCGACCCCTCGACGGCGGAAAGCAGGACAGCCATGATGAAAAACGTCATCCAGATAGCCATCTGGGGGACCTGGATACTCTGCTCGCTGAGCATTCTGCACATCAGCGTATCCTGGCTGCTGGCCATCACGGGCGGACTGAGCACCGGCATCGGTTTTGCCTCGAAAAACATTATCGAGAACATCTTCTACGGTGCCTCGCTGATGACTGGGCGCATCCGCGTGGGCGACTGGATTGAGGTGAACGGCACGATGGGCAAGGTGGCATCCATCAGCTATACGTCCACCGTCGTGGAGTCGCTCTACGGCGAAGTCATCACCTTCCAGAACTCACAGCTTTTCACCAACAACTACAAGAACCTGACCTCCAATCACGGCTACGTCTTGGCTGTCGTCCCCTACGGAGTGGCCTACGGCTCTGACCTGCAGCAGGTAATCCAACTGGTCGACAGTGCCGTCAACCAGCTGAAGCACCGCTGGATGGACCCTTCAAAGGTGGCCAAGTCGGTAGTTGGCGAGCTGGCCGACTCCGGCATCAACCTGAAGATGTTCGTATGGGCCGATGCTCCCAAGAAGTCGTACGTAGTGAGCGACGTGCTGAAATGCATCTACGACACCCTCAATGCCAATGGCATCGAGATTCCGTTCCCACAGCAAGACGTACACATCAAGAACAGCTAAAGGGAATCAGCGAACAAGAATTCCGCCCGACTTCCTCACGGAAATCGGGCGGACAAGTATTAAATAAAATTTTTAATGCTTTTCTTCTGATTAGAAGTTGTAGTAAACACCGAAGCTCAGTGAATTGCCATTCAGGTTGAAACCAAAGGTGTTAGTTGAATTGTCGTCACCCTTAACCTTCTCGTTCTCGTAACCCAGGAAACCTGCGTGAGCCACGAAGCTCAGCTTGTCGTTCAGGTTCACAGCAACACCGGGCTTCAGACCAACGCTAAAGGTATTGGTCTTAGTACCAGCGTAGTTCTCGTGCTTGTAGCCAACACCACCGTCAACGAAGAGGTTCACCTTGTCGAACTTCACGAAAGTGTAACGAACATACGGAGAAATCTGGAAAGTCTTCACCTTCTCCTTGACAGTTACACCACTCACTTTCACCTTATCAGTGGTCTCACCATAGCCAACTGTCATACCAACAGCCCAGTTCTCGTCGAGGTTGTAGCCAATCTCAGGAAGGATAGACCAAACGGTTGTGCTGTTGCCATCGTAAGAAGAGGTAGAAACACCAAGACCACCACCGAGGTAAACCTGAGCATTCATGGTAGCAGCTACACATACAGCTGCAAGAGTCATCATAATCTTTTTCATAATTCTTTACCTTTTTAAAATTAAACTTTGGCATTCTGCCTTGCGGCGCCATGCCGTTATTTTTAAATCGAGTGCAAAGGTAAAGACTTTTTCTGTGCCCGCAAACAATTCAGGTCGGATTTTTCGCTTCTGACGTCTAATAATTGATAAATGTCAATTTTCATGGCAATTTCTTGCTCATTCAAAAGAAAATGTCTACCTTTGCAAAGGTAATTACATCACTTACTTATTTATATTATGAACGCAGTATTCATAGCAGGGCCCTGCGTGATAGAATCGGCCGAACTGCTCGACACCGTGGCAGCCAGGCTGGTAGACATCAACAGACGCCAGGGCACTGACATCATATTCAAGGCCTCGTTCGACAAAGCCAACCGCACGTCGGCAGGCTCATTCCGGGGGCCAGGCATCGACAGGGGACTGCAGATGCTCAGCGACGTGAAGGCGAAATACGGACTGCGGCTGCTCACCGACATACATGAAGCATGGCAGGCACAGCCGGCTGGCGAGGTGGTAGACGTGATACAGATTCCAGCCTTCTTATGCCGGCAGACCGACCTGCTGACAGCGGCAGCAAAGACGGGTCGCACGGTGAACATCAAAAAGGCCCAATTTCTGAGCGGACGCGACATGCGCTACCCTGTAGAGAAGGCGCGGGATGCCGGAGCACAGGAAGTGTGGCTGACGGAACGCGGCAACATGATGGGCTACAACAACCTGGTGGTCGACTTCCGCAACATTCCCGACATGCTGGAACTGGTGCCGACAGTCATCATGGACTGCACCCACAGCGTACAACGCCCGGGCGGTGCCGACGGCAAGACGGGAGGCGACCGCCGCTACGTACCACAGATGGCACTGGCTGCCAAGGCCTTCGGAGCCACGGGCTGGTTTTTCGAGGTACACCCCACCCCGGACCGTGGTCTGAGCGATGCTGCCAACATGCTGGAGCTGGACAAGCTGGAGGGGCTGATCAGTCAATTGAAGAATTAAAAAATCAGGAAGAAAAAAGCGTGACAATCAGAGAATACGCAATACAATGTATCAAGGACGAGGCACAGGCAGTGCTAGACCTGATACCAAAGATGGACGACAACTTCGACCAGGCCGTGAAACTCATCATGCAGTGTCAGGGCAAGGTCATCGTGACAGGTGTAGGCAAAAGCGGACACATCGGTGCCAAGATAGCTGCCACACTGGCCTCTACAGGCACACCGTCGTTCTTCATCAATCCGCTGGATGTCTATCACGGCGACCTGGGCGTGATGTCACAGGGCGACGTGGTGCTGGCCATCTCCAACTCCGGACAGACCGACGAACTGCTGCGCTTCATCCCCATGGTGCTGCACATGCAGATACCCATTATCGCCATGAGCGGCAATCCGCAGTCGCTGCTGGCAAAATATTCCACGTGCCACCTGAACGTCAGCGTCAGCAAGGAAGCCTGTCCGCTGAACCTGGCACCCACCAGCAGCACGACGGCGACGCTGGCCATGGGCGATGCACTGGCTGTGGCACTGATGGAGGAGCGCAACTTCCAGCCGCAAGACTTTGCACAGTTCCACCCCGGCGGAGAGCTGGGCAAGCGACTGCTCACTACCGCCCAGGACGTGATGCTGACCGAGCACCTGCCCATACTGACAGAGGACATGCATCTGGGAGAGGCCATCATTCTGGTCAGCAAAGGAAAACTCGGACTGGGCGTAGCCATTTCAGACGGCCACATAGCAGGCCTCATCACCGACGGTGACATCCGGCGGGCTATGGAGAAATGGCAGGCAGAATTCTTCGACCGCACCGTGGGCGACATCATGACACGGAAGCCGAAGACCGTCGGTCCGAAGGCCAAGATTTCGGAGATACAGAAAATTATGAATAAGAACAAGATACACAACGTGCTGGTGGCTGATGCCGACAACCGACTGCTGGGCATTGTAGACCGCTACGCTTGTGTACTATAAATATAATAAGGTATATGAAGACGCTGAAAAGAATATTTGTAGCTTTGTTGCTCATGCTGCCGCTGACAGCTATGAGCCTTTACCTATTCAAGACACTCGATGCCCGTAACGGACTGACAAGCAGTCAGATAAACTGCATTCTGAAAGACTCGCGCGGCTACGTATGGTTTGGTACCACTGCCGGACTATACCGCTATGACGGCTATACGTTCCGCAATTTCCAATGCAACTCGCAAGACGGCTCATCGCTGCCCGACAGCTACATCATCAGTATGCAGGAAACACTGGAGGGTACGCTGTGGATCAAAACGTCGGCAGGATTCTGCGTCTACCATCCGCAAACCGAGAACTTCGAGCGAGACATGAGGCAGATCTATGCCAAGATGGGCATAGAGGGAAATCCTGACGTCGTCTTCATCGACCGTCACAAGAATTTCTGGGCCTCCATTCCCAACAAGGGGGTGGTAGCCTATAACATGCAGCAACAGACCAGCTATGAGTTCACCTATACCAACGATGCCGTAGGCATTCCGCAGGGTGCCATCTGCTCCATCAGCGAATGTCGCGACGGCGCCGTACTGGTCTATGAGGACGGACGCATCGTCTGCTGCGACATCATGCACCAGCAGCACACCGTCTGGCAGACCGACCACATCGCCCAGCAGCACCTGCGCAAGAGCAAATCGCTAAGGGTGTTTGCCGACCAGATGGACAACATCTGGCTCTACGGACAGGGCACACTGATGGTATATAACAAGAACACCAATCAGTGGGACACCACCTTTGGCAACCAGCTGGGCCTGACGGCAGGTTCCGCCGACCACAGCGTCAACGGCATGGCGGGAGACCGCAGTGGCAACATCTGGATTGGTACCGACCGCAACGGACTCATCCGCTTCAATGTCAACACCCACGAGATGGAAACCATGCAGCCCCGCAGCATCATCAACAACCACCAGCTGCAGCAGGATGTCGTCGGCATACAGAGCCTATACATTGACGATTCCGACCTGCTCTGGGTGGGTACCGAGAAATCGGGCGTGGCCTACTATGGCAGCAACATCTACAAGTTCCAGTCGGAACTGAAAGGCGACATCACCGCGATGGCGGAAGATGCCAACGGAAACATCTGGTACGGCACGAGCGACAGGGGTATCATAGGCTATGAGGGTTCGTTAGCCAGCCACAAGGTGACCTGCATGACCACCACGCCGGACGGCAGTCTGTGGGTGGGCTCCAAGCAGAACGGACTGACACGCATCAAGAATGGGGTCAGCCATGTTTTCACCTCCAAGAGCGACAGTGCCAAGACGCTGATTGACGACCACATCAATGCCTTGTGTACGGACAAGACGGGCAACCTGTGGATAGCCACCAATGGCGGCCTGCAGGTGTATAACCCCAAAATGAACACCTTCTCCAGCTACACTCGCGAGAACGGCATGTTGAACACCAACAATGTCACCTCGCTCTTCTACGGCAAGAACAACAACTTGCTAATCGGTACCGGTGAGGGACTGGTAATTCTGAACCTTTCAACTCGCGAAAAAGCGGTGCTGACCGGCAACACCACCAACCTGAAGACATTCACCAACAATTACATCACCCAGATCTATGAGGACTCGCGTGGACTGATATGGATAGGAACCCGTGAAGGTATCAACATTCTGAACCCCGTGAACGACGATTTAAGCTATGTGACGGAAACTGACGGTTTGTGCAACAACTCCATCTGCGGCATTGCCGAAGACAGGAACCGCAGTCTCTGGATAACCACCAGCAATGGCATCAGCCGTGTCGTCGTACAGCGAAACCACGAAGACGGTACCTTCAACTACGGACTCTACAACTACGACATCAACGACGGCCTGCAGAGCAATGAGTTCAATATGGGTTCTATCCTGGCCAAGAAAGACGGCAACGTACTGTTTGGGGGCCTTTATGGCATCAACTGGGTGGCCAACGGGCCCAACGACGATCAGGAGTCGCTGCCGCGAGTCATGCTGACACAGCTGTTCATCGGCGAGGAAGAAATCATGACAGGCCACAACTATGACGGCAAAGTCATTCTGCCTTCGGCACTCAACGAGAGCAACAAGATAGAGCTGGCCAACAACCAGAGCACATTCACCATCAAATTTGCCGCCGGAAACTACAACCAGGGCGAGCGCCTGCAGTTTATGTACTGGATGGAAGGACTTGACCACGACTGGCGCAACGGTGATGCACTGCTGCACGGTGTCAGATTCCGCGACCTCGGCAGCGGCACCTACACCCTGCACGTCAAGGCCGTCAGTGCTAACGGAGCAGTGAGCAATCAGGAACGCACGCTGGAAATCATCATAGACCGCCCCTGGTGGCTGTCGTGGTGGATGCTGACCGTCTACGTCATCATTGCCATCATAGCACTGCTTGTCTGGCGCTACGGCATCAAGAAGCTGAAGTCATGGTGGCTGCGCAAGCGTACCGTCATTGAGGAACTGAAGCGCCAGCGCGAGGAAATCAAGTTGACCAGCGACGAACTGCGCCAGCCTATGGCCCGCATGACTACCATCATCGGCAGTCTGGCAGAAAGGGAGCAGACGCTGGAAGGCCGCGAACAGCTGAACTCGCTGCATTTCCAGCTGTTGCAGGTGATTACACGCATCTCGGAAATGCAAACCACTCTGGAGAATCCTGAGAAGAAGGCTGAATCGTCGGCAAAAGACAGGCTGGAGCTGAACGACCGGGGCGAGGTGGCACTGGTGGCCACCAACAGTCCGGAACTGACAGCAGAAGTGAAGCGGCTGGCTGTTGACGCCCAGTCGAAGAAGTTTGCCGTCGTCCTGATTGACGACAACCGTGACTTCCTGAACTTCATGAACGCCCACCTGCACGATGTCTACAATTTCCATACCTACCCCACCATCAAGGAGGCTATTCCCGACATCGACACCCTGAATGCCGACCTGGTCATCTGCAAGCAGGAGCTGACACCGATGACGGGCAGCGAACTCTGCACGCAGTTCAAGACGGATCCGCACCGCAGCAAGACCAAGTTTGTACTGATGACTGAGCGCAAGCTGTCGCCAGAGGAGATGAACGACATGAATATCACGCTGGCTGCCGACGACTATCTGGCCAAGCCTTTCAATATCCAGGAAGCCGTCATACGGTTCAACAGCCTGATGGGTCTCGGACCCATCGACACCGGCCAGGACGTCATTGAAGGCAGTGAGACACGTATGATTGAAGGACGCAATGCCAGCATGACAACGGCAACAATGAACTACGACGACCTGGAAGGCTACGGAGCGCAAGACCATCCGGCAGCGGATGCTCCTGAGCAGCAGGAAGAGCCGGCTGCTGAGGAAGCTGCTACTGAGAATACGCCCGTGTCCGTCCGACAGCAGTATTATGGCGACGGCACCATTGGCGACTATTCGATGAGTAGCGCTATGGACCAGCAACTGATGCGCAACGTGGAGCAGTTTGTACTGCAGAACATGAACCGCGGTCAGATCAGTCTGGACGAGATGGCTACCGCCATGGGAATGGGTCGCGTTCCCTTCTTCCACAAGATTCGCTCCATCACCACCAAGACGCCGGCCGAGGTGGTGCGCGACCTGCGGCTGAAGCATGCCTGCACCCTGTTGGTCAACACCAATGTCAACATGAGTGAGCTGGCCCTCAACGTAGGCTTTATGACGGCAGAAAACTTCATCAATATCTTCAAGGAGAAGTACGGTATGACTCCGCTTGAGTATCGACTGAAAAACAAAAAACTGTAATGCTCAAGAACACCCTACTCTTCTTGCTGTTTTCCCTTACCCTGTCAGCGAGCGCTCAGACCAGCGACTCGCTGATAGCCAGTACGCTGAGGAGCAGCGGCGTCCGTTTCTCCCACGACAACAGTGTAACACTGCTCATGTCCGGCCAGCAGAAATTCGACGACATGTTTCAAGCTATCCGTCAAGCCAAGAGCAGCATCCATCTGGAGTATTTCAATTTCCGCAACGACTCGATAGCCTCACTGCTCTTCCATCTGCTGCGCGAAAAGCGTAAGGAGGGTGTTGAGGTGCGGGCCATGTTTGACGGTTTCGGCAACGACTCCAACAACCAGCCGCTGAAGAAATACCACCTGCAGGCACTCCGCGACGACTCCATCAACATCGTGGAATACAGTCCTATCCGTTTCCCGTGGGTAAACCACATCTATGGTCGCGACCACCGCAAGATAGTGGTCATCGACGGACGCATCGCCTATACCGGTGGCATGAATGTGGCCGACTATTACATAAACGGCACGAAACAGGTGGGTGAATGGCGCGACATGCACTGCCGCATTGAGGGAGATGCCGTCAATGACTTGCAGCGCATCTTCCTGCGCATTTGGAACCGTACGACCCGGGAGCAGGTGAGCGGCATGAAATATTTCCGGGGCGGCACACAGACAGCATTCAAGAACCTGAAGCCTGACACCACCTACACAAAGGGTAAGAAGATGGTTGGCATCATCAACCGCGAACCCGGTGTCACGCCTAAGATCATGAGGACATTCTATCTCAATGCCATCAACCAAGCCCGGGACTCCATACACATCATCAACCCCTACTTCACACTGATTCCCTCGGTAACCCGTGCCCTGACGAGGGCCCTGCGCAGAGGTGTCAAAGTGGAAATCATGCTGTCGTCGAAAAGCGACATCCCACTCACCCCGGACTGTGCTCTCTACCAAGCACACAAGCTGATGAAGCGCGGAGCCATTGTATGGCTTTACGAGCCCGGTTTCCACCATTCCAAAATCATGATGGTAGACGGCAGCTACTGCACCGTAGGCAGCACCAATCTGGATGCCAGAAGCTTGAAATGCGACTTTGAGGAAAATGCCGTCATCATCGACAAGGCCACCACACGCGAACTGGACGAGATGTTCTGGCGCGACAAGCAGAAATCATTCCAACTGACCAGAGAGTCGTGGAACGAAGTGCGCACCGGATGGCAGAAGTTTCGCGGCTGGTTTGCCCACCTGCTGCAGCCTTTCCTTTAGAAGGTCAGTTATTCGTAAGGATCGGGGTCTGCCGACATGTCGTCACCAAACACTAACGCCCGCATCATCCTCATCTGAATGTCGCCAATATTTCTCTCCTGGAGCCATTCCTCTTCAAAATAAAAAGAATAGGTGTCATCGGTCTGCCTCACCATGACCACATGCTTTCTGAAGTTCTCGGCAGCCTGGTCTATTTTCCCCTGCATCCACAGGCAATAGCCGTAGTTGAGGAAATCCTCGTCGGATGGATGCTCCAGGGCTGTCAGGGTCTTATACATTTTATCCGCCTGGTTCAGGTTGCCGTCACAGGTCAGTGCCCAGGCCAGAACCCGCTGTATATTGATGTCGTCAGCATGTTCGTAATTTAGCTGATAGAGTAGTTTGAGGGCATCCTCATACTCCCCCAAATTGACCTGACACACCGCTTTGTTCAGCATATAGTTCATCTTGCCGGGATGCAGCAACAGGAGATGCTCGTAGTCATTGTCTGCCTCTTCGTATTGAGCATCATCAAAGTAGCAGCTAGCCCTTAACACCAAAGCCCGCTCATTATCGGGATCCATTTTCAGGGCAGTAACGAAATCTCCTTTCCAGAGATAGTACTGAATGTCGCGCATGCTCTCTGGGAAGAAATTCAACAAAGTATATGCCTCATGCTCGTATTTCAATTTTTTCAGAGTCTTGACCACATAATGCTTGTAGTCATCCAAAGGGGTGTTCTTCAATAAGAAAGTGCAGAAGAAGAAACAGACAGCTATGCCGTACCCCTCATCAGGGACAAAAGGATTATGCAATGCAGTGCGATTGGGGAAGAGGCGGAAGAGACGATAGAGGTCCATCAAGTAGATGCGACGGATATAAGCCGCCGAGTGCCGTTCTTCGACTTCCATTTCCCCAAACGACGCCTCGCCACGCTTCATCATCTGCCGCATACTTTCCGGCAACTGTCTGACAACCTCCTGAAAGGCAATGACAAACGAATACTTGTCACTATTGCAGAAAGGGCCCCGCTGCATGAGAGAATCTACAAACCGCATCTCATCCATTTTCTGGACGAACGGCGCGATATCAGGATGCTGCAGGTAGTATGGTACCAGCCAATTACTCAGATCATAGAAGAAAGGATAGCGCTTCATCTGCGAGAAGCCGCCGAAATAGACGTCTACCCCCTGCTTCTGCATATCTATCATCCGCTGGAAGGTAGACTCCAGTTTCTCCATGCGCTGTTCGGCAGCATCGGGATGCAGAATGTCTTCCAGTGCATCGTCCTCTGTGTCCTCAATACCATTACGGGTGATGTGGAAGGCGTTGTTCTTCAGCAGGTCAGGCATGATTTCCCGTTGAATCGTCGTGGTGTCCTTCTCGGCATTCAGCGTATAGGCCACTTGTATCTGCAATTCCGTCAGTTCCTTGCAGACCTTATCCGACTGCAACAAGTCATTGATTATCGACTGTTGTTCGGGAAAAAGCTTCGAACACTCGTCGTCCATAGAAAATACCCAGCCCACCAGGGCACGTTGCCGCACAAACTCGTCCTGCGACTTCCTGTAGACATCCGTCAGCACCTTGAACTTCACGATGTCAAACTGATTCATCAGTGAGAGCATAATAGCGGAAGTTATCAACTGCTGGTCATTGCTGTCAACGGTTGGCGAGAGCAACAACTCGGTGAAGTCACGCCCCACTCCGTCCGACCACATCCGTGAGGTCAGCACATAGTTGAACAGATCATTCATCTGTTGCTGGTGGTTCTTATAGAGAACACGACTCTTCTCGACCCGCAGATGCTCCGGTTCCAACTCCAGCATGGCCACTTCGCTGACAAAGTTTTCCATTTCGCGCCGTATGGCTGCAACAGACCAGTCACGGTTAGGCTGGCGCACGCCGTTTGACAGGCCCGTCAAGAACGCCGAAGACCGCATCCTGCGGGATATGGCCACATTGCCATAGAGCACATACATGCGGTGCAGAAGCCGCTGGTACTGTTCCTCCTGCTGGGGGTCGGATATCCCTTGCCGCCAATATCCTTCCATGAGCTCGTACTGCTGCTTGAGTTCCGAAAGGCGCTCAGTAGTCTGCCTCTGCGGCCATGCCGCCAGAAATACTTCCATCTCTGCGATAGCCAGTCTGACGTTACCATTCCTCAACTGTTTTAACACGAACTTTATTGCTTCATCTCTTAACATCATAATCTCTTACTTTTTTCCTCTTGCGGCTTTGTCTTTCGCCTCCACCTTGTCCAGCCACTGCTCGGCAGTCGCCATGTCTTCCTGGCGTGGACCTTTTACGTGGGTATATTGATTGTTCCTGACATCAGGCAGGGAGTCTACCCATTCAGGCTGCATTCTACAGTAGTTGGTTATCAGGTCACGATAGTAGCTGAAGCCATACTTGTTGATGGAGTCGCAAGCCTGATTGTAGGCTTTCACAAACAGTGTCAGTTGCGTACTACGGGCCTGACGGCGCATCTCCTTTTCACGGAAGACCAGCACACCGGGCAACAATTTCAGCGACCTCGAGTCAAGCACCACAGGATTCTTCATCAGTCGTGCCTGCGTAGCCTGGGGTTCTGTCAGCCAGAGGGCGTCCATCTCATTGTTCTGCAACATCAGCAGACGTACGCTGACATCGTTAATCTGCACCTTATACACCCTGTCTTCCTGCAACTTGACAGAGTCGATGGCCCGGTCGGTCAGCATGTCAGTCACCGAATAGCGCGTCATCGCCACCATCTTGTCGTCCAACTGCTTCAGCTGTCGGATACGGGCATTACGGTTGGAAATCAGTTGCCAGTAGGCATTGGTGGCAGTGACATAGCGCATCTTCGTGCCCCGTCTGTTGATGCGGACGGCACGAATCAGGTCGGTCACGGCTCCTTCCACCCTACCCCGCTCCAAAGCAGTATCACAGTCCATCTGGGCCATGAACAGTTTCAGTCGCACACCACCGTGAACCGTGTCAAACAGTTCATAATGGCGAGCTACAATCAGCGGCAGACAGTCCAGTGTCGGCATGACGGCAATCTTCAGGGCCGCCGAATCGCGGCGCAGCGCCTCCAGTCGATTCTCCCGGGCTATGCGCTTGGTTTCTTCGTATGAATGTCCGCAGGCCGCAAGAAGCAGCACGAGGATGCCAACCGAAG
The DNA here is from genome assembly GCA_946623195.1 of uncultured Prevotella sp. The sequence goes on from CAMOQW010000035.1 coordinate 14,046, forward strand.
TAATCTTCCATATCTTAACTCCCATAATTCCCTATCTGATATTTTTATAATCGGGCACAAAGGTAAGAAGAAAAAATGTGGAATCAAAGGGAAGAATCAAAAAAATACTTGTTTTGCCTTTATATTTTTTGATGAATGGGAAAAAGTTCGTACCTTTGCAGCTACGATGGCAAAAGACAAAACAATGTACGTCTGCTCCAACTGCGGACAAGAATCAGCGAAGTGGATTGGCAAATGCCCTGCTTGCGGTCAGTGGAACACGTTCAAGGAAATCAAAGTGGCTGACACCCGTAAGCAGGTGCTGACCACCACTGCTGCTGCCCAGGCCGGCCACCAGCTGCGTCAGAACAAGGTGCTGCGGCTGCGGGACATCTCGGCTCACGACGACCCACGCATTGATATGCACGACAACGAACTGAACCGAGTGCTGGGCGGTGGACTGGTGCCGGGCTCGATTGTGCTGTTAGGCGGCGAACCAGGCATTGGCAAGTCAACCCTCTCGCTGCAGACCATGCTTCAGCTCAGCGACAAGCGGGTGCTCTACGTCAGCGGCGAGGAGAGTGCCCACCAGCTGAAGATGCGTGCTGAGCGACTGAAGGCCGGCATCCATACAACAAGCCACCGAACAGACGAAGAATACGAGAACTTTCTCATTCTCTGCGAAAACTCCCTGGAAGCCATCTTCGAACATATCAAGGAAGTAGAACCGGAACTGGTGGTGATAGACTCCATTCAGACCATTGCCACCGAGGACGTAGAGTCCAGTGCCGGCTCCATCGCTCAGGTCCGCGAGTGTGCTGCCGCATTGCTGCGCTTTGCCAAGACCAGCGGAGTGCCTGTCATCCTCATCGGACATATCACGAAGGAGGGTACGCTGGCTGGTCCAAAGATTCTGGAACACATCGTCGATACCGTCATCCAGTTTGAGGGCGACCAGCATTATATGTACCGCATCCTGCGCTCTATCAAGAACCGCTTCGGCAGTACCTCGGAACTCGGCATCTACGAGATGCAGCAGACGGGACTCAGACAGGTCAGCAACCCCTCGGAACTGCTGCTCACCGACAACCACGACGGTCTGTCTGGCGTTGCCATCTCAAGTGCCATCGAGGGGGTCCGCCCGTTCCTTGTAGAGACTCAGGCACTGGTCAGCAGCGCAGCATACGGCACGCCGCAGCGCTCAGCCACCGGTTTCGACCAGCGCCGTCTGAACATGCTGCTGGCAGTATTGGAAAAACGTGTGGGTTTCAAACTGATGCAGAAGGATGTCTTCCTCAATATTGCCGGAGGACTAAGGGTGACGGATATGGCGATGGACCTCAGCGTGATAGCAGCAGTACTGTCGTCGAATGTCGATACACCTATCGAGGAAGGCTGGTGTATGGCCGGTGAGGTGGGGCTGTCTGGTGAAGTCCGACCCGTGGCCCGCATTGAGCAGCGCATCTCGGAGGCTGAGAAGTTAGGATTCTCTCACATCATCATCCCCAAGTACAACCTCTCAGGTCTGGACCGCAAGAAGTTCCAGATAGAACTCGTTCCCGTCCGCAAGGTGGAAGAAGCTCTCCGTGCCCTCTTCGGCTGACCTCTCACCTCTCACCTCATACCTCTCACCTCTTACTCCTCATATTCCGTAGGGTCATCGATGCCAGCTTCGGCAAAGGCCTCGCGGCGTTCCACGCAGGTGCCGCATCGCCCGCAATGGCAGTCGCCACCCTTGTAGCAACTCCATGTCTTGCTGTAATCGATGCCCAGTGCCTTACCCCGACGGGCAATATCGGCCTTGGTAATATTGGTATAAGGCGAACGCAGGCCTACTCGCACAAAAGTTCCTGTCTGTGCGGCCTGGTTGAAGGCATCGACAAATGCCGGTGTGCAGTCTGGATAGATGGTATGGTCGCCCCCGTGGTTGGCCATCATGACATACTGCAGACCGTTGCTCTCGGCAATGCCAACAGCTATCGAAAGCATAATGCCGTTGCGGAAGGGAACTACTGTCGACTTCATGTTTTCATCGGCATAGTGACCCTCGGGAATATCTTCGCCACCCACCAGGAGCGAACTCCTGAAATAGCGCGTCATGAAGTCCAGGGGTATCACGATATGTCGGATGCCCAACTGTTCACAATGCCATCTGGCAAAGGGAATCTCCCGTGCATTGTGCTTTGAGCCGTAATCAAACGAGATGGCCAGTGCTATGCGCTCCTGCTCATCATATAATAAGGTGGTCGAGTCTACGCCACCGCTGAGTATCAATACAGAATCTTTCATAATCGTGTGCAAAATTAATAATTATTCGGCATTTTCTTGCTTTTCTCTCACTAATTTTGTAACTTTGCACGTCTTTTTTAACAAACAACATCATGTACAAACCACTATTCAACCAGCGCAAGGCCCTCCGCTTCCGCCAGTTTACGCGGAAGAGATATGCCCTGTTTGCCTGTTTGGGTCGTGTCGTCACCATCGGTGTGCTGAGCGTGGCCACGCTGCGTGCCGCTGCTGTCACCGCTACCGATACGGTCAGTGTTGCAGGCGGTTTAGCTGCCAGCACCGCCCTTGCCGACGACACTCCCGACAAAGAGGCTACCCTCGACGATGTCAAGGTGACGGGTTCGCGCGCCCCGCTTGCACTTGGGCAAGCAGCGAGAATGGTCACTGTACTGAGCCGCGAGGATATTCAGGCGGCGCCGGTACAAAGTATTAACGATTTGCTGAAGATGGCCGTAGGCGTTGACGTACGTCAGCGCGGTCCTATTGGTGCCCAGACCGACGTGGGCATCCGGGGCGGCACGAGCGAACAGATCACGATTCTGCTGAACGGCATCAACATCTGCGACCCGCAGACGGGCCATAACGCCTTCGACCTGCCCTGCGACCTGAGCGACATCGAGCGCATCGAGGTTCTGGAGGGACCTGCCGGACGAGTCTATGGTACCAGTTCGCTGGCAGGTGCCATCAACATCGTGACAAAATCGGGCCTACCATCCATGGCACGGCTGGAGACGGGTTCGTATGGCTATCTGTCATCCGCAGCCCGTATAGCACTTCCTGCGCATAGCCTCAGTGCCAACTACACTCGTTCTGACGGTTATAGCCGTGCCAAGTCAGGAGCGCTCAACAGCGACTACTCGGGTGGAAAAGTGTTTTACCAGGGTAGCTATGCCAACGACAATATGCAACTGAACTGGCACGCTGGTCTGTCGGCAAAGGGCTTTGGCTCGAACACCTTCTACAGTGCCAAGTATGACGAACAATATGAGAAAACCACCAAACTCTTTACGGCCATACGGGGCGAGACCCGTGGATGGTTCCACTTCAGCCCTTCCATCTACTGGAATCGCTCTTATGACCGTTTTGAACTGATACGCGGAACGGAGGACAAGGTGCCCTACAACTACCACCGTACCGATGTCTTCGGCATCACACTGAACAGCTATTTCGACTGGCAGTTGGGGCGCACTGCCGTTGGTGCTGAGTTCCGCAACGAGGACATCATCAGCGGCAACCTGGGTGAACCGCTCAACCACCCGAAGCACATCAGCGGAACCGACCGCGACTACCTGTACGGGCTGAACCGCTCGAATCTCTCGTTCCACCTGGAGCACAACATCCTGCTGCGCCGCTTTACACTCTCGGCAGGTTTCATCGCCGTGAAGAACACGTGGAACGAGATGCCCTTCACCATCTATCCCGGCATCGACGCCAGCCTGCGACTGGGCGACCACTGGAAGGTCTACGCCTCATATAACGAATCGCTGCGCATGCCGTCGTTCACCGAGCTGTACTATAGCGTGGGCGGACATAAGGCCGACAAATACCTGAAGCCCGAGGAACTGAGGGCCGTGGAGGGCGGTGTGAAATATGACGGCAGGTGGCTATCGGCCAAAGCATCCCTCTTCCACCACCACTCCCGCAACATGATAGACTGGGTGATGGACACCCGCGAGGCCGACCCCGTATGGCAAAGCGTCAACCATACGAAGGTAAACACCTTCGGGCAGGAGATTACTCTGACCACTCATCTCTCACCCCTCACCTCTTTCCTCTCCCGACTCAACTTCCAACTCTCCTACTGCCACCTGCACCAGTCGAAGGACGAAGCCGAATACCTGCAGTCGCAATACTCGCTGGAATATCTGCGCCACAAGCTGACAGCCCAACTGCAAATGCGGCTGCTGCGACAGCTCGAGCTAACGCTCTGCTACCGCTATCAGGACCGTATGGGACACTACACCGACGTCAACGGACAGGTACAGGCCTACCACCCCTACTCTATCGTTGACAGCCGCCTGGCCTGGAATGCAGACACCTACTCTCTGTATATTGAGGCCAACAACCTGACGGCCCACCGCTACGTGGACTACGGCAACGTGCCGCAGCCAGGCCTCTGGCTCAAAGTAGGGGCACGCTATCAATTCAATTTGTGAATAA
>CAMOQW010000036.1 GCA_946623195.1 uncultured Prevotella sp.
GGCATTAGCTACGGTTTTGGTTCCAACTCCGACATCGTCAATGGTTTCGGCGGTGCCCTGCGCTGCTTTGCCGAACTGGGTATCGGCGAGCAGGGTATGGCGCTGTTAGGTATCCGTTATAAGTTCTAAAGACAGTGACCTCCGTACAGAATCCTCCCGACTATCGCAACGACACCGTGCTGCCCTTGCCGCTTGAGGTAAGGGCTGACGCATGGGCCGTGGATGCTGCCTGCTCCGGCAACCCGGGCCCCATGGAATATCAGGGCATCGACTTGGCCACCGGGCAGCGCGTCTTCCACTTCGGACCCATGAAGGGGACAAACAATATTGGCGAGTTTCTGGCCATCGTCCATGCCCTGGCTCTCTTGCAGCAACAGGGCTTACACCAAAAGACCATCTACAGCGACTCCTACAACGCTATCCTATGGGTCAGCAAGCGGAAGTGCAAGACCAAACTGGAACGAACACCACAGACGGAAGCGCTCTATCAGATTATCCAGCGTGCCGAGCGGTGGCTACAGACGCACACCTGGCAAAACCCCATCATCAAATGGGAGACGCAGAAGTGGGGGGAGGTGCCGGCTGACTTCGGACGTAAGTAACCACTGTGTTGCCGTCATATTCCACCTTATTATATAATATAACGTCTGCTGGCAACTGCGGGGCGCGGGTTCCGTCGGCAACCGTCAGTGCTCCTGTTTCCACACGGATTTCGTCCCACAGACCGGCAGCGATGAAGGCCTCGTGGGTCTGGCGACCACCTTCGACAATCAGCGACTGAATGCCCTGCTGGTAGAGGTCGCCTATCAGCTGTGGCAGGGGACGCTGCCGGGTTAGCACCAGGCGCTTGGGACTAGGTCCGTGCCAGTGGCGCACGTCCAAACGGGGGTGTTCGCGGTCGTGTGTAGTATGCCCTACCAGAATGGCGTCCTCTTCCGAACGCAATTGGTGGTTGAGCATTTGGGTCTGCTCGTTGGAAATCTGTAACTGCTGGAAGTGGTCGTCAATAAAGCCATTGACCGTCTGTGCCCATTTCAGGATGATGTAGGGACGCTGCTTTGAGTGGTAGGTGAAGAAGCGACGGTTCAACCACCGGCACTCCTGTTCCAGCACACCAACAGTGACTTCGATGCCTGCCTCGCGAAGCATCCGGATGCCTCGGCCGTGCACCTGGGCAAAGGGGTCCATGGTGCCTACCACCACCCTCCGCACGCCTTTCCTGATAATCAGTTCCGCGCAGGGCGGCGTCTTGCCATAGTGTGCACAGGGCTCCAGCGAGACATAGAGGGTTGACTCGGGCAACAGGCGCTCGTCATTGACAGAGACTGATGCAAAAGCATTCACCTCTGCGTGACCCTCGCCGCAACGCACATGATAGCCCTCTCCGATGATGCGCCCTTCAGCCACGATGACGGCACCCACCATGGGGTTGGGGCGTGCTCCCAGAATGCCATTGGCGGCCAACTGCAAGCAGCGGTGCATGTATTTTTCGTCTTTTTCCATATCTTTTTTTACGTTTCACTTTTCACTTTTCACTTTTCTTCGTACCTTTGCGGTTGCTATGAACTATCAGGAACTTTGGCACCATCTGGCGCAGGTGTACGACGACGGTGAGGCGAAAGCCATAGCCCGCATGGTCTATGAGAAGCGCTTCGGACTGACGCTGTCGGACATTTACCTCGGCAAAGATACGCAATTATCTGCAAACGACCAAGCAGAACTGGCAGAAATCGCACGCCGACTGCTGCGGCAGGAACCGGTACAGTATGTGTTGGGCGAGGCGGACTTCTGTGGGCGTCCGTTCATGGTCAGTCCCGCCGTGCTGATTCCAAGACCGGAAACCGAGGAACTGTGCCGTTGGATTATATCAGGGGCAGGCGTTGGCCGGTCAGAGCCGAAGGCCATCCTCGACATCGGTACCGGCAGTGGTTGCATAGCCGTCACGCTGGCTGCTTCCCTGCCCGACGTTCAAGTTGCAGCGTGGGACATCTCGGAAGAAGCACTGCAGGTGGCTCATGAAAATGCTCGGCGCAATCACGTCAGTGTGTCGTTTGAACGGGTGGACATCCTTCATCGAGACAAAGACAACAGGCGGTGGGACCTCATCGTCAGCAATCCACCCTATATCTGTAGCAGGGAGCGCAAGGAGATGGGCGAAAATGTGTTGAGCCATGAACCCCACACGGCTCTCTTCGTGCCTGACGATGACCCGCTACTGTTCTATCGCGCCATTGCCTGGTACGGGCAGACAGCCTTGCGCGAGGGCGGCAGCCTGTATTTTGAAATCAACCCCCTCTACGCCACCGACCTGACGAAGTTGTTAACAGCGATGCCCTATCACGACATCGAAATCAAAACCGACGAATACGGCAAAAACAGAATGTTAAGAGCAAGACGATGAAACAAAAGACAGAACAAGATGCCTTCCTGACCCTGGCAGCACTCTGCGCACAGGCGGAGCACTGCCAATATGAGATGCTGGAGAAAATGCGACGCTGGGAACTGTCGGAGGATGCACAAGCGCGCGTGATGGAAAGACTGACCAAGGAACGCTATATAGATGACGAACGCTTCGCCCGTGCCTTCGTCAAGGACAAGATACGCTACAACAAATGGGGCCGCCGGAAGGTGCAGCAGGCGCTTTGGCAGAAGCATGTCAGCGACGACATTCAGCAGCGGGTTCTTGACGAAATCGACGAAGACGAATACCTCAGCGTGTTGCGACCTTTACTCAAACAGAAACGGAAGACGGTGAAGGCAGAGAACGACTACGAACTGAACCGGAAACTGGCACGCTTTGCATTGAGTCGTGGCTTCACTTTCGACATCATCCGGCAGTGTCTGGATGTGGAAGACTTAGAAGAAGAGGATGAAGGGACTCTGGTGGACTAAAATACTCGATTTCATCGCGCCACGCCAGTGTGTGGTCTGCGGGAAACGGTTGATGCCTTCAGAACGAACGCTCTGTTCGCCCTGTATGCTCCAACTGCCGCGCACCATGTTCCAGTTTACGGCTGACGACAATCCCATGGTTCAGCTCTTCTGGCACCTCACCCCCATCTGTCGTGCTGCCGCACTCATCTACTACGAGCCCCACTCTGAGATGGCACAGATTGTTTACGACCTGAAATATCACGACCGCCCGGACATTGGGGAGGACATGGGGCGTCTGATGGCCAACGAGGTGCAGATGGCCGGATTTTTGGATGGAATCGATGTCTTGTTGCCTGTTCCTCTCAGCCGCAAGCGTCTGCGTCAGCGTGGCTATAACCAGAGCCAGTGCCTTGCCCAAGGTGTCAGCGACATCACAGGCATACCCTTGGTGACTCATGCCGTCAGCCGCAAGCACTTCAAGCAAAGCCAGACGCAACTCAACAGGCGAGAACGTCAGGAGAACGTGGCCGACATGTTTCGGGTCGACGATGACACAGTGTTGAAAAACAAGCATGTCCTCTTGATAGACGACGTCTGCACCACCGGTTCCACTCTCATCGCCCTTTCCGATGTCATCTGCCACATAGAAGGTGTCCGGCTCAGCGTACTTACCTTTGGATTCACCAAGAAATGATTCTCGGTGCCGGCTATCACCTGCTGAACCGCGACGAGGTGACTCAGATTCTGATAGAGGGCGTGTGGTGAATGCAACCGATTGCGCAGCCTGCTTGTGAAGATGAAAGCCCTTATTGTTACATGCTATTGATAAAATGACTATCTTTGCAACATCGAAACTAACATAACTTAATGGATATGAAACGGATTTTTACTTCACTGGTGGTGCTGCTGGCCTCGTTGCCGATGCTGGCACAGGGTTGGCCTTCGGAGTATGGGGGCGTCATGCTGCAGGGATTCTATTGGGACGGTTATGCCGATGCCCAGTGGACAAGACTTGAAAAGCAGGTCGACAATCTGGCTACCACTTTCAATCTTGTATGGATACCTCAGAGTGCCTATTGCGGTGGTCAGTCGATGGGCTACGACGATCTCTATTGGTTTCCAGGACATTACGACAGCTCGTTCGGCACGGAGACGGAACTGCGGTCGATGATCAGTACCTTCAAGGCGAAGGGCATTGGCACGATTGCCGACGTGGTGATTAATCACCGCAAAAACGTATCTACATGGACGGACTTCCCCGCAGAGACCTATAAGGGCGTTACCTATCAACTCACTTACAACGACATCTGCTCCAACGATGAGGCCGCAAAAAATGGTCAGAAGGTAGGGCCTAACGTGGATACCGGTGAAGGCTGGGACGGCATGCGCGACCTGGACCATAAGAGCGAGAATGTGCAAGAGAATGTCAAGGCCTATCTGAAGATGCTGTTGGAGGATCTTGGCTATGCAGGTTTCCGCTACGACATGGTGAAAGGCTATAGTGGCTCGTTCACCAAGATATATAATGAGGATGCCAAGCCGCAGTTCTCGGTGGGTGAGTGCTGGGACGGTTCCAACACCATCAAGAATTGGATTGATGCTACCGGCAAGACCAGCGCGGCCTTTGACTTCCAGTTCCGTTATACGGTGCGCAATGCTGCCAACAATGGCGACTGGAGCAAGCTGGGTGCTCAGAATGACGGCAACTGGCCGCTGGTGAGCAGCTATTTCAACAGTGGAAGCTACCGCCAGTATGCTGTGACCTTCGTGGAGAATCACGACACGGAGTACCGTTCGGCCACGGCTCAGCAGGACCCGCTCCGCAAGGATACCCTGGCTGCCAATGCCTATCTGCTGGCCATGCCGGGCACGCCCTGTGTGTTCCTGAAGCATTGGCAGGCTTACAAGCAGGAGATTGCCAACATGGTGGCGGTCCGTAAGGCGGTGGGTATCACTAATGTGAGCCGTCCTATCCAGATGGCTACCAATAAGGACTATTATGCCGTACAGGTGGTAGGGAGCGACAACAAGAAACTGCTTTGTGTGGTTGGCAGCAAAATTTCTGCCTACACACCGGCTGCTGCCTGGAAGAAGGTGATCAGCGGCTACCACTATGCCTACTATGTGCAGGGAATAGAACCCGATGCCATCACCTTGCCCGAACTGAAGGAGGATGAGCACCCGCAGGATGGCATCTACGACGGCGTTCCGTCGTTCTGTACAGTCGGCGAGGGTGAAATCTGTGCATTCTTCGAGGCTCCTACCACGTGGGGTAGTCAGATTTTCACCTGGGCCTGGATGAAAGGCGGCGACGGTAAGGACTATGTGGATACCAGCTGGCCGGGAGCGCCTGCTACGCAGATTGGTATTGCCGACAATGGCAACAAGGTGTTTAAGTGGGTGTCTGCCAAGACCACGGCCCCCGACTACATCATCTTCAGTGGCGGTGGCAGCCAGACTGCCGACCTCACCTTCGTGAATGGCGGTTACTATACCAAAGACGGCAAGCAGGACGTAGTGACAGGCATTGAGGCAGTCACTGTCAGCCAACCGTCTGCGGCCAATGCCCGGTGGTACGACCTACAAGGTCGCAGGTTGGACGGACAGCCAACGACGAAAGGCTTGTATATCCGGAATGGTAAGAAGGTCATCAGACCATAAGAAAAACATCAGTCACCGTGCGTCCTGTCGTATGGTGGCTTTTTTTTTGCTTTCCCAAAAGAACTTGAGGTGCATCATGATGGTAACCAGCCATCCATAGTGTCGGCACATCACGAAGAAGCGTTCCTTCAGCGATTCGCGATGATGCAGCGTGGTAGCTCCTCCGTCCTCGAAGTCGGCCACCACTTCGTGAGCGTTCACGATGGGCAGTGCAAGTGTTTCGGCTGCCTTCATGATGCGGATGCACCAGTCTACATCGGCAGAGTAGCGGTAGTGCAAGTCGTAGGACACCTGACGGGCGATGTCCAAACGGGCATAGAATGCCTGATGGCACACCAGCATGCCGTTGCGGAACGAGCGCCACGACAGTTTCTCGGGGGGGCGCTTGTCTCGCAGATGCAGGAAATGGCCTGTAGCATCGATGATGGCGGTATCGCCATAGACCACGGCAGGAGTGGAGTCTTTGCATTTGGTGACGGCATCGGCTACCACTTCCAGCGTCTGAGGCGAGTGCAGGGCATCGCCGGCATTTAGGAACAGGATGTAGTCGCCGGTAGCCTTCCGCAGCCCTTTGTTCATGGCATCATAGAGTCCGTTGTCGCGCTCTGAGGTAATCACCACCTGATGCCGACTCTTCGTCTGGTAGTTCTTGGCCATTTCCAAAGTGCCGTCCGTAGAACCGCCGTCAACGATGAGGTGTTCCACCAGTTCGTAGTGCTGGCTGGCTACGCTGTCCAGTGTGCGTTGCAGGCTGCCGGCGGCATTCCATGTAATGGTAACTATCGAAAAACGTACAGACATGTCGTTTAGTTCAAAGTTCAAAGTTTAACGTTCGTAGACCTCTAGGTACTTCTTTGCTACGCTCTGCTGTGAGTAGCTGTGAGTAACCTTGCTGATACAGGCCTTGCTGAGCGCCGCGTAGTCTGCTTCGTCCAAAACGTAATGGATGCCATGGGCCAAGTCGGCAGCCTGTTGGAAATCGGCCACATAGCCCGTTTGCCGGTGGTCTATCATCTCGGGAATGCCGCCCACACGGAATCCCACACAGGGTACTCCGCAGGCCATGGCCTCCATCAGCGTATTGGGCAGGTTGTCCTCCAGTGAGGGCAACACGAAGACATCAGCGGCATTATAAACCTCCACCACACGCTTGGGGTCACTCACATACCCCAACGGATAGGCTTTCAGCGGCAACTGCTGGGCAACCTCCTCGGCATGGCCCCCTAAGATGGCTATGCTTGTCGTCTGTTGCCAGTCAGGATGCTGTTGTTCCAAGAGCCTGACAGCCTCTACCAGATAGCTGATGCCCTTGCGAGGGTCGGTGACACGTTGCGAGACGAACAGGATGACACGTCCGTCGGCAGGCAGTCCCAACAGTCTGCGTGCTGTGGCCTTGTCCTTGGGGCGGAACAGATGGGTGTCGATGGGGTTGGGTATGCTGACGATTTGCTGGCCTTTCAGCAGCTCACTCTTACGAGCCTGGGTAGCTAGCCACTCACTGCAAGCCACAAAGGTCACCCGCTGACCGCTGAGCATGTTGGCTTTCTTCTGCCAGGTACGTCGCACAAGTCCTGATCCAGGCAGCAGCGGGCAGTCGGCACACCGGCTTTGGAACTGCTCGCAGCCCCTTGCGTAGTGGCAGACGGCAGTGGCCGGCCAGATGTCGTGCATGGTCCATACCACGCGCTTCCCAGACCGTAGGATGCGGCTGATGTCCTGAAGTGATAGCATGCCTTGGTTCACCCAGTGCAGGTGGATGATGTCGGCATCCTGAAATTCACGTAGCTTCGTGATGTCTGTGCCACAGTTGGCAATGTCTATCTCAAACAAGTGGTTGCAGTGCAGATGCAGGTGTAGCCAGATGACCAGTCGTTCCCATAGGAAGTGCCAGCGCGGTCGCCATGTCTGTGGCAGCGTGCTTACCGTCAGTGCATCGCTTTCCTTGTCGCGCACCAGCATCATGGCTTTCACGCCATTGTTGCAGAGAGCCTCCATCAGACGGCCGGCTGCTACGGCAGCCCCGCCTGTACGCTCGCTGGTGTTTACTATCAGTACCTTCATTATACCTTATTATTTATTATAGGCTACAAAGTTAGTAAATAATCCCATTATCGGAGTGCCTTTTTTAGTTAAAATCTGTTGTTTTCGTACACAGCACTTGATTTATGTCAAGAACAAGGCACTTTTTTGAGGAAAAGAGGCGAAAAGTATTGTGAGGTTCGAAAAAACGTCGTACCTTTGCATCGTCAACAAAAGACAATGACTGAGTGCAGTCATAATGGTTAATAGATTGTTTTAGGTTAGTAGTAATATTTATAGTTTTAGGTTTTTAGTTATTGGTAAGAAGAAAGTTTTAAATGTGTTAGGATAACAGTGGTCGCCGTGAGGCGCTCATAACTTTCTTTTTTAAATTGATTAAGTTAGTATTAGTAATATATGCTGCCGAAAGGCAGTCCGCCAGTCGGGAGGCTGGTTTCCTGTTTTGGAAAAGGATTTTTAGTTAAACATAGGCTTTTTTGGAATGCCGCTGCTCGTTGAAGAGTCGCGGTATTTTTTTTGTGCCTGACAAGGTGGACAGCTTTAGGGCTTTCCCTATACATTTTTCGGGAATATCCCCTTGCGTTTTCCAGGAAAATAGTTACCTTTGCAACGGACATTAAAACAATAAGACAATGATGAAGAATACTTTAATGGCTTTGATTGCCTCAGCGCTCCTGCTGAGCAGCTGTGGCACTTATACAGGACAGGGGGCCTATGTGGGCGGTTCGTTCGGTTCTATTCTGGGCTCGGCTATCGGTGGTATCGCCGGAGGCTGGCGCGGCAGTGACGTTGGAACCATAGTGGGCATGGCCGGTGGTGCCGCCATCGGTGCTGCCATCGGTGCTGCTGCCGACCAGAAGCAGGCAGAGCAGGTGGAGCAGTACAAGCGCGAACGGGCCCAGCGACAGGACCGATATGGTCAGTCGAGACGGGCTGAGTCGGCTGGTTCCTATGATGACAGTGGCTTCGATGCCACCAATAGTGCCGACGATCGTATCGACTTTGACGGTGCCGGACCTACGGGGCCTGTAGGTTCTGTCGGTTCCACGACGGTAGAACCCATGACCGACAATGCCAAGCTGGAGATTCGCAACATCAACATCCTGGATGGCAACCGCGACGGTGTGTTACGTGCCGGCGAGGAGTGTAAAATCTCCTTCGAGGTGATGAACTGTTCCGGCAATCCTGTCTATGACGTTCGGCCTATGGTGACGGAAGTAACCGGCAACAAGCGCATCTATATCTCCCCCAATCTGCATGTGGAAAGTATTCCGCCACATACGGGTATTCGCTATACTGCATCGTTGCTGGCCGACAAGAAGCTGAAAGACGGCAACGCAGTCATTCGTGTCGGAGTGGCACATGGCAGCAGTCAGGATGTTGCCAGTAATCAAGATATTACGATAAAGACGAGCCGTAAGTAGGCTCGTCTTTTTCTATGTGGACAGCGGTTATTACTTGTTCTGGGTGGCATCCTCTTTCATGTCCTGCCAGTAGGGGGTAATGCCGCTGGAGCCCTCATTGGTTTCCAGTTCCAACTCGGGAACCTCGATGTCGTCGGGCGGAAGGAAGGGCACGATGATGTCGTTGGCCTTTTGCACGGTGACCATTGCTACACCTTGCGAGATGATGCCCAATTCTTTGGCGGCTCGCCAGGAAAGGTCTACAATACGGCTGCGGACAAAAGGACCGCGGTCGGTGACCCGGACAATGACGGAGCGGCCGTTGGCGGGATTGTAGACTTTCAGTTTGGTGCCAAAGGGATAGGAGCGGTGGGCACACGTCAGGCTGTCCGGGTGCAGGCGCTCGCCACTGGCCGTCCGGCGGCCTGTTAAGCTCTTGGAATAATAAGAAGCCTTGCCGGTTTGGGATTGGCCATCAAGAGTCGAGAGTTGGCAGCTGATGAGTGCAGCGCATGTCAATATGCACCGCTTGATATATTTGCTATGTGAAAACACCCTCATCATCTGTCAACTCCCAGTTCTCTGCTATACGATGCCTTGTGCCATCATGGCATTGGCTACTTTCATGAAGCCGGCGACATTGGCGCCCTTCACGTAGTCGATGTAGCCGTCGGGCTGCTTACCGTATTTGACACACTGCTCATGGATGCTCGACATAATCTGATGCAGCTTCTGGTCTACTTCAGCCTCACTCCAGCCTAAGCGCATGGAGTTCTGCGTCATCTCCAGACCACTGGTGGCCACACCGCCAGCATTGACGGCCTTGCCAGGTGCAAACAATTGATGGGCAGCAATGAATTTCTCGGCAGCTTCTGCTGTGCATCCCATGTTGCTCACTTCAGCCACACACAGTGGTTTGCTGGCCAGAATCTGGTCTGCATCCTGACCGTTCAGCTCGTTTTGAGTAGCACATGGCAGATAGATGTCGGCCTTGCGCTCCCAGGGTTTCTTGCCGGGGAAGAACTCTGCTCCATCGAACTCGTCAACGTAAGGTTGGCAGACGTCATTACCCGAGGCACGCAGTTCCAACAGGTATGCTATCTTTTCATCGTCAAGTCCGGCAGGATCGTAGACGTAGCCGTCAGGACCACTGATGGTGATCACCTTGGCCCCTAATTCGGTAGCCTTCTTGGCGGCACCCCATGCCACATTGCCGAAACCGGAAATGGCCACGGTCTTGCCCTTGATGTCGAGCCCGTGGGTCTGTAGCATCTGGTTGACGAAGTACAAAGCACCAAAGCCGGTGGCTTCGGGACGAATCTTGGAACCGCCCCACTCGATACCCTTACCCGTCAGCACGCCCTGGAACTGGTGAGTCAGCTTCTTGTATTGTCCGAAGAGGTAGCCAATCTCGCGGGCTCCCACGCCGATGTCGCCGGCCGGTACGTCCTCGTCGGGACCAATGTGGCGATAAAGCTCGGTCATAAAAGCCTGGCAGAAGCGCATCACTTCATGGTCAGAGCGTCCGCGGATGCTGAAGTCGGCACCGCCCTTGCCGCCACCCATGGGCAGCGTGGTCAGCGAGTTCTTGAAGGTTTGCTCAAAGCCCAGGAACTTCAGGATGCTGAGGTTCACAGAGGGATGGAAACGCAGGCCTCCCTTGTACGGCCCTATGGCGGAATTGAACTGTACCCGGTATCCGATGTTGACGTGCACCTCGCCCTTGTCGTCAGTCCAAGGTACGCGGAACGTGATGATACGCTCTGGTTCCACGATACGCTCAATCAGTTTGACTTTCTCGAATTCGGGATGCTGATTGTAGACATCCTCAATTGACACCAACACTTCACGTACTGCCTGCAGGTATTCTGATTCACCCGGGTGCTTATGTTCCAGGTCCTGCATGATTTTCTCTACATTCATAGTATAAGGTATTTAAAAGTTAGACAGACAATATGTCATTATGTTATTATTACTTCGCAAAAATAAGGAATTTCCTGCATATAGCCAAGGAAACTTCCAATTATTTTTCCGAATTAGTTACATTTTGTTAAATTCGCCTGTTTGTAGCACGAGCATGGTAGCCATATAATTCATAATTCATAATTATTTTCTACCTTTGCACGAAAATAGTGTAATATGAGTGCTACGAATATACCTCAGGAGTTTAACAACTTTTTCCTAAAGGACGTGTCGTTTGTCAATCTGATGACGAAACGAATTTTCAACGTGCTGATAGTGGCCAACCCCTACGATGCCTTCATGCTGGAGGACGACGGACGTATTGACGAGAAAGTGTTCGACGAGTATAGCGAGCTGGGCATGCGCTACCCACCGACGTTCCGTCAGGTTTCTTCTACCGAAGAGGCCCGCGAACTGCTGGGAACTACCGACATCGACCTGGTCATCTGTATGCCGGGTAATGCCGACAACGATGCCTTTGCCGTAGCACGCGACATCAAGCAGATGGTGCCCCACATCCCCTGTGTGGTGCTCACTCCTTTCTCGCACGGCATTACCAAACGCATTGAAAACGAGGACATGACCATCTTTGATTATGTGTTCTGCTGGTTAGGCAATACCAACCTCATCCTCTCGATTATCAAGCTGATAGAGGACCAGATGAACATTGAGCACGACATCAAGGAGGCCGGCGTGCAGATGATTCTGCTGGTTGAGGATAACATCCGCTTCTACTCCTCCGTGCTGCCCAACCTGTATAACTACATCCTGGCGCAGTCGAAGAATTTCTCCACCGAGGCCCTCAACCCCCATGCTGCCGCCCAGCGTAAGCGCGGACGACCGAAGGTGGTGCTGGCTACGACCTACGAGGAGGCCATCCATTGGTATGAGACGTATTCCGACAATGTGTTGGGTGTCATCAGCGACACCCGCTTCCCGATGCGTGGCGTCAGCGGCCGGCTGGCTCACGTTGAAGAAGGCGACCCGGAGGCCGGTCTGAAACTGTTGCGTGAAATCAGGAAGCGCGACGAGTATGTGCCGCTCATCCTGCAGAGTTCCGAGATAGTCAATAAGGAGAAGGCCCGGCAGGAGGGTTTCCATTTTGTAGACAAGAACTCGAAGAAGATGAATGTCGACCTGCGTCAGCTCATCGAGGAACACATGGGTTTTGGCGACTTCGTGTTCCGCGATCCGGCGACGAAGGCTGAGATAGCCCGCGTGTCGTCGTTGAAGGAGCTGCAGGACAACATCTTCAAGATTCCCAACGACTCCATGCTCTATCATATCAGCCGCAACCACATGAGCCGCTGGCTCAGTGCACGTGCCATCTTCCCTGTCTCGCAGTTCCTGAAGACGGTCACCTGGCATAAGCTGCAGGATGTCGATGCCCACCGCCAGATTATCTTCGATGCCATCGTGCAGTATCGCCGCATGAAGAACATCGGCATCGTGGCCGTCTTCGACCGGCTGAAGTTCGACCGCTATGCCCACTTTGCGCGAATCGGTGAGGGTTCGTTAGGCGGCAAGGGCCGTGGTCTGGCATTCCTTGACAACATCATCAAGCGGCATCCCGAACTGAACCATTTTGAGAATGCTACCGTGTCGATTCCGAAGACCGTGGTGCTCTGTACCGACTTCTTCGATGAGTTCATGGACAAGAACAACCTGTGGGGCATAGCCCTGAGCGATGCCCCCGATGAGGAAATCCTGCAGCACTTCCTGCGTGCCCAACTGCCCGACTCACTGATTGCCGACTTCTTTACGTTCTTCGATGCCGTCAAGTCACCCATTGCCGTGCGTTCCTCGTCGTTGCTCGAAGACTCCCACTATCAGCCCTTTGCCGGCATCTACTCCACCTACATGATACCCTATTTGGAGGATAAGTACGAGATGCTGCGCATGTTGGCCTGTGCCATCAAGGGTGTCTATGCTTCCGTTTACTATCGTGACTCGAAAGCCTATATGACCGCCACCTCCAACGTCATCGACCAGGAGAAGATGGCCGTCATCCTGCAGGAGGTGGTGGGCCGTCAGTATGGCGACAAGTTCTATCCCACGTTCTCGGGCGTGCTGCGCTCGCTCAACTACTATCCCATTGGCGACGAACTGGCCGAAGAGGGTATCGCCTCGCTGGCCCTCGGACTGGGCAAGTATATCGTGGATGGCGGACAGACGCTGCGCGTGTCGCCCTATCACCCCCATCAGGTGCTGCAGACTTCTGAGATGGAAACGGCTCTGAGTGAGACGCAGACCCGCTTCTATGCCCTCGACATGAGTCATGTGGGCGACGACTTCAAGGTGGACGACGGGTTCAACATCAAGAACCTCCGTGTCAAGGAAGCCGACAAGGATGGCTCTCTGCAGGGCATCGCCTCCACCTACGACCCCAACGACCAGGTGATTCGTGACGGCATCTACGAAGGAGGCCGCAAGGTCATCTCCTTCAGTGGTGTCTTGCAGCATGGCATCTTCCCGCTGCCTGAGATTCTGCAACTCTCGCAGAAGTATGGCTCTGAAGAGATGCGACGTCCGGTGGAGATAGAGTTTGCCTGCAATCTGCAGGGAGCAGGCAGTGCCACTACGGGCGATTTCTACCTGCTCCAGATACGTCCCATCGTCGACTCCAAGCAGGTGCTTGACGAAGACCTGTCGGCCATTCCCGACGAGCAATGCCTGCTGCGCTCGCACAACTCGCTGGGACATGGCATTTCCGAGGACGTGGTCGATGTAGTCTATGTCAAGGCTGGCGATGACTTCACGGCGACCAACAACCCCGTCATTGCCGACCAGATAGAACAAATCAACCGCAAGTTCCTGGCAGAGGACAAGAACTACGTGCTCATTGGTCCGGGTCGTTGGGGGTCCAGCGACTACTGGCTGGGCATTCCCGTCAAGTGGCCCCACATCTCGGCAGCGCGTGTCATCGTGGAGGCTGCTCCTAAGAACTACCATGTAGACCCCTCGCAGGGTACTCACTTCTTCCAGAACCTGACCAGTTTCGGTGTGGGTTATTTCACTGTCAATACCTATACGGGCGATGGGGTGCTACAAACGGAAATCCTCGACAGCATGCCTGCCGTCGAGGAAACGGAATATGTGCGCCATGTGCGCTTCCAGCGTCCATTGAAGATTATGATGGACGGCAAGAAGCAGCATGGTGTGGTCTTACTGCCCACCGAGGCGTGAGAAATACTCGATGATGTCTTCCCACGTCTTGAACGTGTCGGAACCGAATTCCAGAGGGGTGGCCAGTGGGTCACCCTCACCTCTCACCTCTTGCCTCTCGCCTCTAATCAGATAGTCGCCATAGAGCAAGTCGCGCCGCCACGTGAAGATGCTATGCCGCCAGGCCGGCACGTTCACGTGTTCGGTCAGCCACGGCATCATGGCTTCGCTTTCGCCCACAAAATACACCTGATAGTGCTCTATCAACTGGCGCACAGCCTTCACCATCGATGAGGCTGGCTTCCGGTAGCTGTCCATCAGCGTCTCTATACCTATATATATAATAGGGCGCTGGCGCTTCTCCTGCATGTCGTCAATCCAGCGGATGACGGGCACCACCGAGTGCATGAAACTCTTGTCGTTCATGCGGTGCTCGCCATGAAAATGCAAGGCCTGCGGGTAGTGCTCGTGGAACATGTCGAAGGTGTCTACCGTCGTGTCTTCGTCGCCAAAGAGACCGAAGACGCGCTGGCGGTCTTCGGCGTCAAGTCCCTCGAAGCGGTGCTCCGACACTTCGCGGTATTCCTTGATCATGGCCTTGTCTACATAGAACTCCTGCACGCCGTCCTGTCTGGGGTTCTGAAACTGCTGAGTGCCCGTCATGCCGTGGGCCTTCATGGTCTCGGCTATCTCCAGGGCGGGATTCACGCAGATGCGGTCATGGCCGCGCAGCTGTTCGGCATACATGCCGCCCATGCTGGTGCCGATGATCAGGCTGGGGTGCTCCGTGTCGCAGATGTGGTGGAGTAGGGCGATGGCTTCTTCCGGACGAACGGGCAGGTCGGGGGCAATGACTTTTGCCTGTGGCATCACGACGCGTAGCCGCTCTACCGTTCCTGACTGTCCGCTGCTGCCGAAACCGTGGCAATACAGTATGGTCTTGCCCGCCATCAGCTCGGGAAACTGTTTTACGTATGGATTTTCTTGCATCATGCTGCAAAGGTACGAATAAGGATGCAAAAAGCCAAATTTCGTCTAAAAAACTTGCCAAAGTAAAATAAAATGCCTATCTTTGCGTTCAAATAACAAACATTATTAATCACTTTAAACATTTTAGTAACGTTATGAAAAAGTATTTAGCTGAAATGGTCGGCACGATGGTGCTTGTACTGATGGGTTGCGGCGTGGCCGTCAGTCTGGGTTGTGATCCTGTAAACAACATTCCTGCTGTGGTGGGTACTGCTATGGCCTTTGGTCTGGCCGTTGTCGCAATGGCCTACACCATCGGCGGCATCTCCGGTTGCCACATCAATCCCGCTATCACGTTAGGCTGCTTCCTGGCTGGCCGCATGAATGCCAAGGATTGTGGTATGTACATCGTCTTCCAGTGCATCGGTGCCTTCATCGGCAGCATCCTGCTCTATGTGCTGACAGCTAATGTTCCCGGCTTGGAGGGAACGGGTGCCAACGACCTGCAGGCCAATGTCTCTATGCTGGGCGGTCTGCTGGCTGAAATCATCTTCACCTGTGTCTTCGTGCTCGTCGTACTGGGTGCTACTGCCAAGACCAACGGCGCCACCAACAACTTCGCCGGTCTGGCCATCGGTCTGAGCCTGGTGCTTGTCCACCTGGTCTGCATCCGCTACACCGGTACTTCCGTGAACCCCGCCCGTTCGCTGGCTCCCGCCATCTTCCAGGGTGGCACGGCTCTGGCCAACCTGTGGATTTTCATCGTAGGACCCTTCGTAGGTGGTGCCTTGGCTGCCTTCATCTGGAAGGCTATTGAGCCTGCCGAGAAGTAATCGTCGTCACGATATCTTACTGGGAGAGCGGATGTGCCTTATGGGTGCATCCGCTCTCTGGCGTTTAAGAGTCTCTGCTATATACGCCCAGCCTCATGCATTAGTAACCTTTGTAACAACCTTTGGTGTGGCTAATGGCAGGCATTCGAGTCTTTGTAGTTCCCTGACTCCTAACCCAAATGCAGGGATTCCCTTTGTATAAAGGCATTTTGAAGGGTTAGGAGTTGGCTGGAGTCCTAACCGACTCCTAACCAACTCCTAACCCAAGTCCTCACGCCGCCTCTTGAATCTTTGCAGGCTTCATCTTTGGAACAACCCTGTAGTGGGCTACGTTGTGCGGATGACTCTGCTCGAAGCCCAGCCTCTTCATCGCCAACCCCAACTTGATGCTCAGCCCGGCCATTGTCTTCAGCGAGGGGAATGCTTTGGTCAGAATGCCGAGCAACTCCGTGTTGCTCATCAGCCGACTCGTCTCACCCTCCTCAGGCTTCGCGAAGCAGGCTTCAATCATCTCCGTCAGGTCCTTCTTGGCCATATAGTCCAGATTCAGCTCCTGAATGCGGGCCACCTCGTCGTTGTTGAACCAGTAGGGAGCCTTCAGCTCACACAGCTCATAGTGCACCTGAGCATACAACTGCCCGTAGTCAATGTCGCCCGTGTTGTCAATCAACTGCCCGTCAGGAATGGTGAGGCAGATGTAGCGACGCGAACCTGTGGCATCCGTCAGCGGATGGGGATTATTCGTAGTGGCCACAAACGAAGCATAACGGGGACGGTCAGCCTGGGATCGTCCGAAGATGGGGCGTCCGTTCACCTTACTTTTCGAGAGAGTCTGCTTCAGCGCAGGATGCTGCGATGGACGGATGGCATCCAGTTCATCGAGGTTCACAATGAGATTGTTCGTCAGCGCCATCTCCTTGTCGAACTTGTTTGAGAGGTTCAGATGGTCCAGATAGTACTGTCGCAGCGGCTGGGGTAGCAGACGGCGCACGAAGGTAGTTTTGCCACAGCCCTGAGCTCCGATGAGCGTCGGCACACACTCATTACCGTGCAACATGTCCATCTGCAGCCAGTGGGCCACAGTTGAACGCAGCCAGACTGCCAGGAAGTGGTGCTGCTCCGTGGAGAGGCCGGGCAGTCGGGAGAAGAGCCGGGCTACATGGTTCTGGCCGTCCCATTGGGGTAGTTCACTGAGGAACTCACGTATGGGATTATACGCGCGAACCTCCTCAGAACGCAGCAGGTCCTGGATGTCCGTCTTCGGATTGCACTTCTCGTCAGCCAGTTCCTTGCGGGCTCGGATGATGATGCTCATCTCGGCCTCAGGCGACAGTTCACGATACTCCGGCTCGTCCTTGGCGGGCAGCGTTGCAAACTCAATCTTTCCGCTGAGCACATTGCGGCGGAAGAGATAATGGTTCTGAAGGAACTGCTCTACTGCGAGCAATCCTCCGTTAGAGGCCTGAACGGCCTCCAGTTGTTTTGTCAGTTCTTTTTCCATAAATTAGTTTTTCTGTGATATTAGTCCTATTCCTTAAGGTTTTTCCTTAATTCGATTGCAAAATTACAAAATTATCTGATAACCTCCAAATCTTTCCACCAAATTTCAAGCGTTTTTCCCCAAATGTTAAAGAACTGCTTTTTGAGGTTAGAGCCTGGGGGCTTAGGTAAGCGTCGCTATGGGCCGAGCGAGGAGCAGGGTTAGGAGTTGGGTTAGGAGTTGGTTAGGAGTTGGTGAGGAGTTCAGGTCACTCCTAACCCATCTGAAACCCCTTTCTGCAAAGGGCTTTCGCCATAATATGGTTAGGAGTCGCCCTATTTTGCGCTAAGCCTAAGAGATTTTGTTGGTAGGCCTAAGAAAAAAAGCTGGATGCCTAGGTAGAAAAACACTGCTCGCCCATAAAGAGTAATCTCTCCTCCAACGAGGTTACGGCTCGTAGCCAACGAGATTACGGCTCACTACCGACGAGATTACGGCTCACTACCGACGAGATTACGGCTCACTACCGACGAGCCGTAACCTCGTTTTGTATTCCCAAGGTGGGAATACTTTGTTCCCAACCTGGGAATGTTTTCAAAGCAAAGCATCAACTTATTCAGTATACGTCAATAGATATAATTCCCGATATTTGCAAATAATTCCAAAGATATTTTCTCGTTTCACATAAAATTCGTA
>CAMOQW010000037.1 GCA_946623195.1 uncultured Prevotella sp.
TGGAACCTATCTCCATCACTCACGGATGACGCTCGCGTCATGCACGTTTGCCTTACCATTTATTGATACTGCCCGACAACATCCTCGACCAGTTTGACATTGTCAAGTTGGAAGATGAGGACATTGACCGTCATGACGGCAGTTACCAGCCATTCAAGCACAACGTACACATCTATCTTGACGAGCAGGACAACAGGACTGCTGAGCAGCGCGCGACAGGAGCAAGAGGGACAAGGAAGAACTCAAAGACAAGATGCATATTTTTTGTTAAGACATTATAAAATCTGAGGCATTACGCTTACTGCCTGCGCAAAAATCGCTACCTTTGTAGCCGTAAAGCTCACAAAGATGAAGAAAACCAACATAGCTATTTTCGTGTCGGGCAGCGGCAGCAACTGCGAGAATCTCATCCGATACTTCCGTGACAGTACCGACATCCATTGCGCGCTCGTGGTCAGCAACAAGGCCGACGCCTATGCGCTGGTCAGGGCTCGCAACATGGGTGTGCCCACGGCTATTGCCCCAAAACCACAGCTCAACGATGCCGACTACATGTTGCCGCTCCTACGCCAGCATGGCATCCATTTCATCGTGCTGGCCGGTTTTCTTCCTTTGGTGCCCAACTTCCTGCTCGAAGCCTTTCCCCGGCGCATCGTCAACCTCCATCCGGCCCTGTTGCCTAAATATGGCGGCAAGGGCATGTGGGGCCACCACGTCCACGAGGCCGTCAAGGCCGCCGGCGAGACTGAGACAGGAATGACCGTCCATTGGGTGACCCCCGTCTGCGATGCCGGCGAAATCATTGCCCAGTATCGCGTGGCCCTCTCGCCCGGCGATACCGCCGACACCATTGCCGCGAAGGAGCACCAGTTGGAGATGGAGCACTTCCCCCGGGTGGTGGAGCAGGTGATTAGAAACATTAATGAATAACGAGAATATGAAGAAACTACTATTATCACTCTTGATTCTGTGTTGCGCTACCGCCGTGATGGCTGTTCCAGCGCATCGTGGTGCTGTGAAGGTGAAGCAACCCGACGGCAGTTTTGTCACCATACGGCTGCACGGCGATGAGTGGCGCCACTATCTGGCTACTGTCGACGGCTACAGCGTGGTGAAGAACAAGCAGGGCTACTACGTCTATGCCCGTCTCGACGACGGCCAGCTGCAGGCTACGGCCCAGGTGGCCCACGACGCTGCCAACCGCTCGGCGGCTGAGCAGGCTTTCCTGAGCGGCGTGGCGAAACATCAGGCTCCGGCCATGAGTAGCCATGTGGCCTGGATGAAGCAGACCGTAGAGGCCCGCGAAGCCGAAAAGCGTGCCAGTCGGCGTGCCGGTCGACGTGCAGCCCAATACGACTACAAGAACTTCAGGGGCCTGGTCATCCTGGTGGAGTTCAACGACAAGAAATTCTCGCGCGACGACTATCCCGAGCTTATCAACGACATGATTAACAAGCCCGACTACGACGGCTATACTGATACGAAAGGCCGCAAGCAGAAGTTTACCGGCAGTGTCCGCGACTACTTCTCCGACAATTCCGCCGGAGAGTTCGAACCCGAGTTCGACGTCCGCGGCCCCTATACCATCGGTTTCAGCCAGTATGATGCCAATGGCGTCGACAATGCCGCCCAACTGACGGTGGCCGCCATTGACTCGGCCGACGTAGACATCAACTACGCCGACTACGACCGCGACAAGGACGGCATTGTCGACATGGTGTTCTTCGTCTTTGCCGGCAATGGCGCCAACTATGCCGGCGACGGCTCTTCATTCGAAGGCAACGACCAGCGCCTGCTGTGGCCGCATCGCAGTGTCATCTACGACCCCAAGACCTACAGCTGGCTCAGGCGCGACAAGGTGCGGTTGGGCGACTATGCCTGCTCTACGGAACTATTGGGATACACCAGTTTGCCCAACACCGTCCAGATAGACGGCATCGGCACCATCTGCCATGAGTTCAGTCACGTGTTGGGACTGCCCGACTTCTACGATGCCAACTATGAAGAAGACGGCCAGAGCAACGACCCGGGCATCTGGTCGCTGATGGCTGGCGGCTGCTACGAAAACGACGGCCGCACACCCGTGGGCTACTCGCTGTTCGAGCGTGGCTTCGTGGGATTCATCGACGGCGAACAGTTGCCACTTATCGACCAAGCCGGTGAGTACACTTTAGACCCGCTTCACACCAGTCTGTCGGGCCTGTGCCTGCAATCGCCCGACGAGAACGAGATGTTTTTCTTCGAGAACCGTCAGCGCGGCGACTTTAAGTGGGACGCCTATCTGCCGGGCAGCGGTATGCTGGTGCACCGCGCCGATTTGTCTAATCAGAAAGTATGGGCGAACAATACCGTTAATAATAATCCGGAGCATAACTACTATGAGGTGATTCGTGCCGGAGGCCCCGGTCATAGCGGTACGGCCTACGACCTGTTCCCCGGCCAGGGCAGGGTGACCGAGCTGCACAACGGCACGTCGCCCGCCAACCTCGTCACATGGTCGGGCATGAGCAGTCCGTGGGGGCTGTTCAACATCCAGATGGTCAACGGCGTTGTGACATTCGAGGTGCGCGATGCCGTCTCCTTGGAGTCGCTCTCGCTGCCTGAGACGATGACCGTAGGCGTGGGCATCTCCAAGTCGTTGCAGGCTGTGCCCCAACCCGACTATGCCAAGTATACGCTGACGTGGGCCAGCAGCAACCCCGCTGTGGCTACCGTCGATGAAGATGGGCTGGTGAAGGGCGTGGCAGAAGGTACGTGCACCGTCACCGCGACCAGCGACAACGGTTGCACCGCCTCGACCACAGTGACAGTGGAGAAATTGGTGTCTTACGACATCGCATCGTTCAAGGCCTTAGAAGCCGGTACGGAAGCCATCATCGGTTTCCAGAATGCCGAGGTGCTGATGGTCAGCGGTTCCCAGGCCTTTGTGCGCGATGCTTCCGGTGCTGTCATCCTTGACGGCGTCAGCGGACTGGGGCTTCATCGTGACGATGTCTTCACAGCCTTTGTCACCTGTCAGTTAGGCAGCAGCGACAAGATGCCGGTAGCCACGTTGGTGGAGTTGTCGAGCACTGTGGAGGCTGAGGCAGGCCCCGGTGCACAGCCGCGAGAGACCACCATCGACGAGCTGACCGAAGCCGACTATTGCGACTATGTATTGGTGAAAGCCGTACAACTGAAGTCCGACGGCGGTGTCTGGGCTACCGGTGAGACCAACCGTGCCCGCATGTGGAACAAGTTCAATCTGAAGGGCATCTCAGTGTCCAAACCCTATGAGAACCTGTATTTTGACGTACCAGCCATTTACGGAACGGATGTCATAAAAGGCGAACTCGCCAACGAGCTTTACCTGATGGATTCGCCCACTAAGGTGGATCCTCCCACGGGCATCAGCCAGGTGATGATGGACGATGTCCCAGCCGATGCTCCGCAGTACAACCTGCAGGGCCAACGCGTAGACCGTTCGTGGAAGGGAATCGTGATTCAGGGCGGCCGTAAGCGCGTCAACAAATAGAGGCATCATTCGCCGAACACAAAAACAGGGGCAAGTTAAGACTTTTGCCCCTGTTTTTGTTGTATATTGTCTTGCGCTGTGTTAACTTTATCTACGTTTTTTTGAAAAAATTAATGAAAAACTTTGTTTATTCCGTTAATTTTGCTATTTTTGCAGCCAAAAATACGTAAAAGTGTCAAAACCAGGCACCACATTTCATGGAAAAGAAGATTGTAAACTTATATATATAACATTATTATTAATTAACGAGAGAGATTTATGAAACAAAGATTAACAATGCTCTTCGCTTGCCTCTTCCTCATGTTGGGAGGAGTGCTCGCACAGACAAAGGTTAGCGGTACCGTTACCTCTCAGGATGATGGCCAGCCCGTCATCGGCGCATCCGTTCTCGTTGTCGGAACGCAAGTCGGTACCGTTACAGACTCTAACGGTCGTTTCTCGCTGACTTGTCCTGCTGGCAAGAACATGCTGCGAATCACGTATGTAGGTATGGAACCCATCGAGGTGAGTGCCCGTCCCAACATGCGCATCATGCTGACCAGCGACCAGAAAGCACTTGACGAAGTAATCGTCGTGGCTTATGGTAAGGCTAAGAAAGGTACCTTCACAGGTTCTGCTGGTACGATGAAGGCCGACCAGATTGAGAAGCTGCAGGTCAGCGACCTCACCCGTGCCCTGAGTGGCCAGGTGGCTGGTGTACAGCTGGTCAGCGATAACGGTCAGCCGGGTACTTCAGCCAAAATCCGCGTTCGTGGTGTCAGCTCCATCAATGGTAACAATGACCCGCTCTACGTAGTTGACGGCGTGCCCTTCGATGGCGACCTGAGTTCTATTCCCTCCAGCGATATCGCTGATATCACCGTGCTGAAGGATGCTGCCTCCACCTCACTCTACGGTGCCCGTGGTGCCAATGGTATCATCATGGTGACCACCAAGCAGGGTAAGCAGGGCAAGCCCGTCATCAACTTGAATGCCCGCTGGGGTCAGAACAGCCGTGCCGTCAGCAACTATGACGTCATCAAAAATCCTGCCCAGTATCTGGAGCTGGAGTATGGTGCCATCTACAACTATGCTGCCAACACGCTGGGCTACGACGCTGCACGCGCTCAGGAGTATGCCAACAATACCATCGTCACCAACGCCGGTGGTGGTAATGGCTATCAGATCTATACCGTTCCCGAGGGCCAGTATATGTTCGGCTCAGACGGTAAGCTCAACCCCAATGCTACGCTGGGCTATACCAATGGCACATATTATTATACTCCCGACAACTGGGAAGACATCATCATGAAGAAGTCGCTGCGCCAGGAGTATGAGGCCAGCCTGTCAGGTGCTACCGATGCCAACAACTATTACGTCAGCTTCAACTATCTGGACGATGGCGGTATCGTGAGCGGTTCTAAGTTCCAGCGTGCCTCTGTCCGCGTTCGCGACGAGTACAAGGTGAACAACTGGCTGAAGTTGGGTGCCAACGTCGGCCTGACCCACTCCAAGAGCTTCTATCCCGACGAGCAGACCACGATCAACTCTTCCGGTAATGCCTTCCGCATGGCCTACGGTATAGGCCCGATCTATCCCCTGTATGTTCGCGATGCCGATGGCAACATCATGACGAATGGCGACCGCAGCGTCTATGACTATGGTACCAAAAGTGATGCCGGCCGCGACCGCTCCTACATGTCCATCTCCAACCCTGCCGGTCAGATGCAGTATGACAAGGCCATCTACACGATGGATATCCTGAACTCTACCTGGTTTGCTGAAATCAAGCCCATCGAGGGCCTGACCCTGACAGCCCGTCTGGGTTACACTCAGGACAACACCAACTACGACGTGCTGCAGAATGCCTATATGGGCCAGTTTGCCGATATGGAAGGCGGTGCCTACCAGTATCACATGCGCACTACCGGCTTCACCACCCAGTTCCTGGCCAACTATACCACGAAGTTTGCCGACGTTCACAACCTCGACTTTACGCTGGGTTACGAGGGCTACAAGTGGAAGTATCGCCGTCTGTATGGCGGTGCCACCAAGCTTTACAATCCCGAGAGCTACTGGCTGGATAATGCCGTCAACCAGAAGAACAACGGCGGCTATCAGCTCGACTATGCTACGAAGGGCTTCTTCGGTCGTATCAACTACTCGTACGACGACAAGTACATTGCTGCCGTCAGCTATCGTCGCGATGCTTCCAGCTGCTTCCATCCCGACAACCGTTGGGGCGGTTTCTGGAGTG
Organism: uncultured Prevotella sp.; assembly: GCA_946623195.1. Next base: position 5,751 of record CAMOQW010000037.1, read on the forward strand.
GTTCTGTGGCTTGGGTTATCTCTAAGGAGAAGTTCATGGAGGGTACCCAGTCTTGGTTGAACAACTTGAAGCTGAAGGCCAGCTACGGTCAGCAGGGTAACGACAACCTGGGCCGTTCGACCGGTGACGGACGCTACTACTACTATGCTTATACCGACCAGTACACCATGACGGGTGATGCCTCCGGTTTCTCCGATGGTACGCTGGCCTACAAGGGTAACAAGGACCTGACCTGGGAGAAGTCTGTTTCCTACAACATCGGTATCGACTTCGCTATGCTGAACAACCGCTTGAACGGTAGCATCGAATACTTCGGCCGTCAGCAGAAGGACATGCTCTACTTCAAGCCCGTTGCCGGTTCACTGGGTTACACGCAGATTCCCATGAACGTGGGTACCATGACCAACCGCGGTCTGGAGATTGATCTGTCTTACGATATCATCAAGACTCGTAACCTCTCGCTCAGCGCCACTGCCAACGCAACGTTCATTTCTAATAAGATTGACAAACTGCACAGCGACCTGAACGGTAAGTGGATCAACGGCAACCGCATCTACGAGGAAGGCCACAGCATGTATCGCCTCTATCTGCCCGAGTGGGCTGGTGTGAACCCCGAAACGGGTGAGGCTCAGTACTGGGTGAACGACTATGAGATGGAGGACTATACAGACAAAGATGGCAACACCACGTCGGTGGAGGTCTGGTACAATGACAAGGGCGAAAAGATTGCACATGATGCTTTGGATACCTATGTCGGTGCCAAAGAGCGCAAGGTCCTGGGCCGTAAGAAGTCCAGTGACTACACACTGGCTAACCAGACCGAGAACCGCGTGGCTTCCGACGACCTGCTGCCTGATGTCTATGGTGGCTTCGGACTGTCGCTGAATGCCTATGGCTTCGATGCCAGCATCCAGTTTGCCTATCAGTTAGGCGGCAAGGTGCTCGACTCTGGTTACATGTACCTGATGCACGCTTCGGCTTCAAGTGATGCCGGTGGTGCCTGGCACAAGGACATCCTGAATGCCTGGACTCCGACCAACACCAATACCGATGTGCCCCGCCTGAATGCCGGCGACCGCTACACGGCCTACTCATCGACACGTTTCTTGACCAGCGCCAGCTACCTGAGCATCAACAATGTCACCATCGGCTATACACTGCCGAAGGAGTGGACCCGCAAGATTTATCTGAACAGTGTCCGCGTCTATTTCTCTGGCGACAACCTGGCTCTCTTTGCCAAGCGCAAGGGTCTCGACCCCCGTCAGGGCTTCGTATCGTCTATCCCCTATACCTACACTCAGCTGCGTTCCATCTCCGGTGGTATCAGCGTGAGCTTCTAATCATGAGGTGTCAACTAATATAAAAGAAAGAATAATAATATGAAACTGAAATATTTCTTTATTGCAGCTTTGGCGACGACCGCCTTTACTGCTTGCGAAAACCTTGACACTGCCCCCGAAGGAGCAACACTGACTGTTGACCAGAAGGGTACTATCGGCGAGGCCCTGCCCCAGCGTGCTGAAGCTGGTGTGCGTGGTATCTTCTCGCAGTTCAATGTCTACATGCCCAACTATGATGCACTGGGCCAGGTAAGCCGTCACAATGACTTCGGCTACAGCAGCATCATGATGTTCACCGATGGTAACACCGAAGACCTCGTCAGCGGTGACAACGGCTATAACTGGATTGGCAACAGCCTGACCTACGATGACCGTCCCTACACCAGCCGTGAGTGCCAGATTGTGTGGAACGACTATTACATGATTGTCTTCAGTGCCAACACTGTGATTGGTTCTCTGGATGCTGAGAGTGAGGACCCCTTGACCCAGTACTATCTGGCTCAGGCTCTGGCTGCCCGTGGCTTCTGCTACGAGGAGTTGGCTCAGCTTTATCAGTTCAACTACAAAGGTCATGAGGACTCGCCCTGTGTGCCTCTGATTACTGACGAGAACTCCAGCGAGGCTGCTACGAATGGTGCCGTCCGTGCTACCGTCAAGGAGGTCTATGCGCTGGTTGAACAAGACCTGACCAAGGCCATTGAGCTGCTGACCAGTGCTCAGGAGGCCGGCCAGAAGCGTTCTGACCGCCGTTACATCGACCTGGCTGTTGCCTACGGTCTGCGTGCCCGTATGTATCTGGCCATGCAGGAATGGTCGAAGGCAGCAGCAGATGCTCAGGCTGCCATTGACAATACCGATGCCAAGCCCGCTACCATCAAGGAGGTTAGCCAGCCTACTTTCTGCAGTGCTGACGAGCCCGACTGGATGTGGGGTATCTATATTGCCGAGACCGACGATGTGGTGTCTTCCGGTATCGTGAACTGGATTTCTCACTGCGGTACGTTCAACTATGGCTATGGCCAGTACAGCGGTGGACACCAGATTTCAAAGAAACTCTACAATGCCATTCCCGCCACCGATATCCGCAAGGGATGGTGGAGCAATGCCGAGGGCGTCTCTGCTAACCTGAGTGATGAGTGGAATGCCTATCTGGCTGACGAGGGTTTCGCTCCCTACACCAACTGTAAGTTTGCTCCTTATCAGAACAAGCTGAACAATGATGTCAATGCCAATGATATTCCTCTGATGCGCGTCGAGGAGATGTACCTGATTCTGGCTGAGGCCCAGGCTATGTCCGGACAGGATGGTAAGAGCACGCTGGAGCAGTTTGTCAAGACCTATCGTGACCCTGCTTACACCTGCACGGGTGATGTACAGAGCGCTGTCTATTTCCAGAAGCGTATCGAGCTCTGGGGTGAGGGCCGTATTTGGTTCGATGTGATGCGTCTGAACAAGGGCATCGACCGTCGCGGTGCCGGATTCGAGCCGCAGTGCGTGCTCAAGATTGATGCTGGCGACCCCATCCTGCTGTGGCGTCTGCCCCAGACGGAGATTAACGGTAACAGTGCGCTGACTGATGGTGACAACAACACGAACGCTCCTGTGCCGACAGCTGTTGATGACATCGCCGACATGCCCCTTCAGTAATTAGATAATAACCAAAAAAGATTATAGACTATGAACAAGTTATTCAAATACAGTCTGGCCCTGATGGTTGCTGCTTTCGGACTGGCTTCCTGCTCCGACAGTGATGATAACTACCAGAAGGGTACATGGGATGCTGCTGACGGCTATACGAACATCTTCTTCGACAAGGCCAGCCAGACCATAGAACTTGACCCGGCAGAACCCACAGAGTTCAAGGCTGAGGTGTTCCGTCGCAACAAGGAGAATGCTGCCACCATCCACTTTGACATCAAGACCAATACGGATGATGTGTTTACCGTTTCAGATGCTGTGTTTGCCGCTGGCGACAGCGTTGCCGACATCACCATCTCGTTCCCCAAGGCAGAGACCGGCAAACCCTACACGCTGACCATCACCGACTCCAATCCTGCCGATGTGTCGCCCAAATATTCAAAGGGCGTCAGCTATACACTCACGGTGACCCGTGTGAAGTGGAACCCTGCAGGCTACTATATTGACGAGAGCGGCAACAAGGTGGAAGGCTGGGCCATGTACACCGACGATATCATCACCGGTTTCTATGGCGTGCAGAATGTCTCTTATCCTGTGCAGCTGGAGGAGCGTGACGACAAGCCCGGCTATTTCCGTGTGCTCGACCTCTATAAGGACTATCCCTACAACCACGACTTTGACAACTCGCAGGTTCACTATCTGTATATCGATGCCACCAACCCCAATAAGGTGTACTTCCCTGAGCGTTGCTACACCAGTATGGAACTGGGCGAAGACGGACAGATTATCGTCTGGGGCATTGCCGGCCTGCGCCTTTCACAGGGCCGTGCTGCTGATGCCGAGGGCAACTATGGTACTTATGCCAACGGTGCCATCACCTTCCCTGCAAAGTCGCTGCTGATTGCCGAAGAGTTCTATAATGACGGCGGCCTGTACACCGCTAATCCCAACGGCCTCTTCAAACTGGTGATCGACCCGAGCAAGGACCTCTATACGGCCTCTATCCAGAATGGTGATTTCGACTGGGAGAAAGTGTTTGCTGGAACCTACATGTCGGCACAGCTCGGTGTGAACACTCCGCAGGTGACGCTCTACAAGGGCATTGCCAAGGCCGATGTCGAGGCAGATAATGAAGGCTGCTACGACCGCTTTGCCGAGACTTACGGTACGGTCTACAAGATTGCCGCTCCCTACGCTGCCGGCTACGACATAGTGTTCTGCGTGAAGGACGGCAAGGTGATTGTTCCTGAAGGCTTCGAGAGTCAGGCTCTTGGCTTCAAGGGTGTCGGCTACGACATCTATGGTGCCATTAATGCCGCCAAGTCTACGTTTACCGACGATAGAATTGACCTGGAGATTGCTTTCCAGAACCAGAGTGGTGAGGTGAACATGGGTTCCAACGTGGAGAGCTTGCTCAACATCACCTTCACTGTCGATATGGTGACCGGTTCGTTCAACTACTGGGCTACAGTGAATAGCCAAAACCACAACCTGGGCAGCTTCACTATTGAGGAAGACCCGCTTACCGAGAATGGTCTTGTGCTCAAGAATTTCTATCTTGAAGGCTCTGAAGTGGCTGGCAGCTACGACCTGGATGCCGGTAAGATGTTCGTTGCCGCCTTGGAATACTTAGGCGATGAAGACGAAGAAGGCACTACTTACCACATCTTCACCTACAGCAAGGGTGCAGATGAGAACAATGCCGCCTTCGACATCAATATGGATGGAAAACTCACCTCTCAGGAACTGATTCTCGTCGGTTCGCCCGACATGCAGAATCTTTACTACTGGGTGAATGCTTCACAGACGGTATTCGAGCCTGCTGCTTCAGCTAAGCGTGCCGGCATCGTGAAGGGCGGAAAGAAGGGCGCCAAGTTGGGCGTGAAACTGAATGCCCGTCAGCGTGCCCAGCTGGTTCGCCAGATGAAGAAGCGCTAAGCTTGGAGCTATTTCAAGCATGCTTGATATGAGAAAAGAGGCCGCCCTCTACCGGGCAGGCCTCTTTTCTTTTTGTTGTGTATGTCGAGACGCAATCTGACAAAGTGAAACCATTTGCCCCTTTTATACCACAAAAAGGGTAGGAAGTCGGCCCAAACGTTAAAATAAAGTCTGGAAATTGAAGTTTTTTATAAATTTATTCGTTATTTAACGTCAGAAGTCGTACCTTTGCACGAAATTTGCATTTAAAATCGTTTTATTATCTATGAAGAAAAGATTTACTCTGTTTCTAGCCTGTTTGTTGCTGAGTCTGGGAGTGGCCCTGGCTCAGAACAAGGTTACAGGTACTGTCTATGAAGACAATGGCGAGCCCTGTATAGGTGCTACCATCATGATTCAAGGCACTAAACAAGGAACTAAAACCGACCTTGACGGACACTTTACCATCAACGTGCCCGCAGGAAAGAAGCTTGTGATAAGCTATGTCGGTATGACTACCCAGACGGTGACCGCCAAGAACGGCATGAAGGTGACCTTGGAGGCTGATGCCCACACCCTTTCCGAAGTGGTTGCCGTCGGTATGATGAAGCAAGACAAGCGATTGTTTACAGGAGCTTCTTCAAAAGTTGATGCCGACAAGGCGAAATTGGCAGGTATGGCCGATGTCAGCCGTTCGCTGGAAGGTCGTGTAGCCGGTGTTCAGGTGACCAATGTGAGCGGCTCGTTCGGTGCTGCTCCAAAGATTCGTGTGCGTGGTGCCACGAGTATCTATGGTAATTCCAAGCCTCTATGGGTCATTGACGGTGTGATTTATGAAGATAATGTTGACGTCTCTGCCGACGAACTGGCCTCTGGTGATGCCAAGACGCTGATTTCCAGTGCCGTGGCAGGCCTTAACTCTGACGACATCGAGTCGTTTACTATTCTGAAGGACGGTTCGGCCACCTCTATCTATGGTGCCCGCGCTATGGCCGGTGTGATTGTCATTACCACCAAGAAAGGTACCGCCGGGCGTGCTTCCGTCAGCTATACCGGTGAGTTCTCTACCCGCCTGAAACCCTCTTACAGCGACTATAACATCATGAACTCGCAGGAGATGATGGGTGTCTACAAGGAAATGTCGGATAAGGGCTGGCTGCAGCTGGAGAATATGGTGAATGCCAAGAATACCGGTGTCTATGGCTATATGTTCCAGCAGTTGCGTAAGTACGATGCCACCACGGGCACTTATGGTCTGCAGAATACCGAGGCCGCCCGTAACGCCTACTTGCAGGATGCCGAGTTCCGTAACACCGACTGGTTTGACTTGCTGTTCTCCAACAGCATTCAGCAGAACCACTCCGTCAGCATTTCCGGTGGTACAGACCGTATGCAGACCTATTTCTCCATGTCGTTGATGCACGACCCCGGCTATTACGTGAATCGTAACAAGGTGGACCGTTACACCTTCAACGGCAATATTTCGTATGACATTCTGAAAAACCTGACCGTTCGCCTGGCCGCTCAAGGCAGCCATCGTAGTCAGGAGGCTCCCGGTTCGCTCAACCAGACCACCGACGTGGTGACGGGTGCTGTCAACCGCGACTTCGATATCAACCCCTTCAGCTTTGCGCTGAATACGAGCCGCTGTCTGGATCCGAATACCAAGTACACGCGTTTCTATACGACCTTTAACATCTTCGATGAGTTGGCATACAACTATATGGAGTATGATGTCAACGAATTGATGTACCGTGCCGAACTGGAGTGGAAACCTATCAAGAAGGTTACCGTCAACGGACTGATATCCAGCCGTATGAGCCACTCACGCCGTCAGCACCTGGTGATGGACAAGTCGAATCAGGCCAATGCCTATCGCGCCGGTGTGGATGCCCAGGACGATAACTCGACCATCCGCGACAACAACCCCTTGCTCTATACCGACCCCAACGACGAGAAGGCGCTCCCGGAGTCTATCCTGCCTGAGGGCGGTATCCGCTATCAGTATGACGACAACATGCGCTCCAACTCATTCCGTTTCATGGTAGACTATCGCGATGTGTACAATGAGTTGCACACGTTCAATGCCATGTTCGGTACCGAGTATTCTTCCGTCAAGCGTACCACCACCAACTGGACCGGTTGGGGCGATAACTTCGAGATGGGCGGCATCGTCTACACCCCCTACCAGTGGCTGAAGCAGATGAATGAGGAGAACACCAATTATTTCGGAGAATACTATACCCGTACCAACACGCTGGCTTACTATGGTCAGTTGGTCTATAGCTTCGACCAGCGCTATACCATCAACGGCACGTTCCGCTATGAGGGTACCAACCGCTTCGGTAAGGTGCAGTCGAGTCGCTGGCTGCCTACTTGGAACGTCTCGCTGGCTTATGACATCACCAACGAACCGTTCATGGAGAGCACCAAGAGCTGGCTCTCGAACCTGAAGTTGCGCGGCAGCTATTCGCTGACCGCCGATACGGGTCCTACGTGGGTCAACAATGCCGACGTCATCTATAAGACGCAGAATGCTTGGCGCCCCTTCACCTCGGCTGCCGAGAAGGAAATCTACATCGACTATCTGGCTAACAAGGAGCTGACCTTTGAGAAGAAACACGAGTGGAACGTCGGTGTCGACATGAGTTTCCTCAATGAGCGCATCGCGCTGACCTTCGATATGTACTGGCGTAACAACTACGACCTGATAGGTCTTGTCTATACGCAGGGTGCCGGTGGCCAGACCTCCAAGTATGCCAACCTGGCCGATATGCGGTCGCACGGTGTGGAACTCGGACTCTCAACGGTCAATATCCAGACTCCCAAGTTCAAGTGGACCACCGATATCATCTATTCGTTGGCAAAGAACAAGGTTACTTCGCTCGAAAACTCTTGTAACGCCTATTATCTCATTGTGGGTCAGCACTCCAGCAATCCCTACATGATTCCTACCCTGGAGGGCTATCCTGTGCGCACCCTGTGGAGCTACAGGTTCGCCGGCCTGAACGAGGAGGGTATTCCTATGGTTTATGACGAGAATGGCGAGAAGTCTATTGGTACTGCCAACATTCAGGAAACCAAGAACCTGGAGAACTTCCTTGTCTATGAAGGTCCGCAGGATCCTACCTGGTACGGTTCTATCGGCAACTCGTTCACCTATACCTCTCCGAAGTTGGGTAAGTTCGGCCTTGATGTCTTCATCACCTATTCCGGTGGTAACGTCGTGCGCCTCGACCCGGTATTCAGCTCCGGCTACAGCGACCTGTCGGCCCTGCCCAAGGAGTTCAAGAACCGTTGGATGCAGGCTGGCGACGAGGCCCGTACCAACATCCCCGTGATTGCCTCAGTGAACCAGTATGACCGTTATGGCGGCACTACGCTGAGCACTGCCTACAACGTGTATAACTACTCCACGGAGCGTGTGGCCAAGGGCGACTTTGTCCGTCTGAAGGAGCTGGCCCTGACCTATACCTTCCCCCAGCAGCTGCTGCGAAAGACCCATCTGCTGAACAGCGCCTCTATCAAGCTGGCTGCCACCAACCTCTGCCTGCTCTATGCCGACAAGAAGTTGAACGGACAGGACCCTGAGTTCATCAATTCCGGTGGTGTGGCATCGCCTATCTCCAAGCAGTTCACCGCAACCGTACGTCTGGGATTCTAAATGATAACGAATAGTGAAAAGTAAAAAGTTGCTATCGCACAATAAAATATTGAAGAATATGATGAGACTGAATGATATAAAGACTATCCTTTTTGCAGGTCTGCTCAGTTGCGGTATCGCTGCCACGCTGGTGGCCTGCAGCGACAAACTGGATGAGGACCCCGACAGCCGTTGGATTAAGATAGACACTCCCCAGAAGGTTTCACAGTTGCTCACGTCGGGCTATCCCAGTGCGGTGCCTGCCGTCATCTGTGAACTGATGGGCGACAATCTGGTCGACAACAACGTGGTGGTGCCTGCCACTCACAATGATGCCTTTGACCTGTTTAATGAGGAAGCATACAAATGGGAGGACATCAATAACTATAGTACGGGTACCGACGACACGCCCCTGGAGGTGTGGGATAAGTACTATTTCGGCATTGCTACCGCCAACCACGCCATCGCCGCCATGCAGGAGATGAGCGAGGACCCTGCCCACGACCCTGACATCAGCCACTCTTGGGGTGAGGCTCACCTGATGCGTGCCTATTTCCACTTCGTGTTGGTCAACGTTTTTGCCGAGGCCTACAAGAATGAGACGGAGAGTGCCAAGGACTGGGGTGTGCCATACGTTACCACCGTGGAAGAGGTGGTGCGCATCGACTATGCCAAGCCCGAATACCGCAAGAAAGTGTCGGAGGTGTATGCACTCATTGAGAAAGACATCCTCGAGGGCATCGACCTCATTGACGACTCGAAATACAAGGTGCCGGCATACCACTTCAACCGTAATGCCGCCTATGCCTTTGCGGCCCGCTTCTATCTCTTCAAGCGCGACTATCAGAAATGTCTGAAGTATGCTAACTTGGCACTGGGCAGCAACCCCTCCACGTCGCTGCGCAAGTGGGCATCGATGAATACCAACACCATCAACACGATGCTCAACGCCTACAACGACGAGAAGGCAGCCTGCAACTACCTGTTGCTGACCACCTACTCGCTGCAGGACCGCGTGCTCTCGGCTTGTCGCTATGCCATCAACAGCGGTGCCAACAACGTGCGGGCCATCAGTGTCAAGGACGGCTCTGCTGTCTCAGTCAACATTCCCGCTACCAAGGATATCCTTTATGAGGGTGGCGGCCCGAACTGGTCAGGACGTGTGCCTGCCTTCGACGGTAAGATATTCCGTTGGAATGCCGGCTCGGAGTATGGCTCCTGGCTCTTCCGCGTCTACGAGTATTTCGAGTACACCAACAAGATTGCCGGTATCGGCTATGTGCATATCATCTATCAGCCTTTCACGGCTGAGGAGACGCTGCTTTGCCGTGCTGAGGCCAAACTCTATCTGGGCGACACCGCCGGAGCTATTCAGGACTTAGGGTTCTGGACGGCCTCCAAGATGATTGACGGCGAGCTTACCCAGGACAACATCAACCGCAAATATGCCGGAACAGCCGACAGGAACATCTATGTCAACGACATGCATCCCCAGGAGATGGGCTTTGACAAGGTGCTTGAAGGCGACCAGCTCAATGTGCTGAACTGTATCCTTCATTTCCGCCGAATCGAGACGATGTTTGAAGGCTTGCGCTGGTTCGACATCAAGCGCTATGGCATCAACGTCAAGCACGTCTACAAAGGTCCGCGCGACTATGATGCCTCTTATGACGAGCTGAATTGGAACGACCCGCGCCGCATCGTTCAGATTCCCTATAACGCTATTGATGCAGGCTATCCCTCTACCGACCGCGCCCAGACCAGTATCAATGCTGGCGACGACATGAGATGGAAGAGCTATTCCGTTGCACAGTAATCACCAAAAATGACTGACAAAGATGAAAAAGACTTTATATATTCTGACGATTGCACTGCTCGTCCTGACAATCAGCTCCTGCCGTAGCGACGACGACTTCACGGAATCCATTTTCGAGACCGACACTCCCGTGGTAGACCCAACATCTGCTACGGCTCCCTTCGACCAGTGGCTCTACGACAATTTCCTGGTGCCCTACAACGTCGATGTGCAGTATAAGTTCAACTTCACGGCTTCCGACATGAATTTCCAGCTGACGCCAGCCGAATATAACCGCTCGCAGCTGTTGGCACATTTCATCCGCTACTTGTTCTATGATGTATATACCAAGTATGCCGGCGACAATTTCATGAAGCAGTATGGTCCGCGTATGTTCCACTTTATCGGTTCTACGGGCTATAGCCCCACGACGGGTACTGAGGTTCTTGGTACTGCAGCCGGTGGTGTGAAGATTACCCTTTACAATGTCAACGAGGTGAAGCCCTGGAGCGAGAGTGTGGCCTATACCGCCGACGATATCGAGGTGCTCAACGAGCGCATCTTCCACACCATGCACCATGAGTTCTCGCACATCCTGCACCAGACCAAGTCGTATCCTATCACCTTCGGTCAGGTGACATCAGGCAGCTACGACCCTATCGACTGGCATGAGCGCGACTCTACCACCTCGCACCAGTTGGGCTATGTCACCCACTATGCCTCCAGTGCCAACTATGAGGACTTTGTGGAGACACTCTCGTGTACCATCACCGATACCGACCAGCGCTGGATGAATCGCATCATCGACGCCTGCCTGCCTGGCCTGAAGCAGGGCGACAAGGAGCGTGTGCTGGAACTGGTTGACTCGCTGGGTATTGACGCAGACCAGAGCGGTGCCCACTGGAACAATTTCACGGTTTATGAAGAATCGGAGTATAGCACCGAGACAGGCACTTACGAACCCACGGGGCGCACCGTGCTGGATGTGTTCCGCAGCAGTGCCCAGGTGGTCAACCGCGAGAGCACGGCCTACGTGGCCCAGTATCGCTACAGCAATCAGAAGGTGTTCAGCTCGTTCCGCGACTTCCTGGCATGGGTGCCGTATTCCACTTCCGAGACCCTGGCCGGCATGAATGCCATGCTGAAGAAACTGGATATTGCTACAGAGTGGTACACCGACCGCTGGGGGCTCTATGTCTTCGAGCTCCGCAAGGAGGTTCGCGACCGTCAGAATGCCATCAACGACTATCTGCACTCTGCTGATGTGGTCATCTATGATGCACAGTAAATAAATAAGGTTATAATAGTAACAAGGTAAAATAGTAAAAGATGAAGAAATCAGGTAATATCTATAGGCTCCTGTTTGCCGCACTTGTATGCTTTGCTGCCACCATGACTACTACCTCCTGCCGTTTCGAGGAGGACGACTACTTCGATGAGTCGGCATCGCTGCGTGTCGAACATGCCATCGACAGCGTACGCACCATACTGACCACAGCGGAGAACGGTTGGGTGATGCAGTACTTCTGCGGAACCGGCGTGAAGCATTTCGAAGGCTTCAACCTCTTCGCCCGCTTTACCGAGGGTGGTAAGGTGACGCTGGCTGGCAACCACCGCATGTTGCGCAACGGCAATGCCGGCAAGTACACGGAGGCCGCCAGTCTCTACAGCCTCCTGCTGGAGGATGGCCCTGTGCTGGCCTTTAACACGTGGAATGATGTACTTACCCCGTTCGTCGACCCCGTCAGTCCCTGGGCGGCTCCCAACACTTTGGTGAAAGACGGTGAAGGCATGAAAGGCGACAACAACTTTGTCATCATGAGTTACAGCGATGACCAGATCATCATGCGCGGTGAGCGCTATCAGGCTGAAGTACGCCTGACGAAGTGCCCTACCTCCTGGGCCGACTATATCGCAGATACCGACAAGATGAAGAACTA
>CAMOQW010000038.1 GCA_946623195.1 uncultured Prevotella sp.
CAGTGAGGTTACGGCTCGTTTTTCTTTACATTTTGACCTGTTGACAAGGAGAGGTGGAATGGAAAAATACTGGCTTTTGTGCGCTTTTCTCAGATATTTTGTATAAATTTGCACCCGATTTATGGACTCACTGATGAAACACTATCTGATGCTTGGGGCTCTTGCCCTTGTCTTGTGTGCCTGCGGCCATCGCAAGGCCAGCCAGCAGGCTGATGCCGATGCAACGAGCAGCGCGGCAGTTCCCGTAGAAGTGAAATATGCCACGGGCTTCACCGTGCGCGATTCGGCCGGTATGCGACTGGTCGACGTGGGGAAACACGACCACTTCGCACTGGTCAGGGCCGAGGAGTCGGCGGCACCTGCGGGCTATGTCAAGGTGAAGGTGCCCATAGAGCGTACCATCTGCATGACCGCCTTGCAGTTGTCGAACTTCACCGTGCTCGATGCCCACGACATCGTCAAGGGTATTACGGGAACTAAGAATCTGTATAACAAGGATATCCTGCAACGGGTGAAGGACGGAGCGATAGTCAAGATTGGTATGGAGGGCAACTTCGACACTGAACTGGTCTTGGCGGCCAATCCTGACGTCATCTTCATCTCACCATCGAAGCGGGGCGGCTATGATGCCGTCAAGGAGACGGGCATCACGCTGGTGCCCCATCTGGGTTATCAGGAACTAGACCCGCTGGGACAGGCTGAGTGGGTGAAACTGGTGGGCATGTTCATCGGTAAGGAGGAGGAAGCCAACAAAGTGTTTGCGGGTATCGAGCAGCGCTATAACGACCTGAAAGCCATGTGCCAGAAACTGACCGCCAATAGCACCAAACCCACAGTGACCAGCGGCGAGATGCACTATGGCAACTGGCACGCCGTAGGCGGACGCAACTATCTGGCGCAGATATTCCGCGATGCCGGTGCCGACTATGTCATCCACGACGAGGAGACCGGCGGCGAGGACTTGGAGTTTGAACAGATGTACAGCCTGGCTGCCAATGCCGACTACTGGCGCATCCTGAACAGCTTTCCGGGCGGCGACTTCAGCTATGAGGCACTGAAGGCTTCGGAACCGCGCAATGCGCTGTTCAAGGCCTTCCGTGAGCGCAAGGTCATCTACTGCAACATGAAGCAGACGCCATACTATGAGATTTCACCCGTTCAACCCGATGTGCTACTGAAGGACTTCGTGGCTATCTTCCACCCGGAATTGGTGGAGAAAGACTACCAGCCTGTATTCTACCGACTGCTGAAATGAGGACGCTCTACACCGGACTGATGTTGTTGGCCATCGTTGTCATGACGGTGGTCAATCTGCTCATCGGGTCGGTAGCGATTCCGGTGGGCGACGTGTGCCGTATCCTGGTGGGCGACGGCGACGTCTCTGAAATCTCCCGCAACATCATACTCCAGTCGCGACTGCCGCAGGTGCTGACGGCCATTGCTGCCGGTGCCGGACTGGCGGTCAGTGGTCTGCAGATGCAGACTGTCTTCCGCAATCCATTAGCCGGACCATCGGTGCTGGGCATCTCGAACGGTTCGGCTCTTGGCGTGGCCTTCGTGGTGCTGCTCAGCGGTAGTCTGAGCGGCAGGGCGCTGTCGCAGCTGGGCTATATGGGCGATGTGGCCATCTCGGTGGCGGCCATCCTGGGGGCGTTGGCCGTCATGCTGCTCATCGTCTGGATTTCGGGCAAGGTGAAGGGCAATGTCACCCTGCTGATTATTGGTGTCATGATAGGCTATTTGGCCAATGCCATCATCGGCGTGCTGAAATTCCTCTCGCCCGAGGAGGATGTCAAGGCTTTCGTGGTGTGGGGGCTGGGGTCGTTCTCACGTGTGTCGGGCGACCAGATGGTGCTGTTCGTGGTGCTGATGGCATTGCTGTTGCCGCTGAGTTTCCTGCTGGTGAAACCCATGAACCTGCTGCTCCTGGGCGACCGTTATGCTGCCAATCTCGGACTGAATGTCAGGCAGGCCCGTATGCTGGTCATCATCTGTTCGGGGGTCTTGGTGGCCATCGTCACTGCCTATTGCGGGCCTATCATGTTCATCGGACTGGCCGTGCCCCACTTGGCGCGCGCCATTTACCGCACCTCCGACCATCGGTTGCTGTTGCCTGCCACGGCCCTGTGTGGTGCTGCCCTGGCACTGGTGTGCAACTTCATTGCCCGTATGCCGGGCTTCGAGGGTGTGCTGCCTGTCAATTCTGTCACCGCTCTGGTCGGCGCGCCAGTCATAGCGAGTGTATTGTTCCGTCGTCGCCAATCAGAAGAATAGTCAGCTTGCCATGGGGCAATAGGGGGGCGCAATGGTTTCGGCAATGCCCTATGACCACTCGGCAGAAGTCTCCGGTGCCTTCCGTGGGAATCAGTTCCCAGAGTTCTCTGGCCAAGGTGATGTGGCTGATGTCGATGTCCTGGTGGGCTTCATGTAGCATCTGCCGGATAAAAGCCTTGTCCATCGTGGCCTTGCGGCTGTGGGTGTCCAAGTGGCCGGCAGCCAGTTTGACGGCCTTGCCTAACATCACGCCCAGCGTGACGTTGGCAATCTGCAGCTCGTCGGCCATCCGGAGCGTCTCGCCGATGTAGTTGCCGTATTCCACGAAGGCCTGGCGGGGCAGGTCGGGATAGTGCTGCTTCAGGAAGCGCTCGCTCTTGCCCCCGCTGTTGATGACTATCCGGTTGCTGCCGGAGGCTTTGGCCACCTCCATGCACTTGCGGATGCTGCTGATGAAGGCTTCCTCGGAAAATGGTTTCACGATGCCTGATACACCGATGATGCTGATGCCGCCCTCAATGCCCAGGCGGGGGTTGAAGGTGCGACGGGCGATTTCTTCGCCGTGGGGAACGGAGATGGTGATACGGACGCTCTCCTGAATATTGTTGCGCATCATCTCTCGCGGTCCTCGGTTGATGGCGGGCTGGCCGGGGGGATAGTCGAAGCCGGGCAGCGTGAAACGGCCGACACCCGGACCACCCAAGATAGCGAAGGCGTCAGACCTTTCTGCCGACGCTCTTATCTCCACGCCGTTGGTCGCATCAGGGTCGTCGCCGGCATCCTTGATGCAGAAGGCATAGCCGTCGCCATAGCCCACGACTACCATGATGGTCTCGCCGTCAGGCAACAGCACAGCTACTTCGCGGGGCGTGTCCCGGTGAAGCAGTTGCCGTGTTGCGGCGATGGCTGCCGCCGTAGCACAGGTTCCTGTGGTCAGCCCGCTGTGCAACGGAAAAAACTCCGGCAACAGGTGTTCCACTTTGCGGCGCAGTCCGTGCGGACCATCAACCTGGTGCGGAAAAGAGAGGGTGGGGCGCTTCAGCACCACGATGCGCATGGCTTTGGCTTTCGCGGCGGCCACTTTCTGCCGGAAGCCGCCCGACTCTCCGCTCTCCTTCAGCAGGATGGCATCGGCATCGGCGTCAATGCTACTGCTGTCTTCGTAGAAGCACAGTTGGGAGTCGTCAGCTCCTTGTTCGTGGGCCAGCCGGATGCTGCTCTCCCGATGCAGTATGCGATACATCACCCTGATGCCCCGCTGTTCTAAGTGTTTCAGTCTGCTGATGCTCTGCACGCCTGTGGTGGCAAGCAGTGAGCGGATGTCGGTAGGCACCTGTGAATAGTCGTCAATCCATTCGAGGTCGGCATCTCGTTCGGGATAGATGCGCTCATAGCGGATGACGGGTATCGAAAGCTGACGGCTGACGGTGGCGATGGTCTCGTGCAGCCGTAGGGCAAACGGGTGGGCGGCATCTACGATGAGCCGGATGTCGTGCTGCTGACAAAACGAGCCCATGGCTCCGTCGTTCATGGCTCCGTCTGTGCGCAGACCGTGATGTAGCGTGATGTCCTGTTCGCCCGATTTGGTGGAATAGTAATAGGCGGTACCGGCCTCCTCCAGCACCTCAGCAGCCTTGCGACCCTCCGTGGTTCCTCCGAAAAGCAGTATCATGATTCGCCTTGTCGGAACAGGTGGGTGAAGTGCTTGCTGTAGAGCTCGGAGAGTCCCTGGCGGTTGTCGATGGCCTCGCCTACTACGATCATGGTGGTCAGGGTGAGCTGGTGGTCATGGATGATGCGCGCCAGGTCTTTCAGCAGGCCGCGATAGATGCGTTGGTCGGGCCAGGTCAGATGGTAGCAGACGGCCACGGGGGTGTCTTCAGGATATTCCTGCAGCAGTTCGCGCTGCACGTCGTCGGCAATGGCAGCACTGAGGAAGATGCACATCGTAGACTGGCTGCGGGCCAGCAGGTGGAGCTGCTGCTGCGGGGGCATGGGGGTGCGCCCTTCGCCGCGCGTCAGGATAATGGTCTGTGTGCGCTTGGGGATGGTGAACTGTGAGCGCAATTCTGCTGCCGCCGCCAGAAATGAGGAGATGCCCGGCGTAATGTGATAGGCCATCTGGTGCGCGTCGAAGAAAGCCATCTGCTCCTGAATGGCTCCGAAGATGCAGGGGTCGCCGGTATGGAGGCGTACGATGAAGTGGCCTTGGTCGTAGTGCTCCTTCATCAGCAGACATTGTTCTTCCAACGTCATGCTGGCCGATGAGCGCACGACGGCTCCGGGCTTGTGGCAGTCGGTGAGGGCCTTGGGAACCAGACTGCCGGCATACAGAATCAGGTCGGCCCGTTCCAGCATCTTGCGACCGCGCACTGATACCAGGTCGGGATCGCCGGGGCCGGCACCTACTATCTCGATGTGGCCATGTCGCTCGCGCAGGTGCTGGCGGTCTATGGCCAGTGCTGCAGTCCAGTGCTTGCCCTTTATCTTGGGAATCAGGAGCTTGCCGTGGTTGGAACCTAAGATGGCCGCTGCTTCGCAGACGCTGGGCGTACCCACATGCTTCTCGACGGTGGCACTGGGATTGGGAACATCCACGGCAGCCAATTGCTGAGCCGAGAAGAATACCACCTGCTCGTTGTATTCGTCTTCGAGCAGGGAACAGAATGCTTCGTCTTCCTTCACGTCGATGGTACAATACTTGTGGGCGCAGGGCAGGATGCCCCGCATGGCGAAGGCTTCGTCGATTTCGTCGTAGATGCCCTCGTAGTCGTCGGGGTGGTGGGCCAGTCCGAAGCCAATGGTGCCCACCATGGGTACGAAGTGCAGTTCCAGCATCCCTTCCGGGGCATGACGGATGAAGGGCGACACGATGATGAGCAACTTGTATTTCCGTGGGTCGGCTTCGCTAATGTCGTCGATGATGGTGACGTGGGCCGGCTTGGTGGCTTCTAAGTAGTCTGTCCCCTTGTCGCGAGCCTCCAGCAGCAGGGCGGTCGGCTGACGGCTGACAAAGGCACAGACGCAGTCGCTGATGTCATCGATGTCGCTGGCCACAGGCCAGTCGAATTGTTGCTCCAGGGTGTCGAGGGCCCAGAGTCCGGCATTGTCGCTCTGCGTGGTGATGACTTCCTCGGCTCCGATGATGGCCGCCACTTGCCGGGTGAGGTCGTTGGCTCCGCCCACATGACCGCTCAGCACGGAGATGGCGTGCAGCCCCATGCTGTCGATGCACACCACGGCAGGGTCTGTGTGCTTGTCGCTGACATGGGGGGCTATCGTGCGGACACAGATGCCCATGGCCCCGATGAAGATGAAGGCGTCGAAGTCGGTCCAATGCTTACCCACGTCGATACGGTTGAGAGACTCGCTGTTGAGCTGTGACGTCAGTAGACGGGCTATCTGACTGCCTTCCTCGCTGATCTGGATGATGGCTATTTTCTGCATTTCAGTATGGTGATGGGGTGATAGTCGTTCAGGTGGATGTGCAGGGGCGGCTCCTGCTGCAAGCCCAGCTCTTGGCACGCCTCGTCCCAGAGTTGGCGGCTGTCGGTCAGCACTTTGGGAGCTTTCACGCTGTTCATGACGATGATGCCGCCGGGAGCCAGCATGGTCAGCACCTGTTGCATGATTTCCTTCAGATGACCACCGTGACCGCCAATGAAGACGGCATCGGGGCGGGCTATGCCAGTTCCGTCTGCAGCAATGGCATCGCCCGTCGCGTCTGGGGCCGCAGTATTGCTTGGCCCGCTTGCTGTAATAGCATTGCAGCATGCGCGGAAGTCGCCTATATGGACTTCTATGCCGGGAGCACCATGGCGCTGCATGTTCTCACGGATGATGGCCTCACACTCAGGACGTATTTCGAAGGCCACGATGTGCAGATGGGGAAACAGCAGACGGGCCTCGATGCTGACGCTGCCCGTACAGGCACCGATGTCCCAGAATACATGGCGGTGGGGCAAGTCCAGGGCCTGTAGGGTCAACAGGCGGATGGGCATCTTGGTAATCATTTTTTCTCGTCCGTCTAATAGGGCGAAGTTGCTGTCGGGGATGCCGAAGTGACGGCTGCCCGTGGCCTGACGAACCAGAATCATACAGTTAGGCTGTTGGAAGTCCTGCTGTGCGGCTTCAGCCAATGTCAGGGTGGTGACGCGTTCCAGTGCCGGGTTGCCTAAGTGCTCGCCCACGTGCATGGTATAGTCTGCATAGCCATAGTCCAGCATCCGTTGGGCTATGGCTGACGGAGTATGCTCACGGTCGGTCAGTATGCCTATCTTGTCGGCACGCTCGATAAGGGCTCTGTCAAACTCGGGCCAAGGGCGACCTGTCAATGACACCATGCGCATGTCGTGATAGGGCATCAGCAGGCGGTGGGCCAGCAATTGTAGGGAATTGAAGGCGGGAAACACCCGGATGTCTGCTTCGGGAAATACCCTGCGGAGGGTATTGGCAAAACCGAAAAACAGTGGGTCGCCGGAGGCAAAGACGATGATGTCGGAAGTGAGTGCCAGGTATTGGGCGAAGACTTTGCTCAGTGGTGGGGTAATGGTTATCCATTCTGCATCGTTCGGAAGCAGCGAAGCTACCAAGTCATGCTGGCGTTTGCCGCCGGAGAACACTCGGCCAGTCTTGATGATGCTGAGCACTTCCGGCGGGAAGTAGGGGCGCGGAGCGTCGGTAATGCCGATGACAGTGAATCTCATAGGTCTCGGCCGGGTTTCAGTTGTTCGGCATCGTCAAAGGTCAGGATGGCATTGCACAGCGTGGCGGCCAGATTGCTGCCGCCCTTACGGCCTTCGACAATGATTTTGGGGATGTCGCGGAAAGGCTTCACCATGTGTTTCGATTCACAGACATGGACGAAACCTACCGGGGCCGCTATGATGCCGGCGGGATGAACCCTGTCACGACGAATGAGCGCACAGAGTTCCATGAGGGCCGTAGGGGCATTGCCAAAGACAAAGAGCGCGTCGGGGTGCTCTGCTGCTGCCAGCCGGATGCCAGCCTGGCTACGGGTGATATTCTCTTTCTGGGCCATTTCTGCCACCCGTGGGTCACTGAGGTAGCACTTGGCTTCCAGGTCCAGTCGGCTTAGTGCTCCTTTGCGAATACCACTGGTTACCATGGTCACATCGGTGACTATGGTCTTCAACTGGCCGTTGCGTATCTTGTCGTATAGTTGCTCCACAGCGCCCTCGTCGGTATGCAGAATGTTCTCCATGTCGAAATCGGCTGTGGTGTGGATGGCGTGTAGCAGTGCCCATTTATGACCGAGGGGATAGTCGTGCCGGCGAAGCTCCCGCTCGATGGTGCGAAATGAGTTAATCATGATTTGCTGACCGGGCTTGGCGGCTTCTTCCGTATCCTCCTGATAGTAGCCGCGGGGCGTAATCAGCTTGCCCTGATGGCAATACGTCTGTGAGTTGCCAATCAGCAGGACGGTGTACATGTCGATGTCTTCTGGATCCAGTTCGGCCAGGGTGGTTGTCTTGACTTCCTGCTCAGGGCGCCCAGCCTGACGGACATAGCCTACGGGAGTGTTGGCGGAACGCTCCTGCAGGAAGATTTCCTGCAGGCGGTAGAGCTGCCAGTAGCGACCCTGTGACTTGGGGTTGTAGACTGCCGTGACGAAGTCGCCCATGGCAGCTGCACGGATGCGTCGCTCGATGGTAGCCCATGGTGTCATCAGGTCGGAGAGCGAGATGATGCAGGTGTCGTGACCGGTAGGTGCGCCTAATAGCGAGGCGGCTTTCTGGAAGGCGGAAATGCCGGGCAGTGTGATTATTTCGATATCGTTGGCAGCACGGCTGCGCTGCATTTCGTAGATGAGTGGTGCCATGCCGTAGATGCCTGCGTCGCCCGAAGAGATGACAACCACCGTCTTGCCTTGTTCGGCCAGCTCGAAGGTTTGCTGGGCACGTTGCCGCTCCCGTTTCATGCCGGTGTCGATGCAGTCACATCCGGCTGGCACGTAGGGGGCAATATATTGGAAATAGTCACTATATCCCACGATGGCATCGGCATGGCTGATGGCCTCTGTAACTGCCGGGGTCATGTCTGCTCTGTTGCCCGGGCCAATGCCTGCAATGATGATCTTTCCCATTGTTCTGTGTCTGATGTTAATAGCTGGCCGTGCAGGGTATGCCCATAGCGATGACTCGGTCGCGAATGGCATCCAACTGTTCGCGGGTAGCCTTCTCCAGCCCGTGGGCGGGGGTCTCGCGGTCTATCGTGTAGACCATCACCTGCTGGGGCTTGATGGCACGGACCACATCAAGCCATGGGCCGACATACTCCTCGCCCGTGTTGTCTACGCTCTCGCCATCGCAATGGCCGCGCATGAACATGGTCTGGATGATGAGGTGGCCGTGGAAGGCCTTCATGCGCTCGATGATCTGCTGTACGTCGTAGGTGCCGTTGGGATGGTCCACCTTATTAATATATGTGGGGTCTACGGTGTCGAGTTTCAGAATGTTGTCGTCCACCCGCAAGAGGGCGTCGTGGACGGCCGGGCGGTGAATCATGGTGGAATTGCTCAGCACGCAAACCTTGGCCTGGGGGCAGTAGCGGTTGCGCAGACGAATGGTGTCGTCGATAATCTCGGCAAAGTGGGGATGGCAGGTGGGCTCGCCATTGCCGGCGAAGGTCAATACGTCGGGCAACTGACCGTCGGCCAGCATCTGCTGCAACTTCTGTTCCAGCCTCTCGGCCACCTCCTGGCGGGTAGGCAGGGGCAGGGTGGGGCGGTGGTCTTCGTTGAATCCGCATTCACAGTAGATGCAGTCGAACGAGCATACCTTGCCGTCGGCAGGCAGCAGATTGATGCCCAGTGAAATGCCGAGACGACGGCTGTGAACGGGACCGAATATCGGTGAAGGGTAAATAACTGTACTCATAATGACCGCAAAATTACAAAATAATTCTTAAATCATGCCGTGTGTTTCATATTTATTTTGTAATTTTGCACGAAATTAGGTGTATTACGTCTAAATGAGAGTATGAGTAATAAGCAGAAAGGAGCCCGCAACCGCCGTGGTATGCAGGGTATTACCTTATGTATAAGTACCACGATGGTACTCATCTTGTTGGGTCTGGTGGTCTTTTTCGTGTTGTCTGCCCACAACTTGTCGGTGCACATGAAGGAGAACCTGACCATCACGGTTATGTTGAAGGACTCGGTGACCGTCAACGAGGGCCACTTGCTATGTCGTGACCTGTATCACCGGCCCTATAGTCATAACATTGACTACATCAGTAAGGAACAGGCCAAGCAGGAACAAATCAAGGAACTGGGCACCGACCCCACCGAGTTTCTTGCCTTCAACCCCTTCCCGGCAACCCTCGAGATACAGCTCGCCGCCGACTATGCCAACCGCGACTCGCTGAAGTGGATTGTCAAGGAAATCAGGAGTGACAAGCGGGTGAGCGAATTGACCTATATGGAGGACTTGATGGACCAGGTGAACATGAATCTGAGGCGGGTGAGCATCGTGCTGCTCGTGTTGGCGGTCCTGTTGACTTTCGTGTCGTTCTCGCTCATCAGCAATACGGTGAAACTCAGCGTCTATGCCCGCCGGTTCGTCATCCACACCATGAAACTGGTGGGTGCCTCGTGGGGCTTTATCCGCAAGCCCTTCCTGAAGCAAGCCATAGGCGTAGGCATTGCGGCAGCCGTGCTGGCCTGCTGTGTGTTGGGCGTGGGTGTCTACGGACTCTACCTGACGCAGCCCGGCATCATCGAGATTGTCACCTGGGAGGTACTAGTCATCACGGCAGTGTCCATGCTGTTGTTCGGCATCATCATCACTGCACTCTGTGCCTGGCTGGCCGTCAACAAGTTCCTGAAGATGACGGCAGGAGAACTGTTTAAGATTTAAAAGTTGAAACAAGAAAGATATATGGAAAAGAGAGATTTTGCTTTTGGCCGCATGAACTATCTCCTGCTTGCCGTGGGTATGGCAGTGGTTGTCGTCGGCTTTCTGCTGATGAGTGGAGCTGGCTCGACGGAGACAGCCTATAATCCCGACATCTTTAGCGCACGACGCATCAAGGTGGCCCCGGTGGTATGCCTGATAGGTTTTGTGTCGATGATTTATGCCGTAGTGTATCGCCCGAAGAGTGATGCCCATGAGTCAACAGGAGATAGTAAGGAGGTTCAGGCATGACATGGATTGAGACCGTCATCATAGCCATCGTGGAAGGGCTGACAGAATTCCTGCCGGTATCGTCTACGGGCCACATGATTATCACGCAGAACCTGTTGGGTGTGCCGCAGGGCGACCCCTTCGTCCATGCCTTTACATTCATCATCCAGTTTGGTGCCATCTTGTCGGTGGTATGTCTCTATTGGAGGCGTTTCTTCGTTTTCGACAATACTCCGGCTCCCGAGGGCAGCTCTTGGTTCCAGCGTCTGAAGCACCGCTTTTATTTCTACTGGTTGCTGATTGTGGGCGTGCTGCCTGCCGTTATTATCGGACTGTTGGCCAAGAAGTCCGGGCTGCTCGACTGGCTGCTCGACTCCGTGCTGGTGGTGGCTATCATGCTGGTAGTGGGTGGCATCTTCATGCTCTACTGCGACAAGCTGTTCAATAAAGGCAGCGATGCCAACAGAGTGAATGAGAAACGGGCCTTCAACATCGGCCTCTACCAGTGTATCTCGGTGATTCCCGGCGTTTCGCGTTCTATGGCAACCATCGTTGGTGGCATGACGCAGGGGCTGACTCGCCAGCGTGCTGCGGAATTTTCGTTCTTCCTGGCAGTGCCCACTATGGCCGGTGCCACCTTGCTCGACTTGCTCGACCTGCTGAAGGAGGATGCAGCATGGGCTACGCCCCATAACATTACGATGCTCATTCTGGGATGTGTGGTGGCATTCGTCGTGGCACTGCTGGCCATGAAGTGGTTTGTGGCCTTCCTGACCAAGTACGGCTTCAAGGCTTTCGGCTATTATCGCATCATCGTGGGTGGCATCATTCTCGTCTTGCTGCTCACTGGTCACTCATTAGCAATGGTAGACTAAATGAACTTCACGGAAGGAGAATTCATCTATATCAACAAGCCCTACGGCATGACGTCGTTCGGAGCCTTGGCCTTTGTGCGCTCGCGGATTTCCAGACGACTGGGCGTGCGCCGCGTGAAAACGGGTCATGCCGGTACGCTGGACCCGTTGGCCACCGGGGTGCTGATTCTCTGTACGGGGAAGAAAACCAAGGAAATAGAACGCCTGCAGCTGGATGCCAAGGAATATACGGCAACGCTGCAACTGGGTGCCACTACCCCGAGCTATGACATGGAGCATCCCGTCAATGCGGAATACCCCACGGCGCATATTACCCGTGAACTGATAGACCGGGTGCTGACACAGTTTGTGGGCGACATCCAGCAGGTGCCCCCCTCCTATTCCGCCGTGAAAATCGGCGGCGACCGAGCCTATAAGCTGAAGCGCCAGGGAGAGACGGTGGAACTGAAGCCCAAGACCGTCCATATTGATGAGATAGAAGTGACCGACTTCGATGCGGAGAAAATGCTGCTGGGCATCCGCGTGCGGTGCGGCAAGGGCACCTACATCCGTTCGCTGGCCCGCGACATCGGGCGGACACTGAATAGCGGAGCCTATCTGACAGCCCTCTGCCGCACACAACTGGGCGACATCCGTATCGAGGACTGTCTGACACTCGACGACTTCCCGCAGTGGCTTGCCCAGCAGGACATCGAGATGCCGGAAAATAGTAAATCGTCAAATAGTAAATAAACCGACAATCGTCAAATAGTAATTAGCATAGATGAAACTGTCACAATTCAAATTCAAGTTACCAGAAGAGCTGATAGCGCTGGAACCACCCCACAAAGTGTTCAAGAACGAAGATGGAACGGAAGAGAAAGTCTATCGTCGCGATGAATGCCGCATGATGGTCGTGCATCGTAAGAGCAAGACCATCGACCTGTTTGAAAAGGATGCTGACGGCAACGATACCGACCGCTACATCACCTTCCGCAGTGTCATTGACTACTTCGATGAGGGTGACACCATGGTACTGAACGATTCGAAGGTGTTCCCTGCCCGCCTTTATGGTACCAAGGAGAAGACGGACGCCAAGATAGAAGTGTTCCTGTTGCGCGAACTGAATGAGGAGCTGCGCCTGTGGGATGTCCTGGTGGAGCCGGCCCGTAAGATTCGTATAGGCAACAAATTGTTCTTCGACGAGGACGGCCCCATGGTGGCAGAGGTTATCGACAATACGACCAGCCGTGGACGCACGTTGCGCTTCCTCTACGACTGCCCTCATGATGAGTTCAAGCGCGAACTCTTCGAACTGGGTTCTGCACCCCTGCCGCGCTATATTGTCGACAAGCGTGAGGTCACGAATGACGACATGGAGAACTTCCAGACCATCTATGCCAAGAACGAGGGTGCTGTGACGGCTCCGGCCTCGGGACTGCACTTCAGCCGCGAACTGATGAAGCGTCTTGAAATCCGTGGCGTCAACTTCTCGTTCATCACCGTGCACTGCGGACTCGGCTGCTTCGACCCTATCGAGGTAGAAGACCTGACGAAGCACAAGATGAGTTCAGAGCAGATGATCATCAAGAAAGAAGCTTGCGACATCGTCAACAAAGCCAAGGCTGAGGGACGCCACATCTGCGCAGTAGGTGTCAGCACCCTGCGGGCTACCGAGAGTGCTGTGGGCACCGACGGACAGCTGAAGGAATTTGATGGATGGACCAATCGGTTCATCTTCCCGCCCTACGACTTCGGACTGGCCGACTCCATGATAGTCAACTTCTATCATCCCGAGTCTACGATGGTGATGGCTACGGCAGCCTTCGGCGGCTACGACCTCATCATGGAAGCCTACGACAAGGCAATCTCTCATGGCTATCAGTTCGGCTGCTATGGTGACTGTATGCTGATATTGGATGACTAAACATCAGGTTTACCTTGGCCTGGGCTCTAATCTGGGCGATAAACAGGCACTCCTGGAGCAGGCCATCCTGCTGATAGGCCAACGGGTGGGAAGAGTGGAGCGCACCTCCTCCTTCCTCGCCACCAAACCCTGGGGATTCGAGTCGGAACATGAATTCCTGAATGCCGTCATCCTGGTTGAGACGGAGAAGTCGCCCCGCGAGGTGCTCCTGCTGACCCAGCAGATAGAACGCGACATGGGGCGCCGGAAGAAGAAAAAGGTAGATTTGTCCAACCGGCAATATGCCGACAGAGTGATTGACATCGACATCCTGCTCTATGACGACCTTACCGTCGATGAGCCCGACCTGAAGATTCCACATCCGCTGATGCACGAGCGCGACTTCGTGATGATACCGTTAAAAGAAATTACTAACCCATAAAAACAAACTGAGTATGAAGAAACTAATCTGCATGATGCTCTTAGCCGTCGCCGTGACGGCTCAGGCACAGAATCCGTACAAGAAGTACACGGAAAAACTGCCATTCCAGATGCCGGAGGTGGCAGCTCCCGTCATCCCCAACTACGAGGTCAACCTGAAGAAGTTCGGAGCTGTCGGTGATGGTGTAACCCTCAATACGAAAGCCTTCCAGAAGGCCATCGATGCCCTGAGCAAGAAGGGCGGCGGCCGCCTGGTGGTGCCCCAGGGCGTATGGTTTACCGGTCCCATCGTGCTGAAGTCGAATATCGACCTGCACTTGGAGGTGGGAGCCGTCATCCAGTTCTCGGGCGACGAAGACCTCTATCCCGTCATCAAGACCTCCTTCGAGGGACTCGACACCCGTCGCTGCCAGTCGCCGCTGAGTGCCAATGGTGCTGAGAATATCGCCATCACAGGTAAAGGCGTCATCGACGGCAATGGCCAGTGCTGGCGACCTGTCAAGAAGGGCAAGATGACCGAAAGCCAGTGGAAGGAAGTGCTGGCCCGTCCGGGTGGCGTGGAGGCCAAGAAGGGCTACTGGGTGCCCAATCAGGCCTATGCTGATGCCGAGCAATCGGCCAATATGAACGTCCCCAAGGCTCAGACCGACGAGGAGTGGAATGCAATCAAGCGCTTCCTGCGTCCTGTCATGGTATCGCTGGTCAACTGCAAGAACGTGCTGCTGCAAGGCGTCATCTTCCAGAACTCACCAGCCTGGAACATCCATCCGCTGATGTGCGAGAATGTCATTCTCGACGACGTGCTGGCCCGCAATCCGTTCTATGCCCAGAATGGCGATGCCCTCGACCTGGAGTCGTGCAAGAATGCGCTGATTGTCAATTCAAAGTTTGATGCCGGCGACGACGGCATCTGCATCAAGTCGGGTAAGGATGCCGACGGTCGCCGTCGTGGCCGTCCCTGTGAGAATGTGGTGGTTGACGGCTGTACCGTCTTTGCCGGTCATGGCGGCTTCGTGGTAGGCTCCGAGATGAGTGGCGGCGTCAAGAACATCCTTGTCCAGAACTGCCAGTTCCTGGGTACCGATGTCGGTCTGCGCTTCAAGTCGACGCGTGGCCGTGGCGGTATCGTGGAGAATATCTTCATCAATAACGTGTCGATGACCGACATCAAGACCGATGCCATCACCTTCAACATGTACTATGGCGGCAAGTCGGTGGCAGAGATGCTGGCCGACGGTGACAACCCCGACAACACCACCAAGATGCCCGTCACCGAGGAGACACCCATCTTCCGCAACATCGACATCAAGAACATCGTCTGCAATGGTGCCGGCCGTGCCATGGAGTTCAACGGACTGCCCGAGATGCCCATCAACGGCATCCGCCTGCAGAACATCCATATCCAGGCCAAAGCCGATGCCGTGTTCAACAACTGTCAGGACATCAAGCAGCGCAATGTCCATATCACGGTGAAGTGATATAGCCAGACAAGTAAACTATTCAAAAATCTTAAAGGCGTAGCCCTCTGCCATGAGCCATTCGATGGCCAGTGGCAGAGCGCTACGCAATTTTTCGATGCTTTTCAGTGAGTCGTGGAAGGTGATGATGGAGCCGTTGCGGGCATAGCGCTTCACGTTGGCCAGCACGTCGTCGGCAGTCATCCACTTGGAGTAGTCGCGGGTGACGAGGTCCCACATGATGATGCGGAACTTCCGCGAGAGCCAGGCATACTGCCCCAGCCGCATCCACCCGTGAGGCGGGCGCACCAGATTGGTATGCAGGTAGGCATTGGCTTTCTCCACATTGTAGCTGTATTCGCGGATGCTGTGGCTGAAGCCTCCGATGTGGTTGTGGGTATGGTTGCCGATGCGATGCCCTTCGTCCACCACACGCTGGTAGATGTCAGGATGCTTGCGGACATTGTCGCCCACCATGAAGAAGGTCGCCTTGATGCCATATCGTGCCAACACGTCCAGGATGAAAGGCGTGGCTTCCGGTATGGGCCCGTCGTCGAAGGTCAGATAGACGGCCTTCTCTTGCGGGTCCATGCGCCACAGGGCCTTGGGGTAAAGCCAGCGCAGCCAGCCGGACGGTTGTTCGATAATCATGCCAAACCCTCTGCTAATATCCCAGTTTACCGCCCTTCTGCTCAAAGATGTCGGCCAGTGCTGCCATCTCCTTGAGGTGCTGGTCGGCCCACTTGGAGTCGATGCTCTGAGCCACGCCAGCCAGCTGCTGCAGGATGTAGAAGTGCATCAGGGCGTCATTCTCTGCCGATGTGAAGCGATAGCCGTCCAGTGTGCAGTAGTAGTGCATGTACTGCACGGAGTTCTTCCACATCGGTTCAATGATGCCCATAGCCTGCTTCTTGTCGCCCAAGGCAGCCCAGGCACGTGCCATATCCATAGAACCGGAAGAGTAGTTGTTGGGAACATTATAGGCAGGAATCTTCTTGGCCGTGTACTCCAGTACCTCCTTGGCCTTGGCGTCTTCGCCCTCGTTGAGCAGTTCCAGGGCCAGCTTGGCCATGATGCGGCGGTGAGTGTAGCACATGCGCATCACCGTCTCGTCCAGATAGATGCCCGGTTTCTCCAGTCCGCCGAACTTGAAGCGGTGCATCACGTTCTCGTAGGTACGCTTCGTGTCGAAGTTCTTGGCACCCTCGATGGGACGTCCGCCGCTGCTGGTGGTAAACGGTGTGATGCGATAGGCCAGACCCTCGGTGACGGTGTTGTTGCCGAGGTTGATATAGTTGTCGTCGCCCACGGATACGGCCACGTAGATGGGTCGCTTCCAGTTACATTCTGCCAGCATCTCCAGTATCATGAGGTCACCCTTGTAGAGGGCGCTCTTGCCCTTCAGCGAGATGACCATGCGGTCGGGTATGGAGTCGGTAGCCATCATCATGCCGCTCTGTCGTACGGCCTCCTTGTCGATGGTCATGTAGAGCGTGTCGGTAGGAATCACATGCAGGTCGCTATTCTTGGAGCGTACCCAGTACTTCAGCACGTTCTTCAGTTCGAAGGGGTCATCGCCAAACTGCTCGCGAGCCTGGTCGGGGTCTTGCTTGTAATACTCCAGCACGGTCTGCTTCATTTGCGGTTCTATGCGGACATACTCGTTGGTGCCGGCACAGTATTCGATGCGTTCCCACGAGATGGGCACTGATGGCGAATCGTAGGCCGGCCGGCGCATCTGGTCGATATACCAGTCGGTCTGCAGATAGGAGAGGTTGCAGACGCGCGCATCCGTGCGTACGCCCTCCACGTCCTGATTGTACCACAGCGGGAAGGTATCGTTGTCGCCATTGGTGTAGATAATCGGGTTGCCCTCGTCCTGCAGTGTCATGAGGTAGTTCTGGCCGAAGTCACGGCAGGTGTAGCGGTCGGAACGGTCGTGGTCGTCCCAGGTCTGCGAAGCCATCTGGACGGGTACGCAGAGGCAGGCTAGTCCGATGACGGCGGCCGTGATGGCGGGGTTCACCTTCTTGAGAGTCTCGCGCAGCAGGTCCCACAGGGCTGCCACGCCCATGCCGCACCAGATGGCGAAGGCATAGAACGACCCCGCGTAGGCATAGTCGCGCTCACGAGGCTGCGACGGTGTCTGGTTCAGATATACCACGATGGCCAGGCCGGTCATGAAGAACAGGAAGAACACCACCCAGAACTGTCGGATGCCCGTCTGGTCCTTGACATTGCCGTGGTGCTTGGCCAGCGACTGCCAGAAGAGTCCGATGAGTCCCAGTATGAGCGGCAGCATGTAGAACACGTTGTGGCCCTTGTTGTTCTTCAGCTCGTCGGGCAGCTTCGACTGGTCGCCCAGTCGCCAGTTGTCCAGCCAGTCCCA
>CAMOQW010000039.1 GCA_946623195.1 uncultured Prevotella sp.
CCGGCGAAGTCTTGAGCCAGGTGCCTAAGGCATAGTTGTAGAAGTCGTCGCCGGGATTGACATTCCTGTCCATCCAGGCTTCGTTGACAAACTTGTCAGAGCTCTTCGGGTCGAAACTCTGAGGCAGACTTGCAGGATTGTCTTCAACGTCTACACACGATGTAAACGTCAGACCGCAGAACAGGATGGCGACCCACATCCATAGTTTTTTTTGTTTCATCATAACGTTTAAGATTTAGTTTTGTATAATAACATGCTGCAAAGTTACGAAAAAGATTTGGGAAAAAAACTTTTTCCCTTTTAATTATCATAATGACCTTCGAATATGATGTCAAAAGTTGCCGGTTCGCTGAATGTTTCACGCCGTTGGCTGAAACTTTTCGTGGGAGCGTTAAACTTTTCCTACCTTTGCATCGTCATATAGATGTCGATAGAGACAAACAAATAAATCATAACGTAAAACAAAAACGAACAAGAATTATGAAAAAGATTGTGATGACAATGGTAGCCCTCCTGACTATGACGGCAGCAGTGGCTCAGGATGCAAAGAGTGACAAGAAGGCCCCTAAGGAGCCCACCGCCCAGGAGATGACAGACCGTATGGCCAAGGCCCTCGACTTGAGCGACGAGCAGAAAGCCAAAGTGTTGGCCCTGAACACCGAGTATAAGGATGTGCTGCGCGGTCCGGGTATGCGCAGAGGCCGCGGTCCGCGTCCTGACGGCCAGACCGGAGCCACCGCCCAGCAGCAGCCCCAGCAGAAGAAGGAACGCCCGCAGATGACCGACGAGCAGAAGGCCAAGATGAAGGCCAATATGGAGAAGCGCAAGGAGTATGACTCCAAACTGAAGCAGATACTGACTGATGATCAGTACAAGAAGTTCCAGCAGCAACACAAGCGTCGCGGCTATCGTGGTGGACGCGGTGGACGTGGCCCTCGCCCCTCAGGTGCTCCACAGGAATAAAATAGGCAGGTAAGAAGAAAATCTTCAGGATAACGTTTAGAATTTCCCAGTTTTTTAGTATCTTTGCCACCGGTTTTAAAAGATAAAAGCATTATGGATTTGATTCACATCATTGCAGTAGTGGTACTGGTTATCTTGGGTGTAGTAATCTACCGAAACAAGACCAACGGCTAAGATACGTCGGCTGGAAGTACAAAGAGAGAGGCAGCTCATCGCGGTGGGCTGCCTCTTGGTAATTGAGTTGTCAACTGCGTCTGACGACTGTTTCCTTGTTGCTTTCTACGGGGATAGCCTGTCCGTCAACATACAGTGTGCCGCGTCCTTCGGAAGTGCTGACCCTGACCTGATGGCGGTCCATATAGACGTGTATCATGCCGCGCGGGGTAGGCACGTCACCCTCCATCCATTCCAGGTCGCCTAACGCCGGCTGGACGTCGAACTCAGCATAGCCGGGTTTCGTGGGACGTACGCCTAAATAGTACTTGCCGAGCAGATAAACCGGCGAAGCCCCCCAAGCATGACAGAGCGATTTTCCGTAGGGCCGTCCGTACATAGCCAGATGCTGGGTGCCGGTTTCTGACGGCACGTATTTCTCCCAAAACGAGGTGGCGCCTTCGCGCAACATGCCGCCCCAGTAGTCGCGCATTTCCTGGAGCACCTGATTGTGCAGCCCGTCTATGCAGAGCGTCTCCAGTTCATAGAAGCGCATGTAGGGTGTGGTGATGGGGTCGATGTCGGGATTGAGCATCACGCTTTTCATGATTTCCTTCCGCTCTTCCTCATAGGCCAGACCGTAGAGGATGGCGAACATGTTGGGGAATTTGGTAATCTGGCAGTTCATCTTCCCGTCCTCAATGGCGTGTAGGTAGGCTTTCTTCTCGTAGCTCCAGAAGGTTTGCTTGATTTTGTTGCGCAGCTGCTCTGACTTGACGCGGTAGTCGCTTTTGTTGATACCCAGTAGTTTGGCGCACGTGGCCATCGTCTCCATCGCCTTCATCAGCAGAATCTGCTCGAAGCAGAGCACGCCGCGCTTGTGCATAGGGAAGTCCACCCAGTCTACGAAAATCCAGTCGTCGGGCTGTCCCTCCGCCATTCCGTTGGCATTCAACCTTCCTTCCACGTAGTTCATCAGCGTCACCATTCGGGGCCACATTTCGCGGACGAAGTCAGCGTCGCCCGTGTACTGATGGTAGTCAAGGATAGACTTGAACCAGTAGAACGTGTAGTCCATGATGGTGTTGACGTGAGCCGTCACGGGGTCTTTGCCCCGCAGCTGCCGGATGGTGCGCTTCACGCATTCCGTGTCGAAGCGCAGATAGTAGTTCATCAGGTACGACTGGATGGCGTCGCCCGACCAGGTCCAGCGGTCGCGCTTGATGCCGTCCATGAAGAATTCGCGGGTGGTAAGATCCATCGTGTAGGCCGCCACGTCCCATATCCGGTTGATGTCGTCGTCGGAGCATCGGAACGAGCCGCTGCGGGCGCAGTCTTGAGGGGCGTATTCATAGTCCATCAGCAGGTCGGCATAGGTGGTGCCTTCTTCCTTTTCTATAAAAACATAGCGGAAGGCCTTGCTGGTTGCGACAATGTCGCAACAGACGGGGCAGGAGAGACGGTCGAGCGTTTCGCAGTGGTCGCAGTCGAGGGCTTCTTCGCGGCTTTCGCCATAGTAGACGTGGACGGTGCCCTGCAGTCTTGTCACCTTCAGATAGCCGAAGGTTTCGCGCCCGAAATCGTAGAGTGTGCCGTTGTCTGCGATGCTTTCGCTGCTGACGGGTCGTAGCTCGCGCCGCTCCAACTGGAAGGAAGAGGGTGGGGTGTCGATGCTGCCAAAATACCACGATGCTGCGGGTACGTAGATGCCCGAGCCGTGTGCCACGCCGTTTTCGTCTATCCACAGCTTGTCCTCGTATGTTGCCTGCCAGGTGGAGTCGGTATGGATGGTTTTGCCTTCGATGAAAAGTGCTGGAGGCGTAGTCTGGTTCCAGACCTTGATGTTCAGTTTGTGTTCTCCAGCGGGGATGACATAAGTGGTGGCAGGGAATTGCAATTTCCCGTCAATGGCGAAGTTGAACTGTCCTTCACTATGGATGGCGATGGTCTCAGCGTCGTTCAGCATGAAAGCCTTCGAGAACTCCACCGTCACGTAGTGCGAGTCCTGTTTCCAGAACGGCGGGAACATGGCACCGCGCTCCGTCCTGCGGTTGTTGAAGATGTTGCCCAGCCACACCTCGAAGTCGCCGGGATACCATATCCAGGTGGGTTTATTGCTTTCCTGCATGTCGTCGGATGTTTTCGTTAACTTGCGGCCCGTTGTTCTCCCATCGGTTGCCGGGCCCGTTGGCATTTTTCAGGAATTTCTCCTCAGGTGTCCAGTTGTCGCGCAGGGTGATATTGCTGGATCCCTCGTCGGTATAGAGGTAGAACCAGTGGTTGGGATCGTGGACGTAAGAGGGCCGGGCGATGTCGCGCACCACGTTCTCTGAGATGACGGTGCCTGGCTGATTGCCCAGCGTATAGATGCCGGCACAGTCGTACATGTGGCGGGCGTAGTCGTAGATGAGGTTGGCGTGCACCTTGTTGTCTTTCATGCACACCAGGTCGCGGTTCCAGCCCCACCCCAGTGAGATGCCGGTATAGCTGACGTCGTGGATGGTGTTGTGCTCGATGTTGATGCCCGCTACGTAGCCGGCACAGATGGCCACGCAGCCCCAGTCCTCGTTGGTGACGTTGCTGAACTCGCAGTTGCTGACCTGCTGGCCGGTGCAGACCTCCCGAAAGTCGGTGGGCTGGTAGGGCAGGTGTGTCTCCAGGCCTTCTGGCGAGAACGAGCCACACACGTAGCCGTTCATAGCAATGTCGGTAAATGTGCAGTTGGCGGTCGTTCCACCTTTACAGCAGGCTACATAGTCCAGTCCCGAGCCGCCCAAGTGCTCGAAACGGCAGCCGTCGAAGTTGCAGTTCTCGGTATAGCGCAGCTCAACGGCAGCATCTGCGCGCCCCAGCCACCCCTGGTTGTCCAGCTTGTGGTTGTTGGGTCGGTCAATCTGGGGCCGCAGCTTGTAGGCTTCCGTGAGAAACATGCCAGCCTGCAGGGGCACGTGTCCCTTCTCGCTGGGGCGCATCCATGTGGTGTGACTGAAGGTGATGCCCTTCATCGTGATGTTGCGTACGGGGTGTTCCGCACTGCCGATGAACTCCACGAGAGTCTCCACCACCGGAACCACTGCTTCGCCGACGGTCTCCCCCTGGCGGGACATATAATATAAGGTATGCGTGCGCAGGTCGTGGTACCACTCACCGGGCTCGTCGAGCAGTTCTTTCGCATTGGTCAGATAGAAGGGCGACGGATGGCCCGTGTCGGGCGTCATAGGCGACGGCCAGGGGTGCTCGAACTGGAGCTTGCCCTCTGGCTGGTGGAAGCGGACGGCGGCAGAGTCGCCCTGCGGTGTGATGCTCTTGATGCGCAGATTGCTGGTGCACCACATTTCGTGCAGAACCATTTCCGCGTAGGGGGCCTTCAGCACTTTCTCCACCGCCTTGCGGGGCACCCACAGGACGTGGTTTTTCTTGTCGTAGGTACGGATGCGGGCCATCTGTTCGAAATCGCTGACGTCGCGGGCTCTGGTGGCCTTCTGCCCGTTTACCCACAGTTGTCGGAAGTCAACGGGACGTCCGTTGAAGTCGGGCACCTGGGCCACCAGGAACTTGCCTTGCTTCTTCCAGCCGGTAATCGTCATACCGCCGCTGATGACGGCCCCGTTGCCCTCCAGGGTGAGTCCGCTGTCTTCGGGGCGCAACCGAAGGGGCTCATAGAGACGGTAGTTTCCGGCAGCCAGATGGATTGTCACCTGGGCGGCCTGCCCTAGGCGTCGCATCTCGCGGGCTTGGCGCACCGCCCCGGTCAGTGATGAGTCGGGAGTGATGTAGATGTCTGCGGCATGAAGCCCCAGACAGAGGAAAAGACTGGTCAGGGTGAAAAAATGTTTCATGTTAATAAGACGATTTTTCTTGGAAGTTGTCGCCATTTTCACAAATT
This sequence comes from uncultured Prevotella sp., assembly GCA_946623195.1. The sequence continues at coordinate 5,003 of CAMOQW010000039.1, forward strand.
CTTTGTACCTTTGCAGCAAACTTACGCTAAAATACGAGGCTATATGAGAAAAACAATGATGGTATTAGCCCTGCTGGGTACAGCCCTGAGCGGCGATGCTAAGGATGGCGTGTCGATTCGCCGTAACCAGGTGGGTATGTATCCTGACCAGGAGAAAGTTGTCGTGATAGAAGGCACCAATCCCAAAGGTCGTCTCCGCGTGACAAGTCCTGACGGTATGTCCCTCAAGCCGCAGTCCATCCGCAAGGCCGTTTCGCCGTTGTCGGTGAAGACGCGCTATGTCGTTGACCTGGGTCGGCTGACGGCACCCGGCAGCTATCAGGTGTCGGTCGGCGGGGAGTCGTGTGCCCTGCTGGTCACAGAGCGTCCTTATCACGACATCGCCCTGTCGGCATTGCGCCTGTTCTACCTGATTCGCTCCGGAGTGGCTATCGACCACGGCGGCCTCTACAACCGTCCTCTGGCTCATGCCGACACTCACGTGCTGGTGCACCCGTCGGCAGCCTCGCCGTTGCGTCCGGCCGGTACGGTCATCAGCTCGCCCTTAGGGTGGTACGATGCCGGCGACTATAACAAGTATGTGGTCAACTCGGCCTTCAGCATCGGCTTGATGTTTGCGGTGTACGAACAGCAACGCGACTATTTCGACCGCCTCAATACCGACATTCCTGAGTCGGGCAACCAGACCCCCGATTTCCTGGACGAGATGATGTTCAACCTGCGCTGGTTCGTTACGATGCAGGATCCCTACGACGGCGGCGTCTATCATAAGCTGACGACCCCTAACTTCGAGGGCTTCATCATGCCGGCAGACTGCAAGCAACAACGCTATGTCGTAGCCAAGACGGTGACGGCGACACTCGACTTTGCTGCCGTGATGGCCGATGCCGCCCGGCTGCTGGAACCCTATCAGCAGGACTATCCCGGCTTCTCGTCGCAGGCAGCTGCTATGGCCGAGCGGGCCTACCAGTGGGCTAAGGCCCATCCTGCCGCCTTCTATAATCAGGAAGCGCTGAAAGACCCCGCCATCACCACGGGCGGCTATGGTGACCATGATGCCGGCGACGAATTCTTCTGGGCCGCTTCCGCGCTATACCGGCTGACGGGCCGACAGTACTACCTGGACGAAGCCCGCCAGCACCAGCCTTCGCAGTTTACGACACCCGCCTGGGGCAATGTGGCGTCGCTGGGTGCTCTGGAGTGGTTGGCCAACCCGCGTTCCGAACTCAGGGAACAGACCCTGCAACAGCTGACGGCCTACTGCGATGCCGCCGTGCAGGGAGTAGAGGCCTCCAGCTTCCAGTCGCCATTCGGCAATCGGGCCGACGACTTCGGCTGGGGCTGCCTGTCAGAGAAACTCTGTTGTCAGGCTATGCTGCTGCTCTATGCCGACCGGATGCTGGGCACTACGAAGTATCGCCGCTATGCCCTGCAGAACGCCGACTATCTGCTGGGGCGCAATGCTACAGGATATTGCTATGTGACGGGATTCGGCGACAAGAGTCCCCAGCACCCCCATCACCGCATCTCTGAAGCCGACGGCATCACGGCGCCCTTCCCTGGAATGCTGGTAGGCGGCCCGAATCCCGGTCAGCAGGACAAGGCCACGATTAATCAGCCCTATCCGTCGAACGTTCCTGACGAGTCGTATCTGGACGATATGTCGTCCTATGCCTCCAACGAGATTGCCATCAACTGGAATGCCTCGCTGGTAGGCTTCCTCTGCTGGCTGGACGCACTGAAATAGAAAAAAGTAAAATAATAACATACCACAACCAAGTCGCAACACATAGAGCCGTATGAAGAAAACAGTATGCCGGATGATGAGCCTGCTCCTGTTGCTGATAGCCGTAGCAACGGAAGTGCGGGCAGAGGAAGCGCTGCCCCAGAAACTCCAGAAGATGTCGGACACGGCTTATCATTACTATAGTTCGCGCCAGACTGAGAAATATTTCGATAAGGTGGCCGCCCTCAAGTCGGCTACGGAGTTTTCCAGCTATCAGGAGACCTACTATCGGGCGTGCAGCTATGAGGCCATCTACATGTTTGAGTACGTAGACCGCAAGCGGGGCGTTGAGCTGGCTCATGCCATGTATCATCATGCCAAGGACAACCAGAGCAATATCGGCATGTATTTCGCCACCTTCACGCTGGGTTCCATCCGCGAGATGTCGGGCAACAACGATATGGCCGCCAAGAGCTTCCGGCAGGCCCTGGAACTGAAGAAGAAATACCTGCCCGACGAGAGTGCTGCGCCCTGCTATTTAGGACTCTGCGAGATAGCTCTGCGCCATAAGGACTATGACGAGGTGCAGCAGTATGCCCGCCAGGCGTTAGAAGAGCCGAAGGTGATACCGATGAACCGGATTACGGCCTGGAGCTACAAGTGCCTGGTCCGCTACAATCGTGGCGACAGCCTCGGCTTCGAGGAAGCCTATCGGGAGCGCGCCCAGCTGATTGAGCAGTACGGCGGTCAGGGCGGCCTCTTCGGCGAGCTGATCAATGTCTACCAGGCCCGCAACCGCAAGCAGTGGACGCTGGCCCTGCAGCGTGCCGACAAGCTGATACACTTGCACAACAAGTGTGCACAGAAAGCTGCCGTTTATGAGGAAATGGGCAATCTCCCGCAGGCCCTCTACTGGCAGAAGCGCACCCGCGAGGTGATGGACTCGGTGCAGTCGCTGGAGTCGCGCTCGCAGACCACAGAGTTCGATACGGAACTCTCCCTGACCTATGCTGAAAACGAAGTCAAGGAGCAGCAGCTTGTCACCAACCGACTGATGCTCACTGCAGCCATCGTTATTGCCCTCATCATTATCGGCTTCCTTTCGGTCATCGCCATCCGTCGCAAGAAGCACATGAAGCATCTGCAAAGCGTCAACCAAGAGCTGCAGCGTGCCTACGACCAGCTGGAGACCACCACCAAGGCCAAGGAGCGCATAGAGAGTGAGCTGCGCATAGCCCGCGAAATCCAGAAACGTATGCTGCCCCACGTGTTTCCCAAGCGCCGTGATGTTGACATCTATGCCATGATGACCCCCGCCAAGGAAGTGGGCGGCGACTTGTACGGTTATGTCTTGATAGACGACATGCTCTATTTCTGTGTCGGCGACGTCAGCGGCAAGGGCGTACCGGCAGCCCTCTATATGGCTGAGGTGACACGCATGTTCCGCACGCTGGTGGACGGCCGGCTGATGCCCGACGCCATTGCCTCGCGCCTGAACCACGCACTCGTTGAGGATAACGACCAGGGCATGTTTGTCACCATGTTCATCGGACTGATTCACCTGAAGTCCGGCCGCATGGAGTTCTGCAATGCCGGCCACAATCCTCCGTTGCTTAACGGTGAATACATGGATATGGAACCCAATGCTCCTATCGGCCTGTGGTCGGAAGTGGAATTTGAGGGGGAAGTGGTGAGCGACATGCACGGAAAGACGCTGTTCATCTATACCGACGGCATCAACGAAGCCGAAAACAACCTTCACGAACAGTTTGGCGACGACCGTCTGAGGCACTTGTTGCAGACGGAACATGGCACGGCCCAGCAGACATCGGAGATTGTGCATCAGGCCGTAGAGAATTTCGTGGGTGATGCCGAACCCAGCGACGATTTGACCAAGATGTGCATCATCCTGCATTAGTGACATCGGCCAAACTTTCCATTGGTGCAATGCGCTACTGCTCAATTGCGCGTACTTCGGAGTCGTTATTCTGTAAAAATTTTTAGTTAAACATAAGCTGTCGCCATACTGCAGCGTTACAGTGTTGAAGTTCGAAAAACGACGATGAAAATGCGAATAATATCTATATATATAAATATACACATATTTTTGGGTAATGGGAACTCCATTTCTGGAACTGTAACACTGTAACAGGTGTAACTGTGTAACAGGCGACATGTCTTCTCAAAAATAAACTGTCAAGACGGTGTAATATAGCGCCAAAAATTTGGCGCTATCAGATTTTTTTTGTATCTTTGCAAACGCAAAAAAAAGAATGATGAAGAAAAAACTATTATTGATCGTGATGCTCGTGATGGCGGCGGTGGTCGCGCACGCCGCAGAGCAGCAACGCCCGGCATTCGGCGAAAGACCGAAGCTGGTGGTGGGTATCGTGGTAGACCAGATGCGCTGGGACTATCTGTCGCGTTATTACGACAAATTCACGAAGAACGGATTCCGCAGGATGCTGGACGAGGGCTACTCGTTTGACAACTGCCTGATAGACTACGTGCCGACGGTGACGGCCATAGGACATACCTCGGTCTATACGGGCACCACACCGGCCCTTCACGGCATTTGCGGCAACAACTTCTGCATAGACGGGAGAAAGGTGTACTGCTGCGAGGATGCCACGGTGGAACCCGTGGGCAGCAGCAACCGCAAGGACGGATGCATGTCGCCCGTCAACCTGCTGTCGACAACCATTGGCGACCAAATCAGGCTGCACACCGACTTCCGGTCGAAGGTGGTGGGCGTGTCGTACAAGGACCGTGCCGCCATCCTGCCTGCCGGACGTTCGGCCAATGCCGCCTACTGGCTCGATCGCAAGAACCGCCAGTTCATCAGCAGCACCTACTATATGAAAGAGCTGCCGCAATGGGCCAAGGACTTCAACAAGGTGCTGCTAGAGAACAAGACCTTCCGGCAGATGGGTAATGACATCGGCCTGTCGCCCGAGACGGGCACCATTACGGTCGATATGGCCATAGCAGCCCTTGACGGCGAGCAGCTAGGACAGGGGGGCGAGACAGACATGCTCTGCGTGAGCTTCTCGCAGACCGACGTCATCGGCCATAAGTGGAGCACGCGGGGCGAGCATACCGACGAGGCCTATCTGGCGCTCGACAAGGACATAGCACGACTGCTGGAGGCCCTGGACCAGCGGGTGGGCAAGGGCAGCTATCTGCTGTTTCTGACCGCCGACCACGGGGCAGCCCACAATTGGCAGTTCATGCAGGACCACCGGCTGAACGGCGGCAAGTGGCTGTCGCAGGAGCTGCTGGCCGGCTTGGAGAAATATATTGCTGACAAGCTGGGCAACCAGCAAAAGGTGGTGAAGTGCATCCTGGACTACCGCTTCAACCTGGACCACGAGGCCATCCGCCAGCAGGGCCTCGACGTGCAGCGGGTGAAGGAGGTGGCCATCGAATACCTGCGGCAGAGCAAGAACCTCTCGTTTGTGGTAGACTACGAGCAGGCAGCCTATGCCCCCATACCCCCCGTGCTGCGCCACCGCATCCTGATGGGCTACAACTTCCACCGCTCGGGCGACATCATCGTGGTGCCGGAGCCCGGATACTACGACTTCGGCGACTGGTCGTCGCCCGTGGGAACGACGCACGGCGAGTGGAATCCGTATGACGCACACATACCGCTGTTGTTCTACGGATGGAAGGTTCCGCACGGTGCCAGCGCAGCGGAAGTGCACATCACCGACATAGCACCGACGGTGTGCTCGTTGCTGCATATTCAACAGCCTAATGCCTCTGTCGGGGCAGCTTTACCATTTAATTGAGTGTTGGAAAAACAATTTCTACAATAAAGTGCTGATATATTGAGATTTATTGCTACCTTTGCAGCCGAAATCAAACAGAATATGAAACTAAAATAAGGCTGAAGGTATGAACATAGGTAAGCACATTGAAGAAATTCTAAGGAAGCAGGGCAAGTCGGCTGCGTGGTTGGCAACCCAAATACCCTGCGAACGTACGAACGTTTACAACATTTTCAAGCGCAAGAGCTTGGACGTACGGCTGCTGATGAGAATCAGTGTCATACTGGGATACGACTTTTTCAAGGAATTGTCAGAAGAAGCGTTCCCCAAGACTAAATAATTTAAGCCGCTGTCACGAGACAGCGGCTTTTATATTTCATTCAACTTTCGCAAGTTCCTCCCACCTCAGAAAGAATAAAGTTTGTTAACGTTGGAGGCTTTTTTGCGCCGGTATGATTCTAATTTCGTACCTTTGACCATCGATAACCCAAAACACTGACTATGAAAGAGAATTATTTTGCTGACAAGAGCCGTTACGACAACGGTATGCAGTATGAGCGATGTGGACGGTCGGGCGTGTTGCTGCCCAAGGTAAGTCTCGGTTTCTGGCACAATTTCGGAAGCGTGGACCCTTATGAGCGGAGCCGCGAGATTACCCACTATGCCTTCGACCACGGTATTACCCACTTCGACCTGGCCAACAACTACGGCCCCGTCTACGGTTCGGCCGAGGAAACGATGGGCCGGCTGATGGACCAGGACTTCCGCCCCTACCGCGACGAACTGTTCATAGCGTCGAAGGCCGGTTACGACATGTGGCCCGGACCCTACGGCAACTGGGGCTCGCGAAAGTATCTCACGGCGTCGCTCGACCAGAGCCTGAAGCGCATGAGGATAGACTACGTAGACCTGTTCTACAGTCACCGCTACGACCCGGCGACACCGCTGGAAGAGACTCTGCAGGCGCTGGTAGACATCGTGCGACAGGGCAAGGCCCTCTATATCGGCATCTCGCGCTGGCCGCTGGAAGCCACCAAGTTTGCCTACCACTATCTGAAGGAGCGCGACGTGCCGCTGCTCATCTATCAGGGCCGTCTTAACATGCTCGACCGCGAGCCGCAGGAGGCTGGCATCCTGGACTTCTGCAGCGAGGTCGGCGTGGGTTTCATCTCGTTCTCGCCGCTGGCACAGGGACTGCTGACTGACCGCTATCTGAACTGTAAGTCGACGGCCGAAGGGAAAGTCAACGGCATCCCCCAGGACAGCCGCATGTCGAAAGGCCAGTTCCTGAAGGAAGAAATGCTGACGCCGGAACTGCTGGAAAAGTTGCGCCGCTACAACGAGGTGGCTGCCGGCCGGGGAGAGACGCTGGCGGAGATGGCACTGTCGTGGATTCTGCATCAGAAGGGTGTCACCTCCGTGCTGATAGGAGCCAGCAGTACGGGTCAGCTGGAGAAAAACCTGAAGTGCGTCACTTCTGCCCCCTTTGACGAAGATCTGTAATGTTAATTTATGTTGCAAACGTCAACTATGAAGCGATAAAAGTTTTGTAGTTGACGTTTTTTTCTTATTTTTGCATCAAATATAGAGATTATTATGGAAAAAACAAAAACGCAACCGTTAGAAGCTGGGTATCAGTTGGTAAGTGCCAAGGGTGGAAAAGAGAAAATCTATCATATTGAGCAGATGTTGGGAAGAGGTGGGTTTGGCATCACCTATTTGGCCACGTCAGAAGAACTTGTAGGCAATATTCCACAACCCAACAGCTACACCATCAAGGAGTTTTGCATCAGTGATGTATGCATTCGTCAGGCAGATGGTAGCTTGACTGTGGCAGACCATGAGAGGGGGGACTTTGACAGCGACAAGTCCGATTTCCTTCATGAGGCACAGCGCCTGGCAGATATGCACTACGAAGGCATCGTTCCTGTCAACGAGGTATTTGAAACCAATGGTACAGCTTATTATGTTATGCAATATCTGGGTGATAAGTCATTGGTGAAATACGTGAAGGAACAAGGAGGAAGCTTGGACGAAGACGAGGCTGTCCGCATTGCATTGGCTGTGGCCAAAGCCTTGGACTATATCCATCAGCAGAAGGTCACCCATCTGGATGTGAAACCAGAGAATATTATGATGTTTAAACGGTTCAAGGGGGGGCTTGTGCCTGTGTTGATAGATTTCGGCCTGGCCTGCCATTACAAGAAAAATGGCACCAGCACGTCAAAACATAGTGCCACGGGCATCACCGATGGCTATTCTCCATTGGAGCAGTATGCTGGCATTGAGCGCTTCTCGCCCGAGGCAGATGTTTATGCTCTGGGTGCTACCTTGTTCTTCATGCTGACGGGTAAGGCTCCGCTGAAGGCGGCCGACATGTCTTCGCAATATCTTTTCAAGAACCTGCCCGATGGCTTGAGTGACAATGTGGTAGACACGCTCCGGAAGAGTATGGAGAAGATGGCCGAACGGCGCATCAAAACAATGGCCGACTTCCAGAGAAGTCTGTCGCAATATGACATTCCTGAGGGGGAAGGTCATGTGACGGTAAAGCGCGAGCATAAGCAGCCCCAGTCTGCATCAGACAAAAAATGGATGCGCTATGGACTCATCGGACTGGCAGCCGTTGTTGTGGCACTGCTTGTCTGGAAGTTCGCTCCTACGCCGAAGCCTGAACCCGAGCATGCTGCCATACCGGATTCTACTGCTGCAAGTACTGTGCAGCAGACAGGAGGCAACTCTGCTGCCACCGCCGATATTCAGGACTCTCAAGTTAACCCTTCAAAACCTTCCGATGAATCGCAGTCCAGCGGCACTCAGCAGTCTTCTCCGGCAGCTGCGTCAACCTCCGCGACGACTACTGCCCCCTCCACACCATCAGCAGCCACCACAGCTGAAACTACTTCGCGCAGATACCTGAATTTAGGCTATGCCGAGTGGCGGGGACCCGTCAGAAACGGGCAGCCTAACGGCGATGGCGTTATGACTTTCAAGTCGAGTCACCGCATTGACAGTCGTGATCCGTCAGGCAATGTAGCAGAAGCAGGTGACTATATAGAGGGTACTTATGTCAACGGCCATTTAGACCAGGGCACATGGCACAAGTCGTCAGGCGGTACGGAATTTTTAATGATAGGGCAATAAAGAGATATTAGGAAATGAAAAAACTATTTGGAACCTTTTGCTTCTTACTGCTTTCAGGCTTGGTAAGTGCACAGGACTATACGGCCTCCCATCTTGAGAAGGCCGCCCGCAAACTGAACATCGTTGGCCTGTTATCGAAGAATAGCCTGACGGACACGCTTACTGTCAGTGGTCAGCGCATTGTTGTCCGCAGGGATGCCCAGGGGCAGGTAGTCCATATCGGCATTCCCCTGTTCAACACGTCCATCCGCAATTTGCAGCCGTCGCCCATCCACGACTATCTGGAGTTTGCCGCGTTGGACAAGAAGTTTCAGGTATCTGAAAACACGCTTCAACTCAATCGCCTCCGCTTCAGCAAGGGCGGCTGGGAACAGTTGTTTCAGCTGGGCGATACCACTGCCTGCACCATCAGTAGTCTCGATGACAAGACTTATGTTGTGCAATGGCAGCGTAATGGCAGCGGCATAGTAGAAGTGTCTTTTCCCGTCGACTACGAACTGCTGGCCAACAGCACTCGTCGTGAAATGGAGACTAAATTCATTGCAGAACTGAAAAACTACAAGTCTGCTCCCTCCCGCCTGCCTACAACCATCGACAGCACGCAGCTTAAGAAATACGCCATAGAGGGCATCTACGTGAAAGAAGGGCGCAATTACATCATCAATGCCATCACGTCGAGCACTTATTATGCAAAGAGTAAGCAGGATTTCCAGCTGGTATATGTCCCCCAGCATGTCAGCGAGAGCATGACCGACCTGCTTCTGGCACCAGGCGGTCTGCCCAAGGCATCTGTTAATGTCAAGTTTGCATTGAGCACTTATCGCGAGGAGACGGTAGACGTGGATTACACCCAGTTATACGACTTCTGCGTGGCCAGTGGATGTGAGCCTTACTTCGGCTATGAAGGCATGGTCGGCGGTATGGCCTCTGGTACACTTGTCATGCACAACAGACAGTCGGGTTACAGCCACCTCTTCTATATACAATGTCCCGCCGACCAGGTGGGAAAGCCCGGGGTGCAGTTGAGGGGAACGGCTTACATCTATATCCCTTCGTCGAATATCAAGAACCTGCTGGCAGCACCCAGCAAGGGTCACTCTAAATCATATAAGTTTATATCCAGATGAGAAAAATACTCTGCCTGCTCACTGTGCTGGTTGTGTGGACGACATGCCAGGCGCAAGACGTAATGGCCCGCATCAACGAAATCAAGCTGCAGGGCGGTCACCTCACTGCGCAGTACTCCCATGAGGTGGCCGATTCGGCATTCATGATGTGTGTCCGCGACATCCTGCACCAGTTGAACCTGAAAGGTTATGGCCTGTTCACCATGAATGAGCTTTTGCCTAAGATGGGGCATCTTGATGTGCCTCGTGGAGGAACGTTCAGGGTGTTTTGCTATCTGAAAATGAGTGATATGAGTAAAAAGGACGATTCCAATGTGCAGCGGGAAAGGATTACCATCAAGCCTAAGTTCGACGTGAACGAGAGCAATGACCAGTCCGCCTCTGCCGCAGCTGCCATTCCCCTACAGCCCGCACCGTCAGCCCCCCCCACACCGCAGCAGCAACGGGTGGAGGCTGATGACCCTCAGACCAAGATGGCGGTAGACATCATGGCCCAAAGAGACCTGACGGCAGCCATGAACTTACTTAAGGCCAAGAAAAATGCGGGCATTATACTGGCCTATGGACCTTTTGCCAAAGGTACCAACCTCGAAGAAGTTTATCTGGCCATCTTCGACAGAACCACCTCTGTTCCCTTGGCCGTACTTTCGCCCACCGTGAATGGCAAGCGCACCAATCTGATTAGCAAGACTGACGACTCGCTGTCAAACTATCATGGCTGCAAGGGTATTTGGATTTCATTCTGACAAACGTATTAAATAATATGATTATGAAAAAATATATTTTGATGTTATTGTTAGCCATGGTTATTTGTGGCACCGTGGCTGCGCAAGGTGTCACCTTCAAGTTTGAGGAAGGAACGCTGGCCGATGCTAACTTGCGCACGAAAATGGAGAGTCGTATATCGCAGCTGTTGTCAGAAGTCACACAGGCCTCGGCCAACAACAGAGGCTTGCAGCTGGAAGCGCTGAACATGACCCCTGTGGCCAAGAACCGGCTGATGAAACTATGGGAGAACCTGCACTTCAGTTGTGACTATGCCGCCAATGTAGAGAAATGCCTGCGCGACGTCAATGGCTATGAGGTGCGCGGCATTCTCATCACCCTGCAGCCTACCGGTGCTAATTATAACGGTTCTACGAGTCGCGAACTGGCTATCAGTTTCGCCCCCGACGGGCTCATTACAAGTGTCAACATGACACTGGAAAACAACTCATATCAGGACATCCTCAATAACGGAAAGGATATCACCGACACCCGCCGCCGGCTGGAAATACTGAAGTTCGTCGAGGATTTCCGGAGCTACTACGACGAGAAAGACCTGAATGCCTTAGACGGTATTTATAGTGAGGACGCGCTTATCATCACGGGTAAAGTGGTGCAGCGCAGAAACCTGGGCAACGACCAGGCCCGCATGAAGCCGGAAATAGAATACAGCAAGATGGATAAGAGGCAGTACATGACGAAGCTGGCTACAATCTTCCAGAACAACAAGTTCATCAAGGTAAAGTTCGACGATATCGTTGTAAAGCGTCATGGGGCCAAGCCTGGTTTCTATGCCGTCACCTTGCGGCAGAACTGGCAGTCGAGCAACTACTCTGACGATGGCTACCTCTTCCTGCTGTGGGAGTTCAAGGAAGGTCAGTCGCCCGTAGTCCACGTCCGCACCTGGCAGCCTGAAATGGTGGGCAACCACCACTTAGACCCTGACGAAGTGTTTACTGAGAACGATTTCTTCATACCCTGATTTTGAAAATTTAATCCGGGCGACTCCTGTTTCTACGTTACCGGATGTAATCATGACGATGATTGGAAGACATTCTGTTTTTTTCGTATTGCTTCTCTCATGGCTATGCGGCATGGTGTATGCCCAGCAGTTGACCATTGCGGCTATAGAGTCCTTGCCGATGGACCTGTCAGCCAGTACCTACTTACGTCCTGACGCGAATGGCGACCCATGTGCGCTGGTGAAGGTCCAGTTAGCTACTGCCGGGGTTCAGTTCGAAGGCAATGTGGTGGGGCAGGTGGATTACAAAACCGGTGAGTACTGGGTGTATATGACTGCCGGGTCGTACATGCTCAAGGTGAAGCATCCCAGCTTTGTGCCGCTAAGTGTGAACTTCCGCGACTACGGCATCAATAAACTTCAGGGCAAGGCCACTTACCAGCTGACGCTGCTGATGCCGCAGATGAGCAATATGAATGTAGATGACGGTATGCGCTATCTGGCCATGACCGTGGAACCCGCCTCCGCCACAGTGTATATTGACAATCAGCCTCAGTTGCTGCAGAATGGGGTACTTAGCATGCTGTTGCCAATGGGACAGCATCAGTATCGGGTTGAGTCGCCTGCCTACGAAACTAAAAATGGCACGTTCACCATCGGAGACGAAACGTTGCAATTGCCTGTCCGGCTGGAGTCAGTGATGGCACAGCTGACTGTCAGCAGTGATACACCTGGCACGCAGATTTACATCAACGACCAGTTGAGGGGTACGTCATCGTGGACGGGTAGCCTGCCTGC
>CAMOQW010000040.1 GCA_946623195.1 uncultured Prevotella sp.
GGGTTATTTTTAAACTTTTAGGCTCTCTGGCTCTGCTGATGTTCGGTATGAAGTCGATGAGTGAGGCCCTGCAGAAAATGGCTGGTCCGCAACTTCGTCATGTACTGGGAGCCATGACCACCAATCGCTTCACGGGTATGCTGACAGGTATGCTGGTGACGGCAAGTGTACAATCTTCTACGGCTACCACGGTGATGACGGTGTCGTTTGTCAATGCCGGCCTGCTGACGTTGGCACAGGCTATTTCCGTGATTATGGGTGCCAACATAGGTACTACGCTGACGGCTTGGATTATGTCGGCAGGTATGTCGTTTGATGTCAGCAACCTTTCGTTCCCGGCATTCTTCATTGGTATCATCCTGATTTACCAGAAGAAACACCGCTATATTGGCGACTTCCTCTTTGGCTTGGCATTCCTGATCTTTGCACTGGCTGTGCTCAGACAGACGGGTCAGGATATGCATCTGGGTGAGAATGAGGCCCTGCTGAGCTTCTTTGCCTCTTTCGACCCGAACTCGTTTCTGACCACGCTGGTGTTCCTGCTACTGGGTGGCGTGCTGACCTTCTGTGTGCAGTCGTCGGCAGCGGTGATGGCCATCACCATGATACTTTGTTCGAGCGGTGCGCTGCCTATTTATCAGGGTATTGCCCTGGTGATGGGTGAGAATATCGGCACCACCGTCACGTCGAACCTGGCAGCTATGTCGGCCAACACTCAGGCCCGCCGAGCAGCCCTGGCTCACATGTTCTTCAACGTGTTCGGTGTCATTTGGATACTCTTTGTATTCCGCCCCTTCATCGATATGGTGTGCGGATGGGTCGGCTATGATGTCAACATGGTCAAGGGCAGCGTTAGCACCGCCGCCTTTCTGGCCAACTCAGCTAAACTGACCTTTGTGCTGGCAGCATTCCATACAGCTTTCAACGTGGCCAACACCTTCATCTTGATATGGTTTATTCCTCAGATTGAGCGTTTCGTGTGCTGGGTCATCAAACCCAAGAAGGTGGACGAGGAAGAGGACTTCCGCCTGCATTTCATTACTGCCGGTTTCATGAAGACCCCAGAACTCTCGGTGCTGGAGGCGCAGAAAGAGATACAGTCTTTCTCGGAGCGTATGCAGCGCATGTTCGACATGGTGCGTGAACTGCTGACCCTCTCAGCCAGCAAGACGTCCAAGAAGGACAATCAGACCGGAGACTTTAATAAGCTTTTCACCCGCATCGAGAAGTATGAAGGAATCTCAGACAATATGGAGCTTGAGATTGCCAAGTACCTTGACTCAGTCAGCGATGCTCATCTCTCTGACGACACCAAGGCCAAGATTCGGGCCATGTTGCGTGAGATCTCGGAGCTGGAATCCATCGGCGATGCCTGCTATAATATGGCGCGAACCATTTCGCGGAAATATAATGGCAAGGAAGACCATTTCATCGACCGGCAGTATGACCATCTGCATCAGATGATGGAACTGACCAACCAGTCGCTGACACAGATGAACCGCTTGATGGGTGGCCGCAAAGACTCGTTCGATGTCAACCGCACCTTCAATATAGAGAAGGAAATCAACAACTACCGCAATCAGTTGAAGAGCCAGAACATTACCGATGTCAACAACCACGAGTACACCTATGCTGTAGGTACTATCTACATGGACCTCATCAACGAATGTGAGAAGTTGGGCGACTATGTGGTGAACGTCGTCGAGGCTCGTATGGGCATCCGATAGTGGACATCCGATAACAGACGGAATGAAAAGTTTTTCGGTTTTTATAACGTTAGTTTGAGAAAATTTAATTAATTTTGCACCCGCAAATAAATACTTATTTAATATAGAATCGATTTTATGAGAAAAAGAATTCTGTTTCTGATGGTCTTGATGTTGACGTCAACACTGACCATCATGGCACAAATCACAACCTCTGCGCTGAGCGGCTCTGTTACTATTCAGAACACGAAGGAAGAGGTTATCGGAGCTACGGTTGTAGCTACTCACGACCCGTCGGGAACCCGCTATACAGCGGTGACCAATGTAAATGGACAATTTACGATACAGGGTATGCGTACGGGTGGCCCTTACACCGTAACCATCAGCTACATAGGCTTTGAGACCAAAACCTTTAAGGGCATCCAGCTACAGTTGGGTGAGACCTACAACCTGCCCGTCTGGATTTCGGAGAATGCCAATGAGCTCACAGAAGTCGTAGTCAGTGGCCGCGCTTCCAAGTTTGCGGCAGAGAAGACCGGTGCATCAACCAACATCAACAACCAGGCCATTGTCAGTATGCCTACAGTCAACCGCAGTCTTACGGAGCTGACCCGTTTGTCACCGTATGGTGGTAACGACATGACTTTTGCCGGTAGTGATGGCCGTACGGCTAATTTCACCGTCGATGGTGCTAACTTCAATAATGATTTCGGCTTGAGCTCCAACCTGCCTGGCGGCGGTAATCCTATTTCGATGGATGCCATTGAGGAAATACAGGTGGTTATCTCGCCGTTTGACGTTCGTCAGAACAATTTCATCGGTGGCGGCGTGAATGCTATCACCAAGTCGGGTACCAACAATTTCAAGGGTTCCGCCTACATTTATCACAGGAACGAGAACATGCGTGGCGACGCCATTGACCGCGACCAGATTCAGGGCGCACGAGAGAAAGACCAGACCACTACCTACGGTTTTTCGCTGGGTGGTCCCATCATCAAGAATAAGCTGTTCTTCTTCGCCAATGGTGAGCTGGTGAACACTCCTACCATCGCCAACCGCTGGCGCGCTTCGGAGGACGGCGTAGCTGATGCCAACAACTATACATCACGAACCACGTTGGCCGACCTGCAGACGGTGTCTGACTTCGTGAGAAACAAGTATGGCTATGATACCGGCAGCTATACCAACTTCCCCTCTGATACCAAGAACAAGAAATTTCTCATCCGCTTGGACTGGAACATCACCGACCGTCATCACTTGGCTTTGCGCTATAACTATACCAATAACAAGTATTGGCAGTCGCCCAACGCATCGTCGATGGACGGCGGTACGCGCTCGGCTTTCAGCCGTATGTCGGAGTATTCGATGTCGTATGCCAACTCGATGTATTCGATGGAGAATATCGTGAAGTCTTGGTCTGTCGATCTGAACAGCCGCTTCACCGACAACATCTCCAATCAGCTTCTGTTCACCTATTCGAAGAAGGATGACGTACGTGGCACCAATTCCAGCGAGTTCCCCTTCATCGACATCCTTGACGGCTCTGGCAATACTGCCAACTATATGGCATTGGGTTATGAACTGTTTACCTACAATAACGCTGTCCACAACACCGTATGGAACATTAAGGACGACGTGACATGGTATTTGGGTAAGCACAAGATTCTGGCCGGCATCAGCTATGAACACCAGATGGCCGACAACCAGTATATGCGTAATGGTACGGGTTACTACCGCTACCTCAGTATGGACGACTTCCTCAATGGTGCAGCCCCTGAGGTGGTCTGCTTGACCTATGGTTACAATGGCGAGACCAGTCCTGCTGCTCGCGTTCAGTTCAACAAACTGGGCATTTATGCACAAGATGACTGGAGCATCACCGACAAGTTGAAACTTACCTATGGCTTGCGCTTCGATGGGCTGTTCTTCAACAACAGCGACCTGATGACCAACAAAGCCATCTATGACCTCGACTATAACGGACGCCATATTGACACGGGCAAATGGCCATCGTCTACCATGACCGTTTCTCCCCGCTTAGGCTTTGTCTACGACGTTTTTGGTGACAAGAGTCTGAAAGTACGTGGAGGTACGGGATTCTTTATCGGTCGTCTGCCCCTCGTGTTCTTTACCAACATGCCGACCAATGGCGGTATGGTGCAGTATCAGGCCCAGCTCAATGCCAACAATCTGGCCAAGAAGTTCCCCAACGGAGAATACTCGATGAACGACTTTGCTGGTGGCTTGGTGGTGGATGCCAATGGCCGTCCGACTATAGAAGCTCTGAAGCAGAAGCTCTTCGGAATGGGTTATCCTTCAACAGTGACACCTGAGGATGGTACTGTTCCTTCTGCCATTTCGGCCGTCGACTCTAAGTTCAAGATGCCACAGGTGTGGAAGACCACGCTGGCTGTCGACTACAATATCCCGGTATCGTTCCCGATGTCGGTGACCGTCGAGGGCATCTATGCCAAGATGATTAACGATGTGTGCATCTCCGACTGGAGCATGCTGCCTGCTGAAGGCTTTGCCCGTTGGAAGGGTGCCGACACACGCCCCATCTATCCTACCGACTTCCGTACAGGCACCAAGGCCTTCGTGCTCGACAATACCAGCAAGGGCTACCAGTGGTCAGCCAGCATCAGTCTGAATGCTCAGCCGTTTGAGTGGCTCAGCGCAATGGCAGCCTATACCCACACGGTTAAGAAGGAAATCACCGCTATGCCGGGTTCTGCTGCTGAGTCAGCATTCACCTATGTGCCCACTGTGGCCGGTCCTAACAACATCATGCTGCACAATGGTGCCAACGTGACCCCTGACCGCTTCATTGCCTCGCTGACGGCTCACGACAAGAGCGGCAACCACTATTCGCTGATCTATGAGACCTGGCGCGGTGGCTACAACTACTCATACATGATGGCTAACGACATGAATGGTGATGGCTACAACTATGATGCCCTCTACATTCCTACTGACCTGCAGGTGGCTAACAATGAGTTCCGCTTCGTGTCAGACAACGACAAACAGCGCTTCATGGACTACGTGCACAACGACGACTACTTGAAGAGCCATCAGGGTGAATATGCTGAGGCTTACAGCGTCTACTCTCCTTGGGTTCACCGCGTTGACTTCAGCTATAAGCACGATTTCAAGGTGAACGTGGGTAAGACCAAGCACACCCTGCAGCTAAGCTTCGACATGAAGAACTTGCTCAACTTCTTTAACTCCAGCTGGGGTGTCAGCAAGGTCATGAATAGCACGCTCAATGAGGGCCGCATCTTGAAATATGAGCGCACCGATGCGCAGGGCTATCCCGTATTCTCCACTCCTGGCGCAGTCAGCGGCAACACCAAGACATGGATTTACAACCATGCCATCGGGCAGTGTTGGTATGCTGGTATCGGTGTCAGATACATATTCAATTAATCGTTGATAAGTTGAAACATTAAAAAAGGCAAGAAACTATGAAACTGAAATATATATTAGGCTCTCTGTTGTCGGCAGTCCTCTTTGTCGGCTGTTCTGACGACAAGACCATAGGCACATATGGCAACCTTTCCGAAGACGATACCTTCGTTGTGCTCTCTGCCGACGGCGGCGATGCCACTATTACCATCAATGCTGTAGGTGAGTGGGCTTTTGACGAGATTTTCTCTACCACCAAGACCGTAGACGGCCAGAAGGTAACCACTCATCATCCGCTGCCCACTTGGCTGACAGCCAGTGCCGTGTCAGGCTCTGGCAATACACAGGTGACCTTCCATGCAGATGCTACCAATGGCGGCCGTGAAGCCGAGCTCCGTCTTACTATCGACGGCAAGAAGCAGTTTGTGAAGGTGCGCCAGGGGTCTCTGGAGGCTTCACCCTCAAGCTGTAAGGAGGTTATAGATGGCCCCGATGGCAAGACCTATCGTGTGACAGGTACGGTGACGGCTATAGCCAACACCACCTACGGTAACTGGTATCTGGATGATGGTACGGGTCAGGTCTATATCTATGGAACGCTGGATGCCAATGGCGGCACCAAGAACTTCACCAGCCTCGGCATTGAGGTGGGCGATGTAGTGACCGTAGAAGGTCCTAAGACCACATATAATGGCACTGTCGAACTAGTGGACGTAACGGTTGTCAAGATAGTGAAGTCACTTATCAAGGTGGTTACTGCTGAGGTTACCATGCCGAAGGAAGGCGGCAACTTCGATGTGAAGGTAGCCTTCAAAGGTAATGGCGCCAACCTGAGCATACCTGCCGAGGCCCAGTCATGGCTGAAGCTGAGCAGCTCAGAGTTCATTGCCGGTGTGAAGACCATCTATGACACCGCAGCTCCTGCCGACACCACCGTGTTCCACTTTGCTGCCGATGCCAACGAGGCTGAGGGCCGTCAGACTACTCTAGAGTTCTCGTCGAGCAATGCTTCGTCGTCGTCAACCGTCAGCTATACCGTCAAACAGGAGGCTAACATCCTGCCTCATGGCCAGAATCCTGATGATCCGTTTACCGTTGCCGAGGCCATTGCCCAGTGCCAGAAGATTGGTACCACTTCCGATGGTGTCATCTACTTTGCCAAGGGTAAGATTTCCTCTATCTCCAGCATAGACACAGGCACCTATGGCAATGCTACGTTTAACATCTCTGACGACGGAACGGATAATAACGCATTGACTTGCTACCGCTCTTACAGTCTCGACAATGCCAAGTTTACCTCGGCTGACGAGATTGCAGTAGGCGACGAGGTGGTCATCACGGGTAAGTTGGTAAACTACAAAGGAGAAACTCCAGAGTTCTCCGGTAACGTCTATATCTACAAGTTGAAAAAGGGCGGCAGCCCTGCCGGTGCCGATGGCTCAACCATTATCAGTGTGGCCGACTTCAATGCAGCTCCTGTGGATAACAACGTCTGGTATCAGTTGACAGGAACGGTCAACAACCTGAAAGATGGTGATATATATGGCAATTTCGATCTTGAAGATGCTACGGGTTCTGTTTATGTCTACGGCGTGCTTTCCGAGAAGGGTGGCGCCAAGAAACAGTTCCAGGAACTGGTTACTGCTTATGGCATCAAGAACGGTTCCACGATCACCATCGTTGGTACTCGAGGAGAGTATAAAGGTAAGATAGAAGTTATGAATGCTTATTTCATTAGCGTGAAGTAATAAAGCACATACATTTTATAATAGAGATGAAACTGAAGAAACAATTCCTGACTGTCGTGCTGGCTATGCTTAGCACGACAGCTTTGGTGGCACAGGACATGCAGATGCCGCCGATTCCCGTAGACCCTGCCGTACGTATCGGTAAGTTGGACAATGGGTTGACTTATTACATTCGCCACAACGAGTATCCTGAACACGTGGCAAACTTCTACATTGCCCAGCGCGTGGGTTCCATCAATGAGGATGACTCACAGCGTGGCCTGGCTCATTTCCTGGAACACATGGCCTTCAATGGCTCAGAACATTTCAAGGGTAACGGTATCATCGAGTTCACCCGTTCGTTAGGTGTTGAGTTCGGAAGCGACCTGAATGCCTATACCAGCATCGACCAGACCGTTTACCGTGTCTGCGATGTTCCTACCAAGCGCGCTACAGCTCTTGACTCTTGCCTGCTGATTCTGAAGGACTGGTCGAACGGCCTGTCGCTGGAAGCTGACGAGATTGACAAGGAGCGCGACGTCGTTCACAATGAGTGGCGCCTAGGTGAAGGCCCCTCGCAGCGTATGATTACCCGTGCCTTGCCCAAGATGTATCCCGGTTCTAAGTATGGTGAGCGCATGCCCATCGGTCTGATGTCGGTGATCGACAGTTTCAAGCCCCAGACGCTGCGTGCTTACTACCAGAAGTGGTATCGCCCCGACAACCAGGCCATCATCGTAGTGGGCGACGTGGATGTAGACCACATGGAGGCCAAGATCAAGGAGCTGTTCGGCGGCATCAAGGTGGATCCCAATGCCCCCAAGGTGGTTGCTGAGCAAGTGCCCGATACCAAGGATGCTATCTACATCTTCGAGAAGGACAAGGAGATGCAGATGAGCCAGATCATGATGATGATGAAGCACGATGCCACCACGCCAGAGGAGAAGAGTAGCATGGCTTATCTCATCCAAGACTATGCCGTCAGCGTGATTGGTCAGATGATGAACCAGCGCCTGACAGAGATGACGCAGGAGGAGAGTTGTCCTTTCTTCCAGGCCTTTGCTAGCGATGGTACTTATATGCTCTCTCGCACGAAGGATTGTTTCGAGGTGATCGGTGTGTCCAAGGAGGGTAAGGATATGGAGACACTGCAGGCTCTCTACCGCGAGACACGACGCGCCCGTGAGTTCGGTTTCACCGCAACAGAATATGCGCGTGCCAAGGCCGACTACTTGAGTGCTCTGGAGAAGCGCTATACCAACCGCGACAAGCGTAAGAATGCTGAATATGGCAATGCCTATCGTGACCATTATCTCGACAACGAGCCGATTCCGCCATTGGATGTGCTTTATCAGATTATGCAGCAGATAGCTCCCAACATTCCCTTGCAGGCCATCAACCAGATGGTTCCCGAACTGATTTCCGCTACCGACAGCAACCTCGTTGTGATGGAGTGGGCGCAGGAGAAGGAAGGCAAGGTCTACCCAACAGAGAAGGATATGGCTGCTGCCATTGCTGCGGCCCGTGCTGATAAAATTGAACCTTACGTGGACAACGTGAAGGACGAGCCGCTGGTGGACGTCGCCAAGATTAAGGCCGGCAAGATTAAGAAGGAGACCGAGAACAAGACATTTGGTTACAAGGAACTGACGCTCTCTAATGGTGCTACCGTGATTATGAAGAAGACCGACTTCAAGGATGATGAGGTACAGATGCAGGCTTTTGCCAAGGGCGGTAAGTCGCTCTATGGTGCTGCCGACTATACCAACCTGAAAGTGTTCGACGAGGTAATCGGTATCAGCGGACTGGGTAACTTCTCCAACAGTGAGTTGCAGAAGGCACTGGCAGGCAAAGAGGTCAATGCCGATGCTACGATGGGTAACACCCGTCAGTATGTGACGGCTCACTCTACACCGAAGGACCTGGAGACCATGATGCAGATGCAGTACCTCTACTTCACCGGTGTCAACAAGGACGAGAAGCAGTTCCAGAACCTTCTGACGACGCTGGAGATGTCGCTGAAGAACAAGTCGCTGTCGCCTGATGCCGTCTTCTCCGACTCGTTGGCTGCTACCGTCTATGCCCATAACCCCCGCTTCACCCAGATAGATGTCAAGGACCTGAAGGATATCAGCTACGACCGCATTCTGGAGATTGCCAAGGACCGTTTCCAGAATGCCGGACAGTTTGTGTTCATCTTCTCCGGTAACTTCGATGAGGCTACCCTGCGTCCGCTCATCGAGCAGTATATTGCTTCGCTGCCAGCCACCAAGAAGGCCGACGATTTCAAGGAAGTGCTGACACTCTACAGCGGCCAGGCTATCAATCAGTTCAAGGTGAAGACCGAGTCGCCCAAGGCTACTGCCTATATGGGATGGCATGCTGACATGCCCTACACCCTGGAGAATAGTGTCAAGATTGATGCTGTTGGCCAGATTCTGTCGATGATTTATCTGAAGACCATTCGTGAGGACGAGAGTGCCGCCTATAGCTGTGGTGCATACGGGAGCTTCAATCTCAGCACCCGCCAGCCCAAGGTCCAGTTGCAGGCTTACTGCCCCATGAACCCCGACAAGTCGGAGCTGGCTGTCCGCCTGATGCATGAGGGTATCCAGAACATGGCCAAGAACGTTGATGCCGACCATTTGCAGAAGGTGAAGGAGTACATGCTGAAGCAGATTGATGTCGATGCCAAGAAGAATAGCTATTGGATTAACACCATCAGCACTTGGAAGGAATATGGAATCGACATGCACACCGACTATAAGAAGACTGTCGAAGCCCTGACTGTTGACTCTGTGCGCGACTTCCTGAACCAGCTGCTCAAGAGTGGCAACCACATGGAGGTCATCATGACGCCGGAGACAGAGAAGAAATAAATAAGGTAACCATTCAGGTACTTAAATAGTTAAAAGAAGACATGAGCTATTTCTTTTCATCAGAATCTGTGTCTGAAGGCCATCCCGACAAAGTGGCCGACCAGATTAGTGATGCTATACTCGACCAGTTCCTGGCTTACGACCCACATGCCCGCGTGGCATGTGAGTCGTTTGTCACGACGGGTCAGGTAGTAATCATGGGCGAAGTGCGCAGTGAGGTGTACATTGATTTGCAGACCATTGCCCGCAATACCATCAAGAAGATAGGCTACACCAAGGCAGAGTACCAGTTTGACGGCAATTCGTGTGGTATCCTGACAGCTATCCATGAACAGAGCGATGACATCAACCGTGGCGTGGACAATGGCGACGAGGACGAGCAGGGTGCCGGCGACCAGGGCATGATGTTCGGCTATGCCACTAACGAGACGGAGAGCCTGATGCCCGTGTCGCTTGACCTGGCTCATCTCATCATGCGTACGCTGGCCGAAATCCGTAAGGAGGGCCAGGTGATGACCTATCTGCGCCCCGATGCCAAGAGCCAGGTGACGGTACAATACAGTGACGAGGGCATCCCCGAACGTATCGATACCATCGTGGTGTCAACCCAGCACGACGAATTTGACACCGATGACCGGCGTATGCTCGACAAGATTCGTGAGGACGTCATCAATATCCTGATTCCTCGCGTTAAATCGAAGATTCATTCCCAGAAGGTCCTCGACCTCTTTGGCCTCGATATCCAATACTATGTCAATCCTACAGGCAAGTTTGTCATTGGTGGACCTCATGGCGACACCGGACTGACGGGTCGTAAGATTATTGTCGACACATACGGCGGCAAGGGTGCCCATGGCGGCGGTGCCTTCTCAGGCAAAGACTCGTCGAAGGTTGACCGTTCGGCAGCATACGCGGCCCGTCATATTGCCAAGAACATGGTGGCAGCCGGTGTCAGCGACGAGATGCTGGTGCAGGTGAGCTATGCCATTGGCGTGGCCAAGCCCATGAATATCTATGTCAACACCTATGGCCGCTCTCATGTCAACATGACCGACGGTGAGATTGCACGTCGTATAGAAAAACTCTTCGACCTGCGCCCCAAGGCTATTGAACGCACCCTGAAACTCCGCCAGCCCATGTATCTGGAAACGGCAGCATACGGTCACATGGGCCGCCAGTCGGAGGTGGTGAAGAAGACCTTTACCAGTCGTTATCACGAAACCAAGACCCTTGATGTCGAGCTGTTTACGTGGGAGAAACTGGACCGTGTTGACGATGTCAAGCGTGAATTTGGACTATAGGTGATGGCATTGCAACAGGACAGCATCATAGCGAGCAATCATAGTGCAGAGGGTGACAGCGCGGTGGTGGCTTCTGCTGCGCTCACCCCTGCCAAGGTGCTCAGCAGGCTGCCCGAAAATGCTACTCCTGCCCAGCAAGACTCTGCCATTCAGTCCCACTTCAAGGCTGCCGAAATTCACTGGAGTGAGCGTCCTGATACGTTGCACCTGCCGGGCCATGACAAGGGGCGCAACATGATGGATGTGGACTTGCCACAATACTATCGTGAAAGCTATTTCTCGCGAGACTCGTTGCTGCATCCGGAGCTGCCGGGTGGCCGCTACGGTGTGCCGGGCGACCCGGTACCTTACAATGTGCACAATGATGACGTCATCACATCGCTGCTGCTGGCTTGTTTTGTCATTGCCGTCATCTCAATCGCCCATGCTCGCAACTTCTTCGCCCACCAGCTGACACATTTTTTCTATTTACCGCATGAGGGCAGTACGAGTTACAGCGCAACTGCTTCAGAACAGCGCACACAGACGTTCCTCGTGGGGGTGGCTGCCCTGCTATTGGCACTGCTTTACTACTTCTATACCCTTGAGTTCATTGGCGACACCTTTGTGCTCACCTCGCCATACTATCTGATATTGATCTATCTGGGTATTATTGCCGGTTATCTTTTGCTGAAGATACTGCTATATACCATTGTCAATGCTGTGTTCTTCAATGGTAAAAGAAACGGACAATGGGTTCGGTCCCTGCTATTCATTACTTCCGCCGAGGGAATCTTCTCGTTTCCTATTGTCTTAATTATTGCATATACAACTCAATCGATACAAAATGTCGTAGTTTATTTTATTATTCTGCTGATATTTGTTAAATTATTGACATTTTATAAGACTTACGCTATCTTTTTTCGTCGAAATGTCGTGAGATTGCAGATTATTTTGTACTTTTGTGCGCTCGAATTAGTGCCTTTGTTCACTCTATGGGTGGCGCTGGCAGTCACGGCAAACAGTTTGAAAATAAATTTTTAGGACATTAGATGATCAAGAAGATTCTGGTTTCCCAACCAAAACCATCCAGCGAGAAGTCGCCCTATTACGACATCGCTGACAAGTTTGGCGTTGAACTCGTGTTCCGTCCGTTTATCAAAGTCGAGGGGATAACAGCTAAAGAGTTCCGTGCACAGAAGGTGAGCATCTTGGACCATACGGCCATTGTCTTTACCTCCCGTCATGCCATCGACCACTTCTTTACGTTGGCAAAGGAACTGCGTGTGGCCATACCTGAGGACATGAAGTATTTCTGTGTCACGGAGACAATTTCTCTGTATATACAGAAGTATGTGCAGTATCGCAAGCGCAAGGTATTCTTCGGGACGACGGGAAAGATTGACGACTTGCTGCCCACCATGACCAAGCATAAGAACGAGAAATATCTCGTTCCGATGAGCGATGTTCATAACGACGCGATAGCCAAGATGCTTGATGCTAAGAAACTGCAGCATGACGAATGCGTCATGTATCGCACCGTCAGCAATGATTTCACACCGGAAGAGGTGAAGAACTTCGACTACGACATGCTGATATTCTTCAGTCCCTCAGGTATAGAGTCGCTGACTAAGAACTTCCCCGATTTCCAGCAGGGCAAGATAGCCATAGCCACCTTCGGACCTGCTACGGCACAGGCGGCCAAGGATGCCGGCCTGCGTCTTGATATCGAGGCACCCACCGAGAAATATCCTTCCATGACAGGAGCTTTGCAGCATTTCCTGTTGGAGCAAGAGGATTAATATACCTCTCAACATCTATACATGACGGCTTCCACATTCACCAAGCGGGAGCGTCTGGTCAGCATGAAACTGACGGAAGCGCTCTTTAATGGAGGAGACAGCCATTCTTTGGCTGCTTTCCCCGTGAGGACTGTCTATATGGTGCAACAGCGTCGGCAGGGCGATGCAGCGGTGCAATTGCTGGTCAGCGTACCTAAGAAGCGCTTTCATCATGCAGTAGACCGCAATCGGGTGAAGCGCCAGCTGCGTGAGGCTTTTCGGTTGAACAAGACCCTGCTGACGGATTCAGTGCCCGCTACCGAACAGCTGTTGTTGGCTTTCATCTGGCTGTCCGACCAGCACATGGCTTCAGCGGAGATCCACAAGCGAGTGGTCAGTGTCATGCGTCGTCTGGCCGAGAAGCTATGAAGTGGCTGTGGCATTACATATCGGGTGCGTTGGTATGGTTGCTGGTATTGCCCATCCGCTTCTATCAGCTCTGTATCTCGCCGTTGTTAGGACCTTCGTGCCGCTTTACGCCCACCTGTTCGCAGTATGCGATTGAAGCCCTCAGGAAGCATGGCCCCCTTAAGGGTCTGTATTTGGCGGTCTGGCGCATCTTGCGATGCAATCCCTGGGGAGGCTCCGGCTACGACCCGGTGCCGTAATCCTCCCAGAGTCAGACCATCGGAACGTCGGAACATCGGAATATCGAAATATCGAAGAAACGAAAAAAAATAAAACAATAATGAAAAACTTTGTAGAAGAACTGAAATGGCGCGGTATGCTGGCCCAGATGATGCCAGGCACGGAAGAACTGCTCCAGAAAGAAATGGTGACGGCCTATCTGGGTACAGACCCCACGGCCGACTCACTGCATATCGGTCACCTCTGTGGCATCATGATGCTGCGCCACCTGCAGCGTTGTGGCCATAAGCCCATCATCCTCGTCGGAGGAGCTACAGGCATGATTGGCGACCCCTCGGGAAAATCGCAGGAGCGTAACTTGCTCAACGACGAAACGCTGCGCCACAACCAGGAGTGCATCAAGCGCCAGGTGGCTAAATTCCTCGACTTCGAGTCGAAGGACGCCAATGCTGCCGTGATGGTCAACAACTACGACTGGATGAAGGATTTTACCTTCCTCGACTTCGCCCGCGAGGTGGGTAAGCATATCACCGTCAACTACATGATGGCCAAGGAGTCAGTACAGCAGCGACTGAATGGCACGGCCCGCGACGGACTGTCGTTTACTGAGTTCACCTATCAGCTCCTGCAGGGCTACGATTTTCTCTACCTCTACCAGCACTATGGCGTGAAGCTGCAGCTGGGCGGCAACGACCAGTGGGGCAACATGACCACCGGCACCGAGCTCATACGCCGCACCTTGGGCAACGACGTGGAGACCTTCGCGCTCACCTGTCCGCTCATCACCAAGAGCGACGGCAAGAAGTTCGGCAAGACTGAGAGCGGCAACATCTGGCTCGACCCGCAGCGCACCACACCCTATAAGTTCTACCAGTTCTGGCTCAACGTCAGCGACGACGATGCTGAGCGCTATATCAAGATATTCACCTCGTTGGACAAGGATACCATTGATGCCCTCGTAGAGGAACACAAGGCAGACCCGGGTCGCCGTGTGTTGCAGAAACGTCTGGCAGAGGAAGTCACCGTCATGGTACACTCCCGCGAGGCGCTGGATGCCGCTATTGAGGCCAGCAACCTGCTCTTTGGCAAGTCTACCAAGGAGGGGCTGGAGAAACTGGACGAGCAGACTTTCCTCGACGTCTTCGACGGGGTGCCCCAGTTCGAAATCTCTAAGGACCAGTTAGGCCAGCCCGCCATTGAACTGCTGACCACCGTTGCCCCCGTGTTCCCCTCGAAGGGTGACATGCGAAAGATGGTGCAGGGTGGTGGCGTGTCACTCAACAAGGAGAAGTTGACCGACCAGAACCGTGCCGTCACCGCCGACGACCTGATAGACGGAAAATACTTGCTGGCACAGAAAGGAAAGAAGAATTATTTCCTTCTGATAGTGAAATAATCGGCAAAAATTTGGTGATAAGCTAATTTTTGTGTAATTTTGCACCCGCAAAAGTGCGATTGTCCAATGGTGTAATGGTAGCACAACAGGTTTTGGTTCTGTTTGTGGTGGTTCGAATCCGCCTTGGACAACGAGAATGACTTAAGGAAGCTCACAAGGCTTCCTTTTTGACTGAGCTAAACTATTCCGCAGTTAGCTCATTTTTTTCGCGGAAGAACAAGTCCTGTAGCGACTTCTTGTAGGCGGCGTCCTCACCGTCGATGGCGGTGTGGAATTCGGTCTTGGCGGCGGTGAATGCATCGACGCCGACAGGGATCATGGGGACAGGTTTTTGAATGAATTCGTTGAATTCACTTCAAACAACCTGTCCCCATGATCTTTGATCTTTAGCTGGGTCAAAGCATTCCGTTCACCCTTTGCCCTTCGGCGTAAGGCAATAGAGCAGGAACAGAGCGCAGGGCACACCTACTGTTAATGCAACTAAATAAACTCCCATAGTCAGTTTCCTTTCTTTTTATCAGTTAATACGAGTCCCGTCCCTAAAGCCATGAAGGCGATAAAGAGACCAAGGACATAAATTATTTGTCGGTTATCGTCCAAATCCTTGAACATTGAAGATATCACTACACCTGTCATGACATACTTCGATATGTCAATCAGGTAGTTGCTCAGTTTCTCTTTTCTTGACTTATCCCCTGCCTTTACCATCGGCTTCGGTGGCTCTGCCGACGGCTCCAGTTGTTTGTTTATCTGGGGTCTTTGCGGTTGGATTTCTCGCGTCTCGTTGTCATAATCTAAGCAATGTTTCGTTTCGATGGTGCAAAGATAATGTTTTTTCCCGACATTCTTACGGTTTCTGCGGATTTTTTAATGCGGCGGAGCGTGAGAGGATAAAAAAGAAAAGTAATCATGATTATTGGGGAGGTACCGTGCTATAGGCAATAAATATAACTATTTATCGTTATTAAAGAAAAGACTATGTCACGGAAAGGTAGAGAAAAGAGCGGAACTGGAATATACCATGTAATGCTAAGGGGCATCAATCGTCAAGATATCTTTGAAGATGCCGAGGATTACATGTCATTCACTAAGATTCTGGCTGCTGTCCAAGATAGGCTGGAAGACGACCTTATAACGAAGACTACGACTTGCCATATCTATGCCTACTGCTTGATGCCCAACCATGTACATCTTTTGCTTTGTGAGAAGAACTGGCAAGTGGGTGATGTCATGAAGTCAATTGCTTCAAGCTACGTGTTTTACTACAACAAGAAATACGGTCGGATAGGCCATCTGTTTCAAGACCGCTTCAGGAGCGAGCCGTGTAATACACCCGAGTATTTCTTTACGCTTTTCCGATACATCCATCAGAATCCCGTCAAGGCAGGACTGGTCAAATTGGCCCAGGACTATCCATATAGTAGTTGGCCGAACGATTACCTCAGTTTGGGACAAGAGAGGGTGTGTTTCACCCGGGCGGCAGTGAAACGCTTCGGGCTGGATGAACTTGCCGCATGGGTAGATGAGCCGCTGCCAGAGAATGTAGGATGTCTCGATATGGATGAAAGGAAGGTGGTGGCAGATGAACTTGTACGCGATTTACTCCTTCAGAAAAGTGGTACGAGGAACATCGCAGAGTTCAGATTGCTCGACAAAGAACGACAAAAAGAATATGTACGCGAAGTCATGCTTGAACTCGAGGCAGGACCCAGACAGATGTCACGCGTCTCCGGATTATCCTACGGAATTATTCAGCATATCAAAAGGTGGATCATGTTTGAAGTGAATTCAACGAATTCATTCAAAAACCTGTCCCCATGATCTTCACAGACGAGCCTGGCTTCTGCAATAAAAAGGAGACCAAAAGTTTGGAGTTTCCAGCTTTTTTGTGTACTTTTGCACCCACCCTATGAAGATGTTTTATTGTATTTTTGTACCGTCTAAATAGAATCGTTGTCGCTTTATGTACGAGCAGATACAGGAAGATAGCCTCTTTACTATATTATATTCAGCGGTGACGACCATGGCTCTGCTGACCGGCTGTTATCTGCTGTTCAGCAAGGCTAATGCCTT
>CAMOQW010000041.1 GCA_946623195.1 uncultured Prevotella sp.
CGGAGATAAGTTGTGCCACACTGAGCGACGAGATATAAAGCCGCTTGCCCGTCAGTGAGAACAGGTAGCGCAGACAGTCATCATCCTTTTGGAACTTTGCATCGCCACTGTAGCCGCCAACCAGTACGTTGGTATCTACAAAGATGTGGTTGGGATTGAAAGAGAGAGCCTGTTTCGTCATCGTTCAGAAAGCCAGATTGGGGAATTGTGCCTTTTCTTCTTCCGTGAGTTCATCCACCTTCCCGGCCATCCACACGCCGAGCAGGAAATCTACGAGTTCCTTGCGCTTCAGTCCGTTCTTCTGGAGCAGCAGCTCGAGTACGCCCCGGCGCTCCTTCTCCACTTGTTTCTGTTTCTCGCTCATAATTATGTGCCTTTAAATTGTTATAACGTGTGCAAAGGTACAAAAATATTTGTGAATTACGAGCAGTTTGAGTATAAAGTATGCGAAAGTACACATTTTTTATCAAAACAGTGTCATTAATGGCAGAAAAATAGTAACTTTGCAGGCAATTATGGACAAAGACCAACATAACCATCTGCTGGAAGAGCACGACGTGAAACCTACGGCCAACCGCCTCATCGTGCTGCGCGCACTGGAGAGCGCCGGGCGTCCCATGTCGCTGTCGGAACTGGAACACCGGATACTAACCATCGACAAGTCGGGCATCTTCCGTACGCTGACACTGTTTCGTGAGCAGCACTTGGTACACGTCATCGAGGACGGCGGCGACGGAGTGCGCTACGAACTGTGCCATAGTCATCACCATGACATTGACGATGACCTGCACGTACACTTCTATTGTGAGCAGTGCCACCGCACATTCTGCCTGGAGCACATCCCTGTACCGGTCATTGAAGTGCCAACCGGATTCATCATGAATTCCGCCAACTATATGGTCAAGGGCATCTGTCCGGAGTGTGCGTATGCAGCACATCGAGCATGATTTCCACCAGGCGAGGCACTCCGTAGTCATCTATCGTTTCCTCCTTAATCCAGAAATAGCCGTCGGGCAGCGACGGTCTTTCCTCCACCTCCCACAACCAGAAGTCGGCATACAGCACGCGGTGGGTCAGCACATGTTTCACGTTCTGGCGCAGCAAGACAGCACCGCACGGGACATCCTCCGTCTGCCACGGCTCATACAGTCCCTGCCAGATGTCGCCAGCCTGACGGCGATGGATGGCGGTATAGCCCTTACACCTTATATATATATAAATAAGGTGGCGCTCCTTGACCTTCAGCGTTCGTAGTTTGACTGGCAACTGCTCTACCCTGCCCTCACGCAAAGCCACGCAAGACTCCTGCAACGGACAGAGCACACAGCGAGGCGACTGCGGTGTACACTGGATGGCTCCGAAGTCCATTATGGCCTGATTGAAAGCCGAAGCCTCAGCGACAGGCAGCAGGCTCTGGGCCAGGGCGGCAAACTCATGTTTGCCTTCCGTGGTGTTGATGGGAGTGGAAATGCCGTAATGCCTACTGAGCACACGATAGACATTGCCATCGACCACGGCAGCAGGCAAGTTGAAGGCAATGGAGCCGATGGCCGCAGCGGTGTAGTCGCCCACGCCCTTCAGCGCTCGCAGTCCGTCTATCGTACGTGGGAAACCACCTTGTGCCACTACCTGTTTAGCGGCCTGATGCAGATGGCGGGCCCGACTGTAGTAGCCCAGTCCCTGCCACTCGCGCAGCACTTCATCCTCAGAGGCAGCAGCCAGTTCGTCAACGGTGGGCCACCTGCGCAGGAAGCGCTCCCAGTAGGGGCGTCCCTGTTCGATGCGAGTCTGCTGAAGAATGATTTCCGACAGCCAAATGGCGTACGGATCATGCGTCTCACGCCAAGGTAAGGCACGTCCGTTTTCACGAAACCATTGCAGTATAGTAGCCGCAAATCCCATAGCTATTTAGCTTATTCACTGTTCCGGGAACTGCTGATAGATGCGCAGTCCGAAGACAGGAGCCTCAGCCAGTGCATACTCCATGATTTCGGAAATGGCATGCTCATAAGGCAATACATCCTGATGACGCAGCCAGAAGACAAACTCCACGGGCTGGCCTGTTGGCGTGGCATCCAACTGGTGCACCATGACAATGTTTTCGCGAACCACGTCGGGATGCTGCGAGAGCCACTGTTCCATGTGTCGACGGTAGCGGGTCAGGTTGGCGGTGGGAGCCGGATTTTCCGGAGTATCAGAATTTTCCGGAATGTCCATGCTGATACTGCGGAAATCTATATAGAGCTTGCGCACCACCTTGCGCCCCACTTTCTCCTTCATGCCCTTCCAGTTCTGGAAAGAACCGTCTACCAATGTCTGCGGAGTCACCGTGATGATGGTATTGTCAAAGTTGCGCACCTTTACAGTGGTCAGCGTTATTGCCTCCACGATGCCGTCAGCTCCTGCAGCGGGCACCGTGATGCGGTCGCCAATGCGCACCATGTCGTTTGACGTCAGGCGGATACCGGCCACCAGCCCTTTGATGGTATCCTGGAAAGCCAACATCAGGATAGCCGAGGCAGCACCCAGTCCGGCAAACAGAGTCGACGGGTCTTTATCGAGCGCAATGGCCAAGGCCACGATGACAGCAATGAAGATGAGTATAATCTTCAGAATACCCACAAACGAGTTGACATACTGTTGATGGGTATAGGAACGGCCTCCCACACGACTGACCGTATTGGCAAAGGCAATGATAATGCGTGTCAGCACAATGGTCACGTAGATGCCGGTCAGTCGGCGCAGCACCTCATAGGCTATGGGATAGTCGTGCTGCAGATTGGGTAACAGAATCCAGGCCACGATGGCCGGTGCCACACAGAGTGCGGCCAGCAGGATGTATTTGGCTATGGAGCCGGTAGTTTTGATATTCATTGTCTCGTCGGGTTAATCATTATGGTTCGCACAGCGCCTTGCAGACACGGTTCTGGAATTCTCGCCCGTCGTTATTGCGCATCACGCCCTGGTTGATAATAGCGAAGCAGAGCTGGCGACCGCCGTAAGTAGTGAGATAGCCTGCCAGCGACGAGATGCCCGTCAGCGTTCCCGTCTTGGCACAGACATTACCTTCTGCCGCCGTGCCCGTCATGCGCTTCTTCAGCGTACCGTCAACACCCGCTATGGGCAGTGCCGGCAGCAAGTGCTCGTTGATATCCTGCTTATGATAGGCATAGCGCAGCAAATGCACCAACAGCTCTGCCGACACATAATTGTAAAGCGACAGCCCCGAGCCATCGGCAATCTTATAGGGATTGCCACCCAGACCGATACGCTTGATGAACTGCTTGGTGATGGTTCTGACATCGGAAGCCTTGGCCGGGCGACGGCCAGTGGAGGCTGCTGTCTGGTAAAACATCGATTCGGCATAGAAATTGTCGCTCTCCTTCATCATGCGCTGCAGAATCTGGTCGATGCCATGGCGATAGCTGCTAATCAGCCGGGCGTTGCTCGGGGTTATGCCACTCGACAGCAACTGGATGCCACCCGTACGAATGCCCTGCCGCGAGAGTTCCTTGACAAAAGTAGTCAGGAAAATATCCTTGCGGCCGATGGTGAGCGGTATCAACATCGGATTATCGTCATCCCAACACCAGCCCTCGCCATAGTCGAGTACCTCCTTCATGGTGCGGTCGCCGACAATGCTGCCACTGATGCTGTCGATTCCCATGTTGCGCACACTCTCGACCATGACGGCCACATCGTCCTGCGTCAGCGTGGGGTCGAAGCCACCCACGCAATAGAGGTTACCCACCAGCGTGCCGGCCTGAATGGAGCCGGTATAGTAGATGCGTGTCTGGTATTCGTAGTTTCCACCCAGTGTCTCCAGCGCGGTGATGGCGGTCACCAGCTTCATACACGATGCCGGGCGCATCAGTTGTCGGTGATTCTTACAGTAGAGTGCCGAGTCGCCGTCCAAGTCGTAGACCATCAGTCCGACCTGCGAAGTCTCGAACATCGGGTCCTGCAACAATGAGTCGAGCCGCAGAGTGATGCTGTCGTTTTGTGCTATTGTAACCCGAAAACATGCTAATAATAGCAATAAAAGTACATATTTCTTCATTTCGTTTGCAAAGTTACGAAATAATTTTGTACTTTTGCATCGTTCAATGTAAAAAAGTATGGTCTATAAGTACGATTTCCTTATCATAGGTGCCGGTGTGGCCGGCATGAGTTATGCACTGAAGGTGGCCCGCGCCAAGAAGGGCAAGATTTGTCTGATCTGCAAAACCTCGCTTGATGAAGCCAACACCTCTTTCGCCCAGGGCGGCGTAGCCAGTGTTACCAATCTGGCCGTTGACAACTTCGACAAGCACATTGAGGACACGATGATAGCCGGCGACTACATCTCCGACCGTGCCGCCGTGGAACAGGTGGTACACCAGGCCCCCGAACAAATCAAGGAACTAGTCGAATGGGGTGTCAACTTTGACAAGAAAGCCGACGGTGAGTTCGACCTGCACCGTGAGGGCGGCCACTCCGAGTTCCGCATTCTGCACCATGCCGACGATACGGGAGCCGAGATACAGCGTGGACTGATGGAAGCCGTACGTCACTGCCCCGACATCGAGGTGAAGGAGAACCACTTTGCCGTGGAAATCATCACCCAGCACCATCTGGGAGTCCGCGTGACACGCCGTTCGCCCAACATCCGCTGCTATGGTGCCTACGTGCTGAACCCGCATGAGAAGGTAGACACCTATCTGGCCAAGATTACCGTACTCTGCACAGGCGGTTGCGGGGCCGTCTACTTGACCACATCGAACCCCGTCATCGCCACGGGCGACGGCATCGCCATGGCATATCGCGCCAAGGCAACGGTGGCC
Source organism: uncultured Prevotella sp. (assembly GCA_946623195.1). The sequence continues at coordinate 4,824 of CAMOQW010000041.1, forward strand.
GACATGGAATTTGTACAATTCCACCCCACCGTGCTCCACAACCCGAAGGAGACGCATCCCGCCTACCTCATCACCGAGGCCATGCGCGGCTATGGCGGCATCCTGAAACTGCCCAACGGCGAGACCTTCATGGAGAAATACGACGAGCGCCTCTCCCTGGCGCCACGCGACATCGTGGCCCGTGCCATCGATAAGGAGATGAAGATTCACGGTCTGGACCACGTCTGCTTAGACGTCACCCACAAGCCCGCCGACGAGACACGCCATCACTTCCCCAACATCTACCAGAAATGTCTCTCGATGGGTATCGACATCACCACCGATTACATTCCCGTACGCCCTGCCGCCCACTACATGTGCGGCGGCATCAAGGTCGACCTGAACGGACAGTCCAGCATCGAGCGCCTCTATGCCTTGGGCGAATGCTCATGCACGGGTCTGCACGGCGGCAATCGCCTGGCATCCAATTCGCTTATCGAAGCCGTGGTCTATGCCGACACAGCCGCCAAGGACTCGCTGAAGCATGTCGACCTGTACGACTGGAACACGCAGGTGCCGGAATGGAACGACGAGGGTACCATGACCAACGAAGAGAAGGTGCTCATCACCCAGTCGGTAAAGGAAGTGAACCAGATTATGGCCAACTACGTCGGCATCGTGCGCTCCGACCTGCGCCTGCACCGTGCCTGGGATCGCTTAGACATGCTCTATGAAGAGACGGAGCGGCTGTTTAAGCGAGTACATGCCACCCGCGACATCTGCGAACTGCGCAACATCATCAACGTAGCCTACCTCATCACCCGTTGGGCCCTGGAACGCAAGGAGTGTCGCGGACTGCACTTCACCACCGACTATCCGCTGCATGCTTACGATCAGAGGTAAGAGGTGAGAGGCGAGAGGCGAGATTATCTGGTCAGCGAGAATTTCAAGGAGAGACCGAAGTCGCGAGTTGTCGTCGGATAAGAACTGGACGACAACAGCGGTGTGTTAGTCTGGCGGTCGTAGTAGGCCGAGAGCGTGAGCAACTTCGACAGCGTATAGTCGGCCATGAACGAAATCTTCAGGGCCGAGTTGCCACTGCTGGCAGCCGATGTGCGTGAAGCAATGTCACGGGTGATGGCAGCTTGGTCGCGCAGCGAGATGTCCAGACGCAAGTTCAGGTCTTGGTTGATACCCGTCTTCTTGGCATTGCTCGTATTTGACTTGCTCGTATCAGCCGTCTTAGATTTGCCGCGCTGTGCCTTCTTGATCTTGCGCGAGGCACCACTACCAAACAGGTGGAAATCACTAATCTTGTAAGCCATACCCAAGACGATGTCGTTCGAACGGCTCTCGTTAATCTGCACACTGGTCATCGACAGCGTCAGCACACGGGTGCGGCGGTATTCAGCCTTCACCGTCAGACCCGACTGCAGAGTGACATCGACACCAATCAGCGGCGAGAACGACTCGTTGATGCTGACCGACGGTACATTCCATCCCAGCAGGGAAGCTGTCTCCGACGAGCTACTATAGGAACCCACCGCAAAGATTGACTTGTAGGAATGATTGACATTGACCGACTTGAAGTGTTCGTTGAACCACTTCAACTTCGACAAGCCAGTGTAGCGTATCGTCCAGTTAGGCAGCAGTTTGGCCAACGTTGGGAAGAAGTCGAGCGACCCCCGTCCGCTGCTGGTATAGCTGTCGAGGAAGGCAGGAATCATGACGGCTGCCGAATACTGGTCTACCGACGTGCCATAATGGGCGGCAGCCATCTCCTGGAATCGCGGCAGAGCGTCGCAGAAGCGGTTGAAGGCATTGGAGGGATAGCCCGAATTGGCATCACCAATAGCCTCGAAAGCCGAACCGATGGAAATGGTGGTCATGTTGAACGAACCACTCTGTGTCGCCGGCATGGCGTTCAACGCATAGCGTATGCTGCGCGCCTTGGTTTCGGTGCGCGATGCATTGAGGTCTATCTTCAGGTCACGGGCCGGTTCCAGCGTGGCGCGCAACTGCAGGTCGGTAGTCAGGTTGGTGGCAGCAGGCGACGATATGCTGTCAACCGTCAGCAGCCAGCCGTTATCATAGGCTTTCTGCAGATAGGAGTCGCCAGCCAGTCCGAAGGCGAAGTCGAGACCCGGCGACAGCACACTGCCGGTGCGCTGTCCGAAGGCATCACCCACGTTGGGTTTGAATCCCGGAATAGACATGGAGTACTGATTACGATAACTCATGTTGATACTGCGCACCATCATCAGCAGGCGGGCTGCCGACTGCGCCGGTTTATACCACCATTCGTTCTCCAACGGCGGCTTGGCCACAACGGTGAGTTTCAGCTGTATGGAGTCAAGGTTCTTGATGAGAATCTTGTTCTGGTCTACCACCTTATATTTAATAGGATAGGCCTTGCCGTCCTTGGTTTTGGCCGTCACGATGAGCCGCTTCGACTTCTTGTTGTGCTGCACGGTGAGTGTCGTGTCGCGTCTCAGGGTAATCTCCTTCTGGAAGGCATTCTTATTCTTGGGGAGTGATGATTCTTCCTTGGTAGGTTTGGCAGGGGCCTTAGAGGTCTTAGAGTTAGTAGGTTTGGCAGGGGATTTAGGGGTTTTGGCAATGGCCTTCTTGAAGCGGTCGTTGGCCTTCTTGAGGAAGGGGAAGTGGTTGTAGAGCGTCTCCAAATTCAGCGAGCCATTGATGTTCAGCTGGCGGTTGTTCGAGATGGTGTTACCCAGGTCGGTGCCGTCTTCCAGGTCGGTACCGCGCACCCAGTTGTAGGTGGCGGTATAGCTGGCGTCGGTATTCAACCAGTCGAAGATGGGCAACTTGTTCAGCGGCACCTGATAGGAGGCCGTGAACGACTGTCGATAGTCGAGCGGTGTCCCGAAGTGCTTGATGCTGTGCCAGACAGAGTCTTTCCATGCCGAATAGCGGTCGGGATAGAGGTCTTTGTTGATGGGCAGTCCGTCGCCGTAAGGTTCTTCAATCTCGGCGCGGGTTCCCGACTGGAAATTCATGTGCAGGTTCTTGGTGAAGTCCCAGCGCAGCGAGAAGTCGCGGTTCCAGAGGAATGTCGAACTCCACGTCACGGGCAGTTTCGAACCACCCAAGTCCTCCATATCGCGCTCCTGCAGTTCAAAATAGCTGCGCGTCATCTCAGTATTGAACGTGATGTTCTGTGGCAGATAGTTGATGCCGAAGGCCTTTGGCAGCTGCATCCACTTCGACTTCGACTTGGTGTTCTTAAAGGGTTCCCACGTCTTATAGACCGGTGTATAAGAGTAATTGAACGATCCTCGCCACTCGTCATCATTCTCATAAACCGTCGTTTCGCCAGAACGATGGCTGTGGCGATGGCTGTACGAGAACGAGAAGTTGGCGGGGTCGTAGGGCATGGGATGCCGCTTGGTCTTGATGCCGACACGCACGTTGGAGAGCGAGAAGTTGGTGGTGGTCGACTTGGTGACCGCTATCGACTCGATGCTGTCTCGCTCCTGCTTGTTGACCGTGGCATCCAGCGCATCGTCGAGCTCCATATCCGTATCCATCGGGTTATACTTCGGACGTGTCTCCTCCTTCGTCACCGAATAGTAGAGCGGTGCCGTCACCTTGGCCTTGTCGGGGAAGAACTTACCCAGTTCCACGTTGGCCGTTAGCGAGTAGGTCTTATAGTCGTCGGTGGTACGCTGGCTGACGCCCTCTTCCAGTCCGCCAAAACCCTCGGTAACGATTCTTCCCGTGAGGTTCACCGTACCCACGTCGCTCAACTGCATGTTCAGTGCCCCTGAAGCCGCCCATCCGCCCTTGTTGACTACGTCCTGCAGGCGCAGTTCGTTCACCCAAACCTCACCCGACTTGACCCCGCTGGCCAGATTGCGCACACCGATCATCATGGTCTTCACCTCGCCCAACGACGGGTTACCCATGATGCTGATGCGGTTGTTCATGTGGTCAGGGTCATAGTCCGAGAACTCCATCGTATAGCTGGCCGTCCCCATGGCACGGGCCTGGTTGCGGGCCTTCTTCAGCTTCGTAAACAGCGAGAGGTCGATGTCCAGCAGGTTGTCCTGAGGCCACACGGCACGGCAGTCTTCCACGTTGAAGCGGTTGTAGTCGTTACGGTCGGGTGTCAGTTTCAGCGGTATCTGGTATTCATAGTAGTTGTTCTTATAGTCGCTACCCAGACGGACGAACACGGCCAGCTGGTCGTCCTGCAGGTTGGTCACGTCGTCCACGAGGTGGTTGGCATGTACAAACATCTGCATGTGGCGATAGCGGCGCAGGTCGAGCGTGGTATTGCGATAGACGGCTTTCGACTCTCCTTTCGACAGGTTCTTCACCACCATGCAGAGGGCCTGTTCGTTGGCCTCCGTCAGCTGGGGCTGCGACGGGTCGGTGACACGCGAGATGCCCGGCGGCAACACGTAGTTGACAGGCTGTCGGTCGTTGTTCTCCTCGATGTTGACTGCACTCACCTCAAGTGTTCCGCTGTTGCTGCCGTTGGTCAGCGCCTGCTGGTAGGCCCGCCACTCGCCGCGCACCAGGTCGAGGCTGCCGAAGCGCAGCACGATGGGCTTGCGGAACTGCGTGAGGAACATGCGCATGAAGCGGATGCTGGTGAAGTCGTTGATGCCTCCCACTCTGTCCTCATACTGCGTCAGGGGGATGCGGAACTGATACCATTTCACGCGCTCCTTGCTGCCATTGCGCAGCGAGGCGGTATGCTCGCGAATGTCGGTAATATAGTTGTGGCCCAGTCGCATATCCTCCGGGCGGATGCTCACCTTATACTGGTAATAGCGTTCATACTCGTTGAGGGTGTAGTCCTGGTTGATGTCCTCCACGTCGGGGTATGTCTTGTAAGACGTGTCGTAGCCTTCCGTCTGCTGGTCGTTGTCGGGCGAGTTGCCCTGCGGCATGTTGATACGCTTGTAGCGCTCCAAGATGCTGGCCTTGCGGTCGTCCAAGTCGCTGCCACGGAAATAGTGGTAGTTGTCGTTGGCAGGGTCTTGGTTCCAGACGGCCCGCAGGCTGTCATTCACGTTGATTCCCTTCAGGAAATCGGCATAGGCCGGATGCTGGCGCTCCTCTTCATCGGTGAGACCGTTCAGACCCACATCCTGCTTGGCACGTGCCCCGCTGGTGGTGGCAAAGGCATAGGTCTGCGTGGGCTGTACGGGAATCTTACCCCATGCCGACTGCGTGAACGATCCGGTGCCGTCGACGGGCATGCCGCTCTCGTAGAACTTCTTGCCGTCGTGCAGCACGTCTTCACTGACCTCACCTAAATTAATATATAGGTCGCCACCATAGTCGGCGGCATCGTCCTGCTGGGAGGTATAGATAAAGGGGTCGAGCATCCAGAACTCGATGTACTCGATGTTGGCCGTCTCGAAATCGTTGGTGTCCAGCTTACGCATCATGCCGCCCCACTTGCGCTGCGGATTGTTCAGCGAACCGTCGAAGTTAATGTCTGTCGACAGGTTGTAAGGGCCGCGCTCCGTGGGATAGTAGGCCAGATTGAGGATGTCCAGCGTATTGGTGGCACCGCTATAGGTGGACTGGTCGCGGTTCGGATAGAGTTCGCTGACGTAGACAGAGCGCACGTAGTGGTTGGACAATTGCTCCAAGTCGCTTTTGATATGGGCCGGGGTAAGACTGGACGAACGGTAGGTGAAGAGGTTGTCAATCTTATACCAAGCCAGCAGTGCACGGTTGAAACCGCTGACGACGGAGTCCTTGTCGGCCTGTTCCGGAAACATGGACGGAACACTGGAGAGTACCCACGACGTAGGCTCCAGCACACTGATGCCGTTCTTGGCATTCTCAAAGTCGTCAATATAGGAGGCATTATCCTGCGTACCACTGGCCGTACCGGCAATGAGCTGGGCAAACTCACCCGTGAAAGATATCTGCGAGGGCTGTGTGCAGTGCAGCAGCGGCAACTTGTTGAGCATACGCGTCAGCCACTGGCTTTCGGTCTTCCAGTTGATGTTCACGCCCCAGATGGTGTTCTTCAGAGGCTCCGAGCCCATCGTCACCTTCGAAGTCAGCGCCTGCTCGCTGAGGTGCTGCAAGGTACCGCCTATCTGGAAGTTCTTCGAGAAATCGTATTCCCAATTGACACCAAACATACGTTTGCGCTGCATACCGTACTCCGTATTCGACTCCAGCGACACGTTGACACTCGTACCAGCATCGATGATGCTCTGGTTCAGAATGGTCACCTCGCCGGCCGAATAGTCTACGGAATAATCGCTGCCCTCGGTCAGGATGACGCCACCGGCCGTCACCACGACCGACCCCTGCGGCACATTGTAGGCCCCCAGCGATATGACATTGGCCGATGTACCCTTGAACTGGCCCACCAGCATGTATTTGTCCTTGTCGGTCATCTGCTTGGCAGCAGTGCGTGTGGTGTCGTACAACTCCTGAAAGGCATACTTGGCGGCCGTGGCCTCGCTGATGCCATTACGCATCAGGAACGACTTCAGTGTGGTACCGAAAGGTTCTGCCGACGGGAAGAAGACGCGGCCATTGCTGACGGTATAACCCTCGACGAAGTCGAAGTAGCCGTTAGGATGCGCCTTGTTGTTGTTGTCCAGTCGGTCGCAGCCCAGCCCTTTCAGCAGGGTGATGTCCTTGACCTCGGGGATATAGGAAAGGTAGACGCCGGCGGTATCGCTCTGGAACTTGATGTCGAGCCTGAATTTGGTCTTCTCAACATTCGACGCCAGGTAATAGACGTTCTTCATCATCAAGTCCCAGTTGGGTTGCTGCGGATTGTTCGACGTGTTCTTCAGCGACTTCACAAAGAGGGCTTCGCTGGCCGTGGTATGGTCGCTGGCAAACTCACCCACCCTGTAGGTGCGGCCGCCGTATGTATATTCGTAGGCTACGGCCAGCACCTGGTCGGTCTGCAACGATGTCTTCAGCGAAATATATCCCAGGCCCTTGTTGAGCGTAAACTCTGACGAGTTGAGCAGTCGGGCCGATGCCAGCTTCTCATAGTCTACGCCACCCGTCATGCCGGCATCCAGAACCGCCGATGCCTGGTCGATGTCGCGGGCTGCAGCGTAGGTGGTGGTCATCTGCGCATATTGGTTGCCGGCGCTGTTGTCGGGCAGTGCCGACAGGCCTGGTGCCCTGCCCTGCTTGGTCTCAGCAAGCGACGACAGGGCAATGATGTTACGGGTGTTTGAAGTCGTCCCCGTCTTGTTGGTCACCCACACTTCTATGCGCGTAATCTCGATACCTGTCATGACGTTGGGCAACTGCTGCATGGCGGCATCGTAGCGTTCACGGAAATAGCGCGACAGGAAGAAGTGGCGGTTCTCCTCGTAGTTGGCGACGTCAATCTCGAACGGGGTCAACTGGGTACCGCCTTTCGACGACACGCTCTTGGTGGTGGAGTTCTTCTGCGACAGCACCGTCTGCAACTTCAGTTTGCCGAACTGCATGTCGGTGCGGACACCAAACAGCGCCGAGGCACCCTTCACCAGCGAGTTATTAGAGGGGAAACTGACGTTACCGGCCTCCACGAGTTTGATGATTTCGTCTTCCTTGCCTTCATAGCGCAGCTTCAGGTTCTTGGTATCGAAGTCGAAGGTAGCATCGGTGTTGTAGTTCAGGTTCATGTTCACCTTGTCGCCCACCTTACCATTGACGTTCAGATTGATTTTCTCGTCAAAGTCGACAGCCTTGGTCTTACGGTTGCGCTCAGGCAGCGACGGATTGTCGACGCTCTTCAGTGTGGCACCGAGTTTCAGCTCGGCTGTACCCTGCGTTTTGATGCGTACCCCGCCGGGACCGAAAATCTTCTCGGCTGGGCCTAAGTCGAAATGCATGTCGGCAAACGAGAATTTCTCCTTGCCCTTCGTGGCCACGTTCTCAGCATCCTTCTTGCGGAAGAAGGCTTCGCGCTCCTTGCGCTCACTCCACTGCCTATACTCGTCGGGGGTCATCAGCACGGGGGCATTCAAATAGGAGTCACCAATTTTGGAGCCTATCTTGTAGACGTTCAGCGAATCGTCGTACTCCACCTGCTGGCGCACATTCTCCGGGAACCGCAGGTCGAGCGCCGACGAGTCGAGGTCGGCCACCTCGATGGGTGCCGTCTTCTGAATTTTCCAGCGCGGATGCAGCAGCGAGTCGGGAATGGTTTCGTCCTCCACCTGGAGCACAGGTTGTGCCTTAGCCACAGACTGTTGCTTCTTCTGTGTCTTGTCATCCTGGGGCGGCATGGCCAACGCCGTGATGCTCAACAGGACTGCTCCGATGTAGGCGAAACGTTTCGTAATACCTTATTTTATTTGTTTGAGTGCCTGCTTCACCACCTGTTCCACGGGCAGGTCGGGCTGTTCCTGCAGGATAGCCACGACAACCTTCTGCGTGGGAGCGGGCGAGAATCCCAGCATGGTAAGAGCCGAGACGGCTTCGTCTTTCACCTGGTTGTTGACGGGAGCGGCCACGACACCTCCGACGGGTATCTCGTCGGCAATACCCAGGGCCACTATCTTGTCTCTCAGGTCGACGATGATGCGCTGAGCAGTCATCTTGCCAATGCCCTTGATACCCTTCATCAGCCGCTCGTTGCCGGTCGAGATGGCATTGCACAACTCGCTGACACTCATCGACGACAGCATCATGCGCGCCGTATTGGGCCCCACGCCACTGACGGTGATGAGCAATTCGAACATCTCGCGCTCCTTCTTCGACACAAAGCCGTAGAGCACATGGGCATCCTCACGAATCGACTCGAAGACATACAGCTTGACGTCCTTCTTGCCTTGTATCGCCGAATACGTGGTCAGCGAAATATTCATCCCGTAGCCCACACCAGCGGCTTCTACCGTAGCTAATGCGGGGGTAAGCTCAGTCAGCTCACCCTTGATATACTCTATCATACGCTTCTAACGTTTAGTATTAATACCTCTATCTAAACGCTTTAAACTTCCATTTTATTGTATCCGGGGGCAAAAAGATAACGCGGGATAACAATTTGCAGGTATTTTACAAATTTCCCTGCCATTTCGATACGTATTTCGAGAAAAAGATGTACTTTTGCAGCCAAAAAGATTGATACAACCAACAAAAGACTCACAAACATGAAGAAAATCAGAGCAGCCGTAGTAGGTTACGGCAACATCGGGAAGTACACCGTGCAGGCACTGGAAGCCGCACCCGATTTCGAAATCGCAGGCATCGTGCGCCGGCAGGGCGCTGAAGGAAAGCCCGCAGAACTCGCCCAGTACGAGGTAGTGAAAGACATCAAAGAACTGCAGGACGTTGACGTGGCAGTGCTGGCCACCCCCACCCGCTCCTGCGAGGAGTATGCCAAGCAGATATTGCCCTTAGGCATCAATACCGTCGACTCCTTCGACATCCATACCAACATTCGCGGCTACCGCGAGCGCCTGATGGAGATTAACAAGCAGACCAACACCGTCAGCGTCATTGCTGCCGGCTGGGACCCGGGCAGCGACTCCATCGTACGCACGCTGATGCAGAGTCTGGCACCTAAAGGACTGAGCTACACCAACTTCGGCCCCGGCATGTCGATGGGACACAGCGTCTGCGTACGTTCGAAGGCCGGTGTCAAGAACGCCCTCTCGATGACCATCCCCTTGGGCGAGGGCATCCATCGTCGCATGGTGTATGTAGAGTTGGAGGACGGCTACACACTGGAACAGGTGACCCGCGACATCAAGGCCGACCCCTACTTCGCCTCGGACGAGACACACGTGTTCCAGGTGGAGAGTGTCGACGACGTGCGCGACATGGGGCATGGCGTCAACCTGGTGCGCAAGGGTGTCAGCGGCCAGACCCAGAACCAGCGCCTGGAATTCAACATGCAAATCAACAACCCCGCCCTGACGGGTCAGGTGCTGGTCAACGTGGCTCGCGCCTCCATGCGTCTGCAGCCCGGATGCTACACGATGATCGAGATTCCCGTCATCGACATGCTGCCCGGCGAACGCGCCGACCTCATCGAGCACCTGGTATAACATTGGGCACGTACCGTTTTGTCAAGAAAAACGAGGTTACGGCTCACTCGCGACGAGATTACGGCTCACTCATGGTGAGGTTACGGCTCACTCATGGTGAGCCGTAACCTCGTTTTTCTTGACAAAATGGCAGGGCGGAAAAGAGGAAACGTTAAAACTCCAAAAACTTTCCCAACATTCTCGCCAGTAACACGCGGAATACGAAGAAAAGCACTAACTTTGCAAACAAAATAGCAGCGAAGAACAATGAAGAGACTGACTACAATGATGCTCTTTGCCGGCATAGCCTTGACAATGGCGGCACAGACGGCACAGACGGCGCGAGAGGAAATCCGCAACAACAAGTATCTGGCCGGCAGCAACTACCTGGACTACGACCGGCAGCTGACCGACCAGAAGTTAACGCCCGCACCCAAGGGCTACATACCTTATTATATGTCACACTACGGGCGTCACGGCTCGCGCTGGCTCATCAGCAAGGACGCCTACACCAGCGTGACAGACCCCCTGCAAAAGGCCCGCGACTACGGCAAGCTGACGCCACGAGGCACTGAGGTGCTCGCCGCGCTGGAACAGTTTGTCAGCCTGCCCAAGGCCAATTTCCCGGTCCTCGACGGCAGTCATGCCGGAGCACAGCCCCGACTGGGCGACCTGACGACGGTGGGCGAACGCCAGCACCACGGCATCGGGCGGCGCATGGCCCGCAACTTCCCCGAGATTTTCAAGCGCAAGGGAGTGACCATCGATGCCCGTTCCACCACGGTGAACCGGTGCATCCTGTCGATGATAGCGGAATGTGAGGAACTGATGGCCGCCAACCCCACAGCCCGCATCCACAACGACGTGAGCGACGCCCTGCAATACTACTTGAATGCACCACGCACAGGACTGGTAAAGGCCGGGGGTCGCAAAGGCCGTGAAATTCGCAAGCAGTTAGGCACAAGTGTCACACCCGCCAGACTGATGCAGACGCTCTTCAACGACCAGCGATGGGCTGCCGACAGCATTCAGGGCGACAAGCTGATGAGCAACCTCTTCGAGGTGGTCACCAACATGCAGAGCCACGACGAGGGCAGCGACCTCTACGACCTGTTCACCGAGGAGGAAATCTACCAGTTGTGGCGCGTACGCAACATCGGCTGGTATGTAGACTACGGTCCTGCACCCCAGACGCAGGGCGTCATGGTATTCTCGCAGAAGAACCTGCTGCGCAACATCATCGAGACAGCCGACACCGTGACACAGACGCAAGCCACGCTACGTTTCGGCCACGAGGTGTGCGTGCTGCCGCTGGCCTGCCTGCTGGAGCTCGACTCGTGCGGAGCCAGCGTCAGCGACCTGGACCGACTGGACGACGTGTGGCGCAACTATCGCATCTTCCCCATGGCCTGCAACATCCAGCTCATCTTCTACCGACCGAAGAAGGGACATGGCGACACGCTGGTAAAAGCCCTGCTGAACGAGCGCGAATGCTCACTGCCCGTCGCCACCACGCAGTACCCCTACTACCGCTGGGAAGACCTCAGGCAGTACTATCTCGACAAGTTGGACCGGTTCGACGAACGCGAGCGTAACGAAACAAAAGAATCGCCCTCGGAATGAGAGCGATTCTTTCGTTTGGAGCCTCTTGTCGGATTCGAACCAACGACCCCGAGATTACAAATCACGTGC
>CAMOQW010000042.1 GCA_946623195.1 uncultured Prevotella sp.
AGCGGTTTTCTTCTTCTATAGTATCACTTTATCACTCGAAATGTCGGATGAACCCAATAAAAGAATAAGAAATGAAGACGCACTTATGTTTGCTGCTGACGGCCCTCTGCTGGACGATGGGCAGCACGGAATCAAAATCACAGGAAGTCAATACCAAATGGGGTAAGCCAACCCAGGAGGAGCTGACGATGACAGAGTATGCTCCCGACAAGGATGCCGAGGCCGTGGAACTGTATCGCTCCGTGGATGTCAACTATGACTATATCAATGACGATTTCCGCATCATCCATCGTGTGAAATGCCGTCTGAAGGTGCTCAAGCCCGAGGGTAGGGAGGTGGCCGATGTCAGCTTCCCCCTCAGGGTGAGCCAGACGGGTAGCAATACCCGTGAGATGGTGATGGGCTTGAAAGCTGTTGCCTACAACATGGAAGGCGGCAAGTTGGTGAAAACCAAGATGGAGAGTGATATGGTAAACACCGAACAGGTGGACAAGACGGAGAAGGTGATGAAGTTCAGCGTCCCACAGGTTCGTGTAGGCACGGTGATAGAGTATGAATACCGCATAGAGAGTGATTTCTACTACGATTTGCGCGACTGGTACGCCCAGGGCGACATCCCCGTGCGATACACCCGCTACAGCCTGTCGGTACCCGAATGGTTCAAGTATAATATTGAGGAGACGGGCATGGTCAGGATGAGTCGTAAGGACGACTTTGGAAATATAAAACTTGGAAACGCTATGCTGGCCACCAAGGAGACGACCTTCATCGCCGAGAACCTGCCTGCCCTGAAAGACGACGACTTTGTGTGGTGTGCCAGGGACTATGGCTGCAAGGTGACCCACGAACTGATGGGTATCTACGTGCCAGGTGCCGTCTATAAGAACTACAGTTCGAAGTGGGAGGACATAGACAAGATCCTCCATGAGGACAGTGAGTTTGGTGGACGCATCAGGCGGAGCAGTCCGCTGAAGGACGAGATAACCGCTGCCGGCATTCCTGCTATTGCCGACCCTCAACAGCGAGCCGAGGCTGTTTGGAAACTGTTGAAAAAGCATGTGCGCTGGAATGGCAACTATAAATTCTGGGCTAAGTCGGGCTCGAAGACGCTGAAGGAGGGAACGGGTTCGAATGCTGACATCAACTTCCTTTATATCAACATGTTGCATGATGCCGGCATGGAGGCATATCCCGTGGTGCTGCGCCTGCGCAGTCAGGGCCATCTGCCCTTGACGCATGCCAGCCTGAAATATCTGTCGACCTTTGTTGTAGGCATTCAGTTGAATGATTCTACACAGGTCTATATGGACGGTTCGGCAGAAGACGGCTACCTGAATGTGCTGCCCTCAAAATTGTTGGTAGAAAGGGCGCGCACCTTCAGGAAAGGTCAGAAAGGCGAGTGGGTAGACCTGAGACAGCTTACCCCATCGCGTGAAGTGACCAACATTCAGGCAACAATCAGTGCCAAGGGACTCATCAGCGGACGGCGCATCAGGTCGCTGATGGGGCAGCCCGTGGTCAGCTTAAGGAAGCTGTGGCGCACGTCGAAAGACAGTCTGGAGACCATCCAGAAGATGCAGGAGGAGGGCAGTATGGAGATAGGCGACTACAAGATGGAAGGTCGCAACGACTTTTCGCCCAAGATGCGCGAGCTGGTCACGTTTACCAAGCAGTGTGACGTGGCAGGCGACCTGATATACCTGAATCCGCTGGTGTTTACCCCTATGTCGAAGTCGCCCTTTACCGCTGAGACGCGAGAGTTGCCCGTGGAGTTCCCCTTTAGTCAGCATGAGCAAATCAATGTGCAGCTGACCTTACCAGAAGGGTGGCAGGCCGAGGAACTGCCGAAGCCCATCACCCTCAAACTGGATGGCATGACAGCCCGCATCATCTGTATGCAGAGCGGCCAGACGCTGACAGCTCGCTACCAGTTGGATATCACTCGCACCTTCTTCGGTCAGCAGCAATATGCTGACTTGAAAGTGTTCTTGGACAAGTTGGTGGAGATGAACAAACGGATAGTGACCTTGAAGAAGACATCATGAGACGACAACTTTTTGCTACTGCGCTGATAGTCAGTGCAATGCTTTCCGCTGGGGCTCAGAATGCCATCGTGGAGGAATCGCTGACGGAGGTCTATGTGGCCAGTGCTGTGAAGGCCACCACACACCGACGTGAGGTGACCATGATTCAGAACGAGAAGGGGGCTGACCTTGCCTTCTTCCTGTGTGCTTGTAGCAAGGACGAGCGGCTGACCGACTTCCGGGGTCAGGTGACAGATGCTTCAGGCCGCGTGCTGCGCAAATTCAGGCAGGGCGACCTGAAGCGTACGGAGTATTCTGAATATCTGGCCATAGATGACTATAAACTCTATCTGGAATACACTCCTCCTGTCTATCCCGTCACCATTACCTACGAATGGACGATGGACAGCCACCAGACGCTGATAGAGTATCCGATGTTCTGTCCGCAGGACGCCTATGATGTCAGCGTCAAGAAGGCTGTCTATCAGTTGACGGCTCCCCAGGACATCACCATCCGCCATGCCCTCAAGAATCTGGTACAGCAGCCACAGAAGACTACCGACGAGAAGGGTAGGCAGGTGCTGACCTTAGAGGTGGCCAATCTGCCAGCCCTCCGTGAGGAACCTTTTGCCCGTCCCTTGCGCGAACGGATTCCGATAGCCTATTTTGCTCCGCAGCATTTTGTGTATTATGGAACGCAGGGTAGCCTGGCGAGTTGGGAGGATTTCGGACGATGGAAATACTCGCTGTTGAAAGGGCGCGACCAGTTGCCGGCTACCGTCAAGTCGGAACTGCACCAGTTGACGGATGCGCTGCCTACCGAACGCGAAAAAGTGGAAGTTCTCTATCACTATATGGAGGCGCATACCCGTTATGTGGCAGTGCTGTTGGGAATTGGCGGCTTGCAGCCTGCTCCAGCCGCCGAGGTGGCTAAGAGCGGATTTGGCGACTGCAAGGGTTTGAGTAATCTGATGCGTGCCATGTTGCAAGAGGTGGGTATTGCTTCAAACTATACGGCAATCAGCACGTATAACCGTCAGTTTGTCAAAGACTTCCCGAGTGCCGGACAGATGAATCACGTCATCCTGCAAGTACCCTTGAAGGGGGATACACTGTGGCTGGAATGCACCAATCCGCAGCTGCCCTTCGGCTATGTCCATGAAGACATTGCCGGTCATGATGCCCTCCTGGTGAACGAAACTGGTGGACGGCTGGTGACGCTGCCGACCTATGCCGATACGCTGAATAGCCAGCGCAGCACCGTCAGCCTGGACCTGTCGGCTGATGGCTATGCAGATATCACCCTGCAGCAGGTTTCGAGGAATCGTCAGTATGAAAGGCGTATTCCTTTGTTGAACATGAGTGAAAAAGACCGTTTGCGCATGATGCGGCAATTGATGCACCTGCCGCAATGCACGTTCGGCAAGACAGATGTCAGTCAAGGTGAAGGAGCCAGCATCCGTCTCGACGTCGCCTGTCGTAGTGTGGGCTATGCCAACCAGACGGGGCAGCGCCTGTTTGTGCCGCTCTGCCCCATTCGTCAGCACTATAGTGCGCCGGCCACCATTGGCGAACGTACCGAACCGCTGTATATCGGCATGGGATTCCTGGATGAGGATGAGGTGACCATCACGCTGCCGGCGGGCTATGTGGTGGAAGCCCAGCCAAAAGGGATGGTCGTTGAGAAACCCTTCGGTTCGTTTGCGTTCCAAGTCGCTGTACGGGACGGGAAAATCCGCGTGATGTATCGTGTCCACGTCAAGTCGGGCAGCTATGCACCTGCTCTTTATGCTGAGTTTTCTGCATTTGTCAAGAGCATCAGCAATGCCTACGGACAAAAGCTTGTGCTGCGCAAAGAATCATAAAATCGCAAAACATTTGGTGGTATCGCGGGAAATCGCTAACTTTGTCATGTTTTTGTAGAATAGCAACAGAAAGCATGATGATAGCACTCTATGTTTTAATAGGAATTGCCGTAGGGGCAGTGGTGGTCTACTTCGTGATGAATCCGAAGCAGGCACGACTGGCTGTAGACCTGGCCAAGAAGGAGACGGAGATGGCGCTGCTCTCGAAGCAACGCATGGACGAACAGCGACAGTACGAGGAGCGACTGGCTGAACAGGCGCGCCAGAGCAACGAGCGTTTTGAACTCCAGATGCAGGCCCAGCGCGAGCAGTTTGACGAACAACTGAAAACCACCAAGGAGCAGATAGCCAACATGACGCGCCAGCTGATGGACCTGCAGACCCGGCGCCTGAAGGATGAGAACCGCGAGTCGATGGATACCATCACCCAGCCTCTGAAAGATGCCATCACGGAGATGCGCAAGGCCATCAGCGACAATACCAAGGACCACACGGCGCAGACGGCATCGCTGAAAGAACAGCTGAAACTGCTCTACGAAAGCAACCAGCGCGTGAGCGAGAAAGCCGAGGGGCTGGCCAACGTGCTGCGCCGTGACAACAAGGTGAGCGGCAATATGGGTGAAATCATCCTGGGCGACCTGCTGGCCTCGCAGGGACTGACCGAAGGCATCCACTACGAGGTGCAGGCCCGGTTGCGCGACGACCAGGGACGCCCGCTGAAAAATGACGACACGGGGCGCGAGATGCAGCCCGACGTCATCCTGCACTATCCGCAGGGGCAGGATGTAGTCATCGACTCAAAGGTGTCGCTGGTGGCATACGAGCGCTATGTCAATGCTGGGACGCCGGAGGATAAGGAGCGCGCCCTGCAGGAGCACATCAAGTCGGTGCGCAGCCACGTGACAGAGCTGGCCCGCAAGGACTACTCGAAATACATCAGGGCACCTCGCGAGGCAGTCGACTTTGTCATCATGTTCGTGCCTTTCGAGTCGTCACTGCAGCTGGCTCTGGTCAACGACCCATCGCTGTGGCGCGAGGCTTTTGAGCGCAAGGTGTTTATCACGGGCGAGCAGAACCTGCTGGGCATCCTGCACATGATACACCTGGCATGGGTGCAGAATCAGCAGGCCGAGAACCAGGAGAAGGTGTTCGGAGTAGCCGAACAGCTGCTGGACCGCCTGGGCGACTTCATCCAGCGCTACAACCGGGTGGGGGAGCAGCTGGACCAGGCCCGCAGGGCCTTCGACTTCTCAACCAACAAGCTGAGCGAAGGAAGGCAGAGCGTGGTTCAGAAAGCCAACGAACTCAAGTCCTTGGGGGCCAAGGAGAACCCGAACAGAAGAATTCCAAAGACAGACAACCCACTAAACTTGGTGAAGAATGATATACTTGAATGACGACATAGCACATTTCGACTTTGAAAAGGCACTGCCTCTGCTCAGCAGGCAGCGCCGCGAACAGGCCCTGAAGTTCAGGTATGAACTGGGCCGCAAGACCTGTGCCGCTGCCTACCTGCTGTTGCGGGAGGGACTGCGCAAGGAGTACGGTATCCTGGAGCCACCCGTCTTCGAATATGGCGAACACGGCAAGCCGATGCTCTCAGGCTATCCGCACATCCATTTCAATATGAGCCACTGCCGGGAGGCGGCCATCTGCGTGGTGAGCGACCGCCCCGTAGGTGTCGACATCGAAAGCATCCGCGAATACAAGGAGAGTCTGGCACGCTATACGATGAACGATGCCGAGATGGAGAGCATCCTCAACGCTGACCGCCCTGACGTGGAGTTCATCCGCCTGTGGACCATGAAAGAGGCCGTGCTGAAGTTGTCCGGACACGGCATTTCCGACAATATGAAGCACACTTTGAACGGGTCGGAAACGTTTGAAACAGTAATTAACGAAAAAAAAGGTTACATTTTTAGTGTTATTTCCTGAAAATTACTTACCTTTGCAATCACAATCAATGCATCTAAAACAATTATAACGATGAGATTAGACGGAAGACGCGAAAGCTCGAATGTGGAAGACCGCCGTGGAATGCGCGGTGGTACGAAGGCCGGACTGGGTATCGGCGGTGTGATCATTGCAATGGCCATAGCCTACTTTACAGGCGGCAATCCGCTGGAGGCCGGCATGCAGGCTGCCCAGCAGTCGTTTGGCGGCAATACGGAGGTGAGCGAAGGCCAGCGCGAGTTTACGGAGGAAGAACAGCAGTTGGCCAAGTTCTCGACCCAGATACTGGGAGGAACCGAGGATGTGTGGTCCGAGATTTTCAGACAGAATGGTGCTCAGTATCAGAATCCTACGATGGTGCTCTACACCGATGGCACGCAGACCGCCTGCGGACAAGGTTCGGCAGCGATGGGTCCTTTCTACTGCTCGGGCGACCAGAAACTGTATATCGACCTTTCGTTCTTCACCACGATGAAGAAACAGTTGGGGGCTGACGGCGATTTTGCATACGCCTACGTGATAGCCCACGAGGTAGGCCACCATGTGGAATACCTGACGGGAACGCTGCAGAAGGTGCATGAGCAGATGGCACGCCTAAGTCAGGCAGAGGCCAACAAGCTCAGCGTGCGCCTGGAACTGCTGGCCGACTTCTATGCCGGTGTGTGGGCACACCATGACAATAAGCGCTTTGGCTCTTTGGAGGATGGCGATATCGAGGAGGCCATAAACTGTGCTCAGAAGATAGGCGACGACTATCTGCAGACGAAGGCCCGTGGCTATGCCGTCCCCGAGTCGTTCAATCACGGCACCTCGAAACAGCGCATGAAGTGGTTTAAGCTGGGCCTGGAGACGGGCGACATCTCGAAGGGCACTACGTTCCAGTGTTCTGACGCAGAACTGTAATCAAGGAAATGTTTCCAACAACATAATAACGACGTACCCCGATGATACTGGATAATCTGAAAACACGAGTGGTAGGTGTTGATGTCAACGTCGAGACTACGACCTGTGCTGTGGTTGACATTCGTGGCAACATCCTGGCAATAAGCTCGTTCCCTACCGGCGACTATCCCTTTGTCAGCGACTTTATAGCCGCACTGACAGAACAAATCCTGACTCTGGCGGAAAACAATGGAGGCTACGAGCATATCCGCTCGGTGGGCATCAGCATTTCGAGCGGTAATTTTCGGACGGGTTGCATAGAGAACGCCCCCAACCTGCCTTGGAAAGGCGTCATCCCCATGGCCGCCATGCTGCGCGACCAGTTAGGACTGGCTGTGGCTTTGGCCAACAATGCCCACGTGATGGCACTGGGCGAGCAGGCCTTTGGTGCTGCTCACGGCATGAAGGACTTCGTGCTTGTCTCGCTGGGTAGCGGCATGGGCAGTTGTATCTTCAGCAATGGTGTCATCCATCTGGGCGCCGACGGTTTTGCCGGTGAGGTGGGCCACGCCTGTGTGAAACCGGGAGGCCGGCTGTGCGGCTGTGGCAAGCGGGGCTGTCTGGAAACCTATACCGCTACGAACGGTATCCTGCAGACTGCTCAGAAGGTGATGGCCGAGAGCAGCGAAGCCAGTTTGATGCGGGATGCCGAGAAGCTGACACCCGCCCTGATAGCCTCGTTCTGTGACCAGGGCGATGCGCTGGCCATCGAGACCTACCGCCGCACGGGATATCTGCTGGGCTTAGGACTGGCCAACTATGCGTCCATCATCAATCCGGAGGCCTTCATCTTTGCCGGCAAGGTGTCGAAGACAGGGCACTGGTTGCTGGAACCCGCCAGCGAGTCGTTCGAGTCGCACGTGTTCCATAATATCGAAAGCAAAGTGAAGTTTGTACTTTCCACCATCGACGACAATGTGCGCAACGTGTTAGGCGCATCGGTGCTGGCCTGGGAGGTGAAAGAATATTCATTATTTAAGTAAGGAGAAAGCGAGTCATGAGCAGCATGATTAAAACCAAGGTAATAGGTGTCCATATTGACGTGGCGGTCACGGTGATTGCCGTCGTGGACCAGCGAGGCAACATCATTGCCGAAGACCGGCTGGTGACCACCGATTTTCCTGATGTCAACCACTTTCTGGAAGCTCTCAGCGAGCGCATCATCCTGTTGGCAGAGGCCAACGGAGGCTATGACGAGATTCGGTCGGTCGGCATGGGTGCACCGAGTGCCAACTTCCTGACGGCCAGCATCGAGAATGCCGGCAACCTGCCGTGGAAGGGCATCATACCCATGGCCGCCATGTTGCGCGACCGTATCGGCCTGGCCGTAGCTCTGGGCAACGACGTCCATACCATCGGCATGGGCGAGAGCGTCTATGGTGCCGGACACGGTATGCAGAATTTCGTGGTGGTCATGATTGGCGACTGCGGTCTGGGCAGCTGTATCTTCATCAACGGACAGCCTCACCTGGGCATGAACGGCTCGGCCGGTGAACTGGGCCACTGTTGTGTGGACGATGGCGGACGCTTGTGCAACTGCGGGCGACACGGCTGTCTGGAGGAGTATGTGTCCATCCGGGGCATTGAGCAGACCGCCCGTGAGCTGCTGACAGCGAGCGATGAGCCGAGTCTGATGCGCAACCTGAGTGAACTGACCCCCATGGCCATCGGCGCGTGTGCCGACCAGGGCGATGCCCTGGCTAAGGAGGTGTGGCGCCGGACAGGTTTCTTTCTGGGTTTGGGACTGGCCAACATGGCTACGGTGGTAGACCCGGAGGCCATCATTCTGACCGGTAAGCTGACATCGTTCAGCAAATGGCTGATTGCCCCCACCCAGGAGGCTTTTGACGAAAACGTGTTCCAGAACATCCGCGACAAGGTGAAACTGGTTATCTCGGTACTGAGCGACAATGAGCGCAACGTGCTGGGTGCTGCGGCACTGGCCTGGACGGTGAAGGAGTATTCGCTGTTTAAGTAAAGTGATTAAAACGGGAAACAATCATCAAACTAACTATGGAACTGACAAATGTTAAGAATTTAGTGGTAGGCGTCGATATCGGTATCGCAATGACCACCTATGCTGTTGTAGACCTTCGGGGAGAGATTTACGCCCAGGACACCTTAAAGACGTTAGACTATCCGAACTTCGACAATTTCCTGGCTGTGCTCTGCGACAGGATTGTCCAGATGGTAGAGGCCAACGGCGGCTATCAGGCCGTGCGCTCCGTGGGAGTCTGCTGCCCCAGCAGCAACTATCTGACGGGCTGCATCGAGAATGCCTCCAATCTGGCCTGGAAGGGCATCATACCCCTGGCAGCACTGATGCGCGACCGCCTGGGACTGGCTGTTGCTCTGGGCAATAATCCGCAGTGTACGGCATTAGGCGAGCAGGCCTTTGGTGCCGCTCATGGCATGAAAGACTTCATCATCATCACCTTGGGGCACGGTCTGGGCAGCTGCTTCTTCTCCAATGGCAGGGTACACTTGGGCAACAAGGGCTTTGCCGGCGAGGTGGGCCACACCTGTGTGGTGCCCGACGGACGCAAGTGCGGCTGTGGCAATACGGGTTGCTTAGAGGCCTATTGTGCTCATAAGGGCATTATCCGCACGGCTCAGGAGCTGATGGCCGAGACCGACGAGCCGAGTCTGATGCGCCAGGTGAAGGAACTGACGCCCAAAGTCATTGCCTCGTTGTGCGACCAGGGCGACAAGCTGGCCATTGAGGTGTACCGCCGTACAGGTGACATGTTGGGGCGCGGACTGGCCAACTATGCTTCCATCCTCAATCCGGAGGCCATCATCATCACGGGCGGCGTCCGCTATGCCGGCAAATGGCTGCTGGAACCTGCTGAGGAAGCTTTCGAGAAACACGTGTTCCATAACATTAAGGGTCAGACCAAGATTATCGTCTCGTCGCTCAAGGATGGCGAGCGTGACGTGTTGGGAGCCTCGGTGTTGGCTTGGCAGGTGAAGGAGTATTCACTGTTTCTGTAAGTGAGAAGTGAAAAATGAAAAGTGAAAAATGGATGTAGAAAGAATCAACGCCATCATAGCTTCGAAACCCAATTTAAGTACGGCCCTCGGGATGGAGTTTATCTCTACTCCTGAGGACGATACTTGTATGGCACGCATGCGTGTGGACGAGCGCAACCGCCAGCCCTTCGGCTTCCTGAGTGGCGGAGCCTCGCTGGCTTTGGCCGAGAATGTGGCGGGAGTGGGCTCCTCTGCCTTATGTGCCGACAGCGCCTGCGTGGGCATTGAGGTCAGCGGCAGTCATGTGCAGGCGGTGGCCGAGGGCGACACGGTGACAGCCTACGCCCGTCTGCAGCATCAGGGCACCACCCTGCATGTGTGGCAGGTAGACATCAGGAATTCTGCCGGAGAGCTGATCTCGACCGTCCGCGTCACCAATTATATTATCAAGCATAAGAAATAGCCGCCATGCAGGGATTCGCACTATTCCGTCTGTCTTACGCAACAGACTATACGCTGCTTTCCGGTCAGGTGCATGAGGTGCTGTCGTGTGCAGAGCTGAGCGGACGGCAGGGCTTTGTCATAGCCCCCTTTGCACCGTCTGCCGAGCGTCCTGTGCTCATCATCAGCCCGGATAGGGTGGAGGGGAACTGCGACGACTTCGATCCCGTCGAACTGGCGGCCATCACCGATGCTTCTGCCGACTCCCGGTCTGATTATCATATCGACTTTGCCAACTTCCATGCCCACCTAATGAACGGTGATTTCCAGAAACTCGTTCTGTCGCGGAGTATCTGTCTGCCACGACAACCCCATGATACTCCCCTGCAACTGTTTCAGCGCGCCTGCCGGAAATACCCCCGCATGATGATTACACTCGTGGGCACTGAGTGCAGTGGCTTATGGCTGGCCGCCACCCCTGAAATCCTGCTGTCGGGCAGTGGCGCCCAATGGCAGACGGTAGCTCTGGCGGGAACAATGCCATACGCCGACGATGTGACGTGGAGCGACAAGAACATTCAGGAACAGCGCTATGTGGCTACCTACGTCACCGAACAGCTGGAACAGTTTACCAACAGCTTCACCGAGGACGGACCGCACACCATTCGGGCTGGACATCTGGCCCACCTGCGCAGCGACTTCCATTTTACGCTGTCGCATACGCAGCATATCGGCAGACTGCTGCAGGCCCTGCATCCTACGCCTGCCGTCTGTGGACTGCCCAAGCAGGAGGCTTTTCGGTTTATCCTGAACAACGAACACCACGACCGCTCTTATTACAGCGGTTTCATGGGGCCCCTGTTTGTCCAGGGACAGACCAACCTGTTCGTTACGCTTCGCTGTATGCAGATCTTCACCGACGGTTATCGGCTCTATGCCGGCGGCGGACTGCTGAAGGACAGCGACGAGCAGCAGGAATGGCTGGAGACAGAAACCAAGCTCGACACCATGCGCAACATCATCTTTCATGACTAATGTATAGCAACAAAGAAAACGTCAACATACTGACTGCCCTGCTGGTGGCTCACGGCATCCGTCATGCAGTGGTGTGCCCGGGCAGTCGCAATGCTCCCATCGTTCATAACCTCAACGAGTGTCAAGACATCCGGTGCTATCCCGTCACCGACGAGCGTTCGGCAGGCTTCTATGCTCTGGGCATGACGCAGCGCCTGAAGCACCCTGTGGTGGTGTGTGTCACCAGTGGTACGGCCCTGCTCAATCTGGCTCCTGCCGTAGCTGAGGCCTACTATCAGCACCGTCCGTTGGTGGTGGTCAGTGCCGACCGCCCTCAGCAGTGGATTGACCAGTTGGACGGTCAGACGCTGCCACAACCTGATGCCCTCGGCCGTTTTGTTCGTTGTGCGGTCTCACTGCCCGAACCTCATGATGCCGACACACGATGGTATTGCAACCGTCTGGTGAACGAGGCGCTGATGGAGCATGATGGCCCTGTACATATCAACGTGCCTATCACGGAACCGCTGTTCGAATTCTCGGTGGCTGCCTTGCCCTCGGAACGAAAGATAGAGCTGACGCCTGCCGACATGCCGCCTCATGTGCTGAGTCATGTCTGTCGCATGTTTATGCAGTCCAAGCGCCCCATGCTGATAGCCGGTCAACCTATGAATCCGCTTTTTGACGAGGCTGTCAGCTTGGTGGATGGCGACGAGCGCTATGTGCCCGACTTTGTGCTCTATACCGGAGGCAGCATCGTGAGCAAGCGTTTCAAGCATTTCCTGCGCAAGGCCAAGGAGACGTGGGTGGTCAACAGGATGGGGGAGGTGACCGATACCTTCCAAAACCTTACCCATGTGGTGCAGGGTGATGCCGACGTGGTGGCCGACCAGATACGCTTCCTGATTGAACAGCAACCTCATCCCTTCGTGCAGCTGTGGAACGAACTGTTAGCCAAGGTGCAAGCCCGTGCCGATGCCTACCGGCCCGACTATTCCCAGATGGCTGCCGTGAAATTCCTGGAGCAGCAGGCCGCCCAATATCCTATGCCTATGACCTTCCACTATGCCAATTCGCAGGCCATACGGCTGGCCAATATCTATGCGCGCCACCCCGTCTACTGCAATCGGGGTGTCAATGGCATTGAGGGTTCGCTGTCTACGGCAGCAGGCTTCTCCTGTGTGACCGACGAACCCGTGTGCTGCGTTATTGGCGACCTCAGCTTCTTCTACGACCAGAATGCCCTGTGGAACCAGAACCTGCGTGGCAATCTGCGCATCCTGCTGCTCAACAATGGCAGAGGTGGCATCTTCAATATGCTGCCCGGTCTGGAGCAGAGTGCTGCCCGTGACACGCTGGTGGCCGCCAGTCACCACACGTCGGCAGCAGGCATCTGCCAGCAGAACGATGTCGTGTATCTCAAGGCCGAAAATCTCGAAGAGATGCAACATGGCATCCGTTCCCTGTTGGAAACGGATAGCCGACGCCCCGTCCTGCTGGAAGTCTTCACCGATGCTTCGGAAGACGAGCGGGTGAGGGCCGCTTTCAATATTTGAACGACGAACCGCCTACAAACTCGCGCATGATGGAGGTGGGCGGAATCTCCTTGTCTGATACGGGTAGGAAGAAGTGGATGAACTTCAGCAGACGGTGCGCCTCGGCATATTCAGGACAGTTGCGCGGAACCTGCGACAGGATGAGCTCTGCATGGGTGCGCAGCACGGCAAATTCGATGTTCAGCGCTGAGTTGAACATCACGTCGGCAGTCTCCTGGAAGGGGAATATCCATTGGTCTTCTGCCTGACACACGTTCTTCCACTGGCTGATAGTCTGCTTGGCACTGAAGGCTCCCTTGTTGTAGTCGCGGATGATGCGGCGCAGCAGTCGGTTGTCGCGGGTGGGAATCCAGTTGTGGTCGTCTAACGAGATGCTGGTCAGTGCCGAGATGTAAATCTTGTATTTTACGTCGTCGGGAATCTGTTGGGTCAGCAGCGGGTTGAGGGCGTGGATGCCCTCGATAATCAGCACGGTGTCGCCTGCCAACTTCAGCTTCTTGCCGTTCCATTCGCGCTTGCCCGTCACGAAGTTGTATTCGGGAATTTCCACACGTTCGCCTTTCATAAGCCGCAGCAAGTGGTCTTCCAGCAGGGCGTGCTCGACGGTGTCGATGTTGTCGAAGTCGTAGTCGCCATTGGGCAGCTTGGGGGTGTCGACGCGATTCACGAAGTAGTCGTCGGTAGAGAATGAGATTGGTCGCAGGCCACAGGCTAGCAGTTGGACGCTCAGACGTTTACAGAACGTGGTCTTGCCCGAGCTGGAAGGACCGGTGATGAGCACCAGTCGCACGGGGTTCTTCTTACGATGGAAGCGGCGGTCTATCTCTTCTGCTATCTGCACAATCTTCTTCTCCTGTAGGGCCTCGCTCACCTGGATGAGTTCTGAGGCATGGCCGCGCTGGATGGCTTTGTTGACATCGCCGGCATTCGAGAGTCGCATGATGATGTCCCAGCGCGTCTTCTCGGCAAACATCTCGAATGTCTTGGGCTGTTCCACCCATTCAGCCAACAGGGTAGGGTTGTTCCAGTCGGGTACGCGCAACAGCAGTCCATCCTCGTAGCGTTCCAGTCCCCACACCTTCAGATAACCTGCCGAGGGTACGAGCGGACCGTAATAGTAGTCGACGGTATCGCCCAGCGTGTAGTAGTCGGAATAAACCTGTCCGCTGGTCTCCAGCAACTTCACTTTGTCGGAGAAACCACGGTCGCTGAACACGCGGATGGTCTCCTCGGTGGTTGCCTCCGTACGTCGGAACGGCATGTCGAGGTCGATGATTTCCTGCATTCGCTGGCGAATGTTGCTGACATCGTCGTCCGTCAGGGCTTCGCCCGAGCGCTTCTTGAAGTTGCAGTAGTAGCCTCGGCACAGCGAGTGCTCGATAAACAGCTTGGAACCCGGGAAGAGGTCCTGGGTAGACTTGTATAGCACGAAGCTGAGCGAGCGCACATAGACCCGATGGCCGGAACCTTCGCGGGCATCGAGAAACTCCACGTCGCGATTCTGAAACAGCCGGAACTTGAGTCCCTGCGACACGTTATTGACTTTGGCCGACACCACGGGGTAGGGCAGACGGATGTCGTCGGCAAACTCCTGGTAGACGTCTAACAACGAGGCGCCCTCCGGGAAACTCTTGGTGATGTTGTTGTTTTTGCAGCGGATTTGTAACATAGTTTATCTGGTTTTCTTTTGATTCATAATATTGGCGGGGGCACGGTTGGCCTTCAGTTCCCCACACATCAACTCCATATCGTCGGCTACATGGGCGAAGAACTGCCGGTAACCCTCGCACAGATAGTTGACGCCATCATTGAGTCGGTTCTTCGGACACTCGCCATGACATGCAAACAGCCACCGACACTGGCGGCACTGACGGGGCAGCAGGGCCGTCTTCAGCCGGCGGAACTGCTGTTGCTTTGGACCGTAGGCCATCTCCGTCAGTGACTGCCGGTGGATATTGCCCAGGTGATATTCGGGGAATACGTAGTGGTCGCACGAAAACACGTCACCATTATACTCCATAGCCAGCGAGTGGCCACACATGGCAGACAGCGAGCACAGTCCCGGGGCTACGGCCATCCAGTTGGCCAGCGTGGTATCGAAGAGTTGGACAAAGATGCTGCCCACGTCGCTCTGCACCCATTCATCGTAGACGCTGCAGGTGAAGCGACCCCATTGCTGGGGTGTCACGCTATAGTCGGCCATCCGGGACCCTTCGCGCTCCACGACGGGCGTGAACTGCAGATATTGGCAACCGATGTCGCGGAAAAACTGATAGAACGCCGTAGGCTGGTCGGCATTGATGTGATTGACCGTAGCCATGGCGTTCCATTCCACCTCATAGTGCTGCAGCAGTTCGATGCCGCGCATCACACTGCGCCAGGTAGCATCGCCCCCTCGCTTCTGGCGGTAGACATCATGCAGCGTCTCGGGTCCGTCTATCGAGATGCCTATCAGGAAACCGTTGTCCTTGAAGAACCGGCACCATTCGGCATTGAGCAGCGTGCCGTTGGTCTGCAGACAGTTGTCGATGGTTCTGCCGCGCCCGTACTGCCGTTGCAGTTGCAGGGCCTTCTGATAGAATGACATGGGGCGCAGCAGTGGTTCGCCGCCGTGCCAGGTAAACAGCACTTCGGGTTGCGTCTGCGCCTCTAAATATTGTCGTGTGAAGAGTTCCAGCAGTTGTTCTGTCATGACTCTCTCCCCCGGGCCGTCATACAGGTGCTTCTTGTCCAGATAGTAGCAGTAGCGGCATGCTAAGTTGCAGGCTGCACTGGCTGGCTTGGCCATCACGTAGAGCGGGGAACCGAAGGGGAATGTCATAGTTGAGAGTTGACAGTTGAGAGACTATTCTCCGTCTATCGGATAGTTCACTGAGGGTGTTCGC
>CAMOQW010000043.1 GCA_946623195.1 uncultured Prevotella sp.
AACATCGAAACATCGAAAAAAAAGCGAAACAATGAACATTCTAAACCTTTTTAAAGTAAGCTTCAAGGCCGTGGCCAACAACAAGATGCGGTCGTTTCTGTCGATGTTAGGCATCATCATCGGTGTGGCTGCCGTCATCATCATGATGGCCATCGGACAGGGCTCGAAGGAGAGCATCCGCAAGGAACTCTCGACCATGGGTACCAATCTGCTCACTATCCGTCCGGGAGCCGACATGCGCGGCGGCGTGCGCCAAGACCCGTCGGCCATGCAAACCCTGAAGGTGGCCGACTACGAGCGCATCGTGCGCGAAAAGAAGTTTGTGACAAAGGTGTCGCCGGAGGTCACCGCCTCTGGTCAGGTCATCTATGGCAACAACAATACCAACACGTCGATGTACGGCGAGTCTACCGAATATCTCGACATCAAGCAATGGGTCATTGAGGACGGCGACTGCTTCACCGACGAGGACATCAAGAAAGCCGCCAAAGTCTGCGTGGTGGGCAAGACCATCGTTACCGAACTGTTTGGCGACAACGTCGATCCCGTCGGCAAGACCATCCGCTTCAAGTCGATACCCATGCGCATCGTGGGTGTGCTGAAGTCGAAAGGCTACAACTCATGGGGTATGGACCAGGACAACGTCATCATAGCCCCTTACACCACCGTTATGAAGCGACTGGCCGCCCAGACGTGGTTCTCCAGCATCGTCTGTTCAGCCGTCACCGAAGAGCTCAGCGATGCCGCCATCGAGGAGCTGACGCAGATTCTGCGCGACAACCACAAGCTGAAGGGCGAGGCTGCCGACGACTTCACCATCCGCTCGCAGGCAGAAATGATGGAAACCATGTCGTCGACCATGGACACCGTGACACTCATCCTCGTTGTGGCTGCAGCATTCTCGCTGCTGGTAGCCGGCATCGGCATCATGAACATCATGCTCGTCAGCGTTACCGAACGTACTAAGGAGATTGGCCTGCGCATGGCTGTCGGTGCCACCGGCCCCGTCATCTCGCTGCAGTTTCTCATTGAGTCGGTACTCATCAGCGTCACCGGCGGACTGCTGGGCATCCTGGTGGGCGGAGGTGTCAGCGCCATGCTGCCGCAGATGGGCATGCCGGCCAGCGTACCGGCATGGTCGGTGTATGTATCGTTCCTGGTGTGTGTATTCATCGGCGTGCTGTTCGGTTACATTCCGGCACAGAAAGCCGCCAACATGGACCCCATAGAAGCCATCCGCCATGAATAAGCGACTCGGTCCGTTCCTGCATGTGGCCTTCTGGGCCTTCATGTTTCTCTCGCCGCTGTCGTTCCTGCGCGGTCAGGGCATGTCGGTGCTGCACTATCTGGCGCTATGCATGACACCGCTGCTCATGATGGTTAGCTTCTATGCCAACTATCTCTGGCTCACCCCACGGCTATTTGTCACCGGCAAGCATCGCTATT
Source organism: uncultured Prevotella sp. (assembly GCA_946623195.1). The sequence goes on from CAMOQW010000043.1 coordinate 1,447, forward strand.
TCCTGCTCATCAATCTGGTGCTAATACTATGCTTAGGAGCGGGACTACACTACTGGACCATCTATTGCCACCAGTGGTTCAATCCGCAAACCAACCAGTACCGCCCCGAGCCGCTGGCCATTGAGGAAGTGTTCTTCATCCTGCGCGACACCGTCACCTTGGGCATCTTTGCCGCCGTGGGCACGGCCATCGTGCTGGCCCAGCGATGGGAGCATAACGAGAAGGCGCGACGTGATGCCGAGGCCGCACGCATCGATGCGGAACTGAAGACACTGCGCAACCAGATTAACCCTCACTTCCTGCTGAACACGCTGAACAACATCTATGCGCTGACAGCCTTCGACACCGAGAAGGCCCAGACGGCCATCCAGCAACTGTCGAAAATGCTGCGCCACCTGCTCTACGACTACGAACAACCCACGGTGCCGCTGAGAGACGAAGTGGATTTCCTGCAGAACTACATCAACCTGATGAAAATCCGCCTGCCGCAGTCGGTAGATGTCAACTTCCAGCTGAACATCCTCAATCAGGAACTGCCCATCGCGCCCATGATTTTCATTTCGCTGGTGGAGAATGCTTTCAAGCATGGAGTGAGTCCCACGGGTGCATCGTTTATCCACATCAGCATCACGGGCAACACCAACGAAATCGTATGCGACATTCAGAATTCCAACCATCCCAAGACCGCCAGCGACCATAGCGGGCACGGCATCGGACTGCAACAGGTGGAGCGCCGGTTGGAACTGGCCTACAAAGGCCGCTACGAATGGCAGCAAGGACCATCGGCGGACGGGAATACCTACCAATCCAAAATCATTATTAGACTATGACTATCAAATGTGCAATTATTGACGACGAACCTCTGGCAGCCGGACTGTTGGAGAGCTACGCAAAGAAGACACCGTTCCTACACTTGATCGGCACCTACGGCAGTGCCATCGAAGCCATGAAGGAGCTGCGCGACCACCCTGCCCAGCTTCTGTTTCTCGACATCCAGATGCCCGAACTGTCGGGCATCGAGTTTGCCAAGATTCTGCCGCCGGAAACCAAGATTATCTTCACCACCGCCTTCCAGCAGTATGCCATCGAGGGCTACAAGGTGTCGGCACTCGACTACCTGATGAAACCCGTATCGTATGAAGACTTCCTGAAAGCCGCCAACAAGGCCCTCGAATGGTTCACCGTCAGCCAGAAGCAGCAGTTGTACGCCAAGGACCGCTTCATGTTTGTGAAGAGCGACTACAAGCTGGTGCGCGTGAACCTGGACGACATCCTATACATCGAGGGTCTGAAGGACTACGTACGCATCTACATGGAGGACGGCCAGAAAATCATGTCACTCATGAACATGAAGAAACTGGAGGACTATCTGCCACGTCCGGAATTTTTGCGCACCCATCGCTCGTTCATCGTCCACATGACCAAGACGCAGAGCGTAGACCGCTTCCGGCTGGTATTCGGCTCGGAATACATCCCCATCTCAGAAACCTACAAAGACGACGTCCAGCAATACTTTGACAGCCATACGCTTGCATAAGTCAGCATTTCTTAGTAACTTTGCACACTCAAAAGAATAAAAACAAGGCAAAGATGGAAAGCAAAAACAATCACGACATACTGCTAAAGAACGTGACGCTGCTGTCGCGGCTCACCGAGCAGGAAGTAGGCATGATGCCTGCCACTGAGGCTCCACTGCCGTCGGTAGACCAGGTGAAGCAGATAGTGACGCTGGTGAAGCACATCATATTCCCCGACTACATGGGGAAGCGACAACCCGACGAGGCCATCCGTTCCTATTACATCGGCGTACACATGGAAGAGCTGCAACGCCTGCTCATCAAGCAGATAGCCCACGGACTGCAGTTCTGCGAAGACTGCGACTGTATCAAGACCAAAGACGACGTCTACCGCGAGGCCGGCCGGCTGACGCTGAAGTTCATCGACGCGCTGCCCGAAATCAAGCGACTGCTGTACACCGATGTGCAGGCTATGTTCGACAACGACCCTGCCGCCCCCAACTACGGCGAGGTTATCTTCTGCTATCCTGTGGTGAACACGATGACGCACTACCGCATAGCCCACAAGTTGCACGAACTGAAGGTGCCCGTCATACCCCGCATCATCACCGAACAGGCCCACTCCAAGACAGGTATCGACATCCATCCGGGTGCCGAGATTGGCGAATACTTTGCCATCGACCACGGCACGGGTGTAGTCATTGGCGAGACGTGCATCATCGGCAACCACGTCACACTCTATCAGGGCGTCACCCTGGGTGCCAAGAGTTTCAAGTACGACGAAAACGGCAACATGCTGAACATTCCCCGTCACCCCATCATCGAAGACCACGTCACCGTCTACAGCAATGCCTCTATCCTGGGGCGCATCACCATCGGGCACCACTCCGTGATAGGCGGCAACATCTGGGTGACCAACGACATACCGCCCTACTCCCGCATCCAGCAGTTGAAGGCAGTCTCAACGACCTTCGACGGCGGACTGGGTATCTAAGAAAAAGAGGCTTCACTCGGAAGCCTCTTTTTGTTTTGCAGCAAACTCGCCGCTGGCATGGAAGCGCGGCGTTTCAGTGCCGCTACGCGTTGGAGCGTAGTAGTTGCGATACCTGCCCCAGTCGAAGGAGCCGTCATAGTAGAGCTGGAAATAGATGTCGCGATAAGAACCATCGTCCATGTAGCCCTCAAAGGAGCTCTGCGTCAGCCTGTAGTCGTAGATATAGACCGGGCTCCAGCTGTCAGCATAGCTGATGCGGATTTCGCCCTGATAGACCTCCCAGTCAAACTCGCAGTAGTAATAGTCGTCGTAGCGGCTGTTGATGTTGTAGTCCACCTCATATCCCGTGCCGCCGTAGCGGTCGCGCTGATAGAAGTAGAGCGTTGTGCGATAGCTGTTGCCCGTCAGTCCCCAGCGGTCCTGATAGTAGGTGTCAATGTAGCCCGTCCAAGTGCCGTCCAGCGTACGTGCTTCTGCGGCGTCGCGGTCTTCGCAGGATGTCAGCACCGTTGTGGCTGTCAGTAGCGTCAGGACCGCCATCAGGCAGGTATAAATTTTCTTCATAGTCATGTCTCCTTTTTTTGTTTAGTGGATAAATATTCGATTGATGATGCAAAGGTACGGAATAAAATCGTCTTACGCAAGCCAAAAAGCCTATTAATGTGTAGGGAAATTCCTATTTTATATGTTTTACAACATAAAACGGTAAAAAAGCACAACAAACGCTTTGCCGTTTCAAGAAATAGTCGTAACTTTACATCACCAAATGTAAAAAAAACGATTTCTTTTCCATTATTAATACTATCATTTGAATAGAAGCGGCACGGTTGTGAAACCCTGCCGCTTCAAGCTTTTCGGTTCACCCCGAAGCTAAGCCTCCGTTTTCTTGCCAAACTCCGGGTCTACCTTGATTAGTGCCGTCACGGCAAACGTGATGGCACACAGCAGCATGACGATGATGAAGAACGTCTGATAGCCCAGAGCATCCTTCATCCAACCTGACAACATGCCGGGCAGCATCAGCCCCAGATAGGAAATAGCCGTACAGAAAGCATAGTGCGACGTCTGGAACGAGCCCTTGCTGAAATAAAGCATGTAGAGCGTCAGGGCCGTAAAGCCGAGTCCGTAGCCAAACTGCTCAATGAAGAGGCAGCTACTGATGAGCACCAGATTGTCGGGCATAGCATAGCTCATATAGACGTAAACGATGTCGGGCAGCGTAATGGCGCATACCATAGGCCATAGCCAGCGCTTAAAGCCGTCGCGGCCGGCCAGTAGTCCGCCCAGGATGCCTCCCAGCGTCAGCCCGATAACTCCCACCGTACCGCTGGCCAGTCCAAACTCCTGCGGCGACAGTCCCAGTCCGCCTGCCGAATTGGGGCGCATCAGGAAGGTGACGCTCATCTTGGTCAGCAAGGCCTCCGGGAATCGGTAGAACAACAGGAACAGCATAGCAAACAGCATCTCTCGGGGCGGCTGCTTCTGGAAGAAAGTCCTGAAAGCCGTCACCACCCCCCGAGCCACCTCACGGGCATTGGTATCATGAGGCTTGTCAGCATCAGGGCGAGGCATCATATAGGTATGGTAAAGCCAGATGGCCAAAAACAGCGCTGCCAGTCCGTAGAACACCAGGCACCATGTGTAGGCCTTCTGATAGCGAAACATCACCTGCAGCACCCCTGCCACGGGTATCAGCACACCGTTGCCGAAGATGACTGCCAGCCGATAGAACGTGTTTCGAATGCCCACAAACCACACCTGCTGATGGTCGTCAAGTTCCAACATATAATAGCCGTCGGCGGCAATGTCATGAGTGGCACTGCTGAACGCCATCAGGAAGAAGCAGCACATGGTGCCCTGAAACCAGAATGGCGTGTTCAGCGTAAAGGCCACCCCCGCCAACGACGAGCCCAACAGCAACTGCATGGTCAGCACCCACCAGCGCTTGGTACGGTAGAGGTCGACAAACGGGCTCCACAGCGGTTTGATGACCCACGGCAGTCCCAGCCAGCCCGTATAGAGGGCAATATCCGTATCAGTCAGTCCCAGTTGCATATACATCACTACAGCCACAGTCATCACCACCACATTGGGCAAGCCTTCGGCAATGTAGAGAGTCGGAATCCACGACCAGGGATTTCTTTGTTTTTTTTCCATTGGTTAATATATCTTTTTGATTTCTGCCCCATGATAGTAGTGGAGCAATATTTGTTTGTAGTTATAGCCCTGCTGACCCATGACAGCCGCCCCTATCTGACAGAGTCCCACGCCGTGTCCCCAGCCTCGACCATGCAGGATGAAGCGGTTGTTCTGCTTCTCCACATCGAAGGCAGAGCTATAGAGATGGCTTTCGCTGAGTGCACGCCGGATTTCAAGTTCCTTGCCAATAGTCAGCGACTTCTTGGTGCCAACAATCTTCAGTTTCCAGATGCGCCCGCTCTTGCCACGCTCCAGTGGCACAAGGTCAACAATCGTTCCGAAGTCGTCCTTCAGTTTATCATTGACGAGACGGGTCAGCTCCTCAGCACTATATTCCACCGTCCAGCGGTAGAAGTCGTTGGTTTCCAAGTCGTAGTCGTTCAGCACTTGCGAGAGCACCGTCTTGTCGTGAGTATTGCAGAAGGGGTCCTGAACGGAGACAAGATAAGGCTTCGGCGTGTCCTCCCAGCAGTACTGAAACTCCTCCGTAATGCCGCCGCAGCACTTCGAGAAGCGAGCATCGCAGATTTCGTCGCCATAGCATAGAATCTGTCCGCGCGTGGCCTTCAGAGCCAGTTCCACATTGCGGCTGGTCTGCTTGGTGATGCCCTGATAGCGCTGACAATGGTCGTCGGCACAAACATCGAAGATGGTATGGTCTTCGCGGTCGTACCAGCGTATCAGTTCGTCGTCTTTCTTGACAAACGAAAAGAATCCGTCGCGTTTCTCGCTGTTTTCCTCACGGCGCTTCATCTGTGCCAACAACCAGGAACGGCTGATGACGGCATGAGCCTTGAGCAGTTCCAGACCCGCCGTAGCCTTCATCTCGCTGGAGATGACAGAAGCCAGGTATTGCTCCACGGGCAATTCGTTGATGGCGGTTATCTTGTCGGATTCCACCATCAGTCTCAGTGTTCCGAGGAACACCTGCGTTTCCTTTCGCTCCCAGTGGAAGTTGACCCCGATGGTGACGTCAGAGAGCGAGAACGATGCCTGTGGCGACTGCGGCTTGAAGGTGAGTTCGCGATACTGGTTGCCCCGCCACAAGATGCCACCTTCCGAGAATGCCACCTTCTGAGGACCCTGGATGGTTTCGCCCTTGGCGGTATAGGGGCTGTTCAGCGCAAATTCTATCTCCTGTCCGCTGACTATTCCCACCTTGACCATCGGCTGTTCGCCGAGCGATTTCTCACTTTCCTCCGTTTTCTTTTTCTTGACGTCCTCTATCACGCGTTGCACCTCCTCAGGCGTCAGCGACACCTCGTGGCAGATAGCCAGAGCCTGCTCAGCCGTGAGGCGGTGGAAGTCCTGCTCACGGGGTGTGATGAAGAGTCCGCCCATATCGACTGCCCCCGGGCTGATGATGTATTGTGCATCGCCTTCAGCCGTATAGCAGTCAGGACGGTGCTTCCTGCGCGGCAGTACCACACTCAACAGCTGGTCGTCCTGTCGCCAGGCTATGATGTTCATCATGGGTTCCGCCTGACCGTCCGCCAGTGGCAGACAGTGGTAGAACTGCTTGAACAGCTGTTCGCCGTGCACCTCATTATAGCTCTTCAGCAGGAAGGCGGCAGCGGGATAGTCGGCTACATGCCAGATGCCCTCATCATCGCCCGACTTGACGACCGCCACCAGATTGCGGCTCAATCGCTGCCAGGCAGTCTGCAGTGGCAACATGCCGGTGACGACGGCCTGCAGGTGAGCATGGTCAGGCGCTGAAGCTCCGCATAGCGGTCCATTATATAATAAGGTAAGGCCCGGATTGCGATGTGCCATCCTGAGCATCTCACCATACATAGGCAGTATGCGCTGCGGCTGATGGGCAATTGTAGGCAGCGTGAAGTGCAGCGGGAGTATGGGATACGGATTGACCAGCAGCTCGTACTTGCCGTCCACCAGGCGATGCATCTGCTGTTGCGGTCTGTTCTTTCCACACAGGAAACACGGGCGCTCAGCAATCGACTTGGCATCGATTTTGGCTCCCGTGGACCCGATGCGTGCCGGATTCCACTGTACGCTCAGCGTAATATCGTCGGTCACCAGTTCACGAGTCTGCACGGCCTGCAGGTCACGATAGCGCTGGCGCACCTCGTCCCACGTCTGCAACTGTCGGTTGAAGAAACGCACCACCGCCGACTCCCGACAGAGTGTCTGCCGTCCCTGTCCTATCTGCTGGCGCGCCTGCAGTTCGATGGTGCGCAGCCGGTCTTTATAGAGATTGTTGGCATTGATTTTCTCGATGCTCAATGCGGCATCGGAGTTGCCGCCCCATCGGCGGCAGAGATACAGTTCCGTAAAGATGCGCCCTATGCGGAAATGCCGCGAAAAAATGAGTCCCATTGCGTAGTCTTCCCCATAGCTGGTATTGGGGAATCCGATGCTACGCAACAGGGGTGTGAAGAAGGCCCTCGGTGCTCCCAGTCCGTTGATTCGAAGAGCATTGTTGGGTCCGTTCTCGTCGGTCCACTCCCGGTGTGCTATCAGTCCCGGCGGCAGTGTGTTCAGTTCGAAGTCGCACATACGGTAGGAGCCTACGATCATGGCTGCCTGCTGCTGGTAAAAGGCATCCACGATGGTTTGCAGCGTCTGTGGTGATGAATAGAGGTCGTCAGAGTCCAGTTGCACGGCAAAGCGTCCGCACCAGTCACTATAGACGGCCTCGTTCCAACAGCCTCCGATGCCTAAGTCGTGGCGTTCGGGATTGATGACAATCAAGTTGTCGTGACGCGTCTTCAGAGCCGACAGGATGCGGTCGGTGCCATCGGTGGAGTGATTGTCCACCACAATGACATTGTAGGGGAATTTCGTCACCTGCGACAAGGCGCTCTCCACAGCATCCTTGATGGTTTTCACGCGATTGTAGACGGGGATGACGACCGAGGCCTCCACCTGGAAGTCTTGTTCTGCAAAGTCCACGTCGCCATACTGCGTCGTGTCCACCAGTGCCCCCACTTCGCGCAGATGATTGGTGCAGGCCTGCTCCATCTCAATCTGCACATCGCGATTGGCTGGGTTAACATAGTCGAACTGTTTTTCGCCCGATGCCCGCAAGTCGGTCTCCTCTTCCGTATAGAGGTATTCATTAAGGTGGAACAAGCGTCCTGTGCGGCTCAGGAACAATCGCAAGTCGTACAGTCCTGCATAGCGGTAGTCTGTGTCGCGGTCGGCTGTGGCATACTGGTGCAGTAATGAGGTACGCAGAAGCCACAAGTTGCCGAAATCGAAATCGTCGCGCAGCGAGCCCTCCTGATAGTCGATGACGGGATGAGCCTTGCGCAGGCCTCCCTCCACGGCATAGCGGTCGGCATAGACCATAGCGGCATCGGTATCGGCGGCCACGCGCATCATGCGCTCCAGGGCCCCCTGCCCCAACAGCAGCGGTGCCGGTTTCAGGTTCAGTAGCACGTAGTCGGCATGGGCGTTTTCAGCCACTTGCATCACCAGTTGGCTACTCTGCAGGCTGTCGGTCACGATGAAGCTGCAGTCGCGTGGGGGCTGGGCAGCGGCAAGTGTCTGGTCGACCATCAGGAAGATATGCCTCACAGAACTGCTGCGCCTGAGTTGCTCAGTGAGTTGGGCAACCTCCTGCAGGCTCTGACAGGCCAGAAAACAATCAGTCTTTTGCATCATCTTTAGAAAGGTTTTTTCAAATTTCGTGCAAAGTTAAGCATATTTTTTCATATACGACGAAAAAAAAGCCATTAAAAGAATATAATTCTTCTTGCTACATGCCTCTTATTTTCAATTTTGTTTGTACCTTTGCAGCATGATTCCACAAAAGAAACGACTTTTGGGACTTACTCCGACCGAGCTGAAGGCCGTCGTCGGCAGTTTGGGTATGCCTGCTTTTACGGCCAGGCAGATAGCCCAGTGGCTCTACGAGAAGCACGTCAGGAGCATCGACGACATGACGAATCTCTCGAAGCAGAACCGCCAACGGCTCTCGGAGCAGTACGAAGTGGGCGCCGTGCCGCCCACAGACTGTCAGCGTTCCCAGGACGGCACCATCAAATATTTGTTTCCCGTCCGCTGCGAAGATGAAGCGGCCGGCGGAGCGTCGAAATTCGTCGAGACCGTCTTCATCCCCGACCACGACCGCGCCACGCTGTGCGTGTCGTGCCAGGTGGGCTGCAAGATGAATTGCCTCTTCTGTCAGACCGGCAAGCAGGGCTGGCACGGCAACCTGACGGCCACCGACATTCTGAACCAGATTTACGCACTGCCCGAAGCTGAGCGGCTGACCAACATCGTATTCATGGGGCAGGGTGAGCCGATGGACAACCTGGATGCCGTGCTCCGCGTGTGCGACATCATGACCGCCGACTGGGGCTGGCAGTGGAGCCCCAAGCGCATCACCGTCAGCAGCGTGGGCGTGAGGAACAAGCTGAAAAGATTTCTCGACGAAAGCCCCTGCCACGTAGCCATCTCGCTGCACTCGCCGCTCCACGAGCAGCGCCTGCAGCTGATGCCTGCCGAGAAAGCTATGCCCATTGCAGAAACGATTGCCCTGCTGCGACAATACGACTTCACACACCAGCGCCGCTGCTCGTTCGAATACATCTGCTTTGGCGGACTCAACGACTCGCCGCTCTACGGTCGCGAAATCGTGCGCCTGCTGGAGGGGCTGGAATGCCGCGTCAACCTCATCCGCTTCCACGAGATTCCGGGCGTCAGCCTGCCGTCGTCTGACGAGCAGCGCATGGAGGCACTGCGCGACTATCTGACGCACCACGGCATCACCACCACCATCCGCGCCAGCCGCGGACAGGACATACTGGCAGCCTGCGGGCTGCTGTCGACGGCTAAGCAGACCAACAACACCTGAACAACAACACACCCAATCATACAAGCAAACAATACACATGGAAGAAAACAAGAAAATACGTGTGGCCATCACACAAGGAGATACCAACGGCGTAGGCTATGAGGTGATTATGAAAGCCTTTGAAGACCCCGTCATGCTCGAACTCTGCACACCCATCGTCTATGGTTCGGCCAAGGTGGCCGCCTACCATAAGAAGGTCCTCGACCTGGACACCAGCTTCAACATCATCGACAAGGCTGAAGATGCCCGCGACGGACGCCTGAACCTGCTGAACTGCATAGAGGATGTCAAAGTGGAACTGGGGCATCCCTCGGAGGAGGCCGGTCAGGCAGCCTTCAAGGCACTGGACCAGGCTATGACCGACTATCGCAGCGGGCTCTACGACGTGCTCGTCACGGCCCCCATCAACAAGGCTACCATTCAGAACCCCGGTTTTCACTTCCCCGGCCATACCGAGTATATTGAAGCCAGCGTGGGCGACGGGAAGAAAGCACTCATGATCCTGATGAACGAAGACCTGCGCGTGGCTCTGGTGACCACCCACCTGCCCATCAAGGAGGTGGCGCAGGCCATCAGCAAGGAGACCATCATGCAGAAGGCCCGGATATTCCACCAGACCCTGAAGCGCGACTTCCGCATTTCGAATCCGCGCATTGCCGTGCTGTCGCTGAACCCACATGCCGGCGACGACGGTCTGCTGGGCACTGAGGAGAAAGACATCATCCGCCCCGCCATCGACGAACTGGCCGCCAAGGGCATACAGGCCTTCGGCCCCTACCCCGCCGACGGATTCTTCGGCTCCGGCAGCTACCTCCGCTTCGACGGCGTGCTGGCCATGTATCACGACCAGGGACTGGCACCCTTCAAGACGATAGCTCTGGAAAGCGGCGTCAACTATACCGCCGGACTGCCCATCATCCGCACATCGCCGGACCACGGGACGGCCTACGACATCGCCGGACAAAACAAGGCCGACGCCAACTCCATGCGCCAGGCTATCTATACGGCCATCGACGTCTGCCGCAACCGCCAAAACTACGACGAACCGCTGGCCAGTCCGCTGCCCAAGCTGTTCCACGAGAAGCGGGAAGACGGTGAGAAGGCACGCTTCACGGTGAGCAAGCAAAACAAGAAAACTGACACGGAAAGCTAAAAATTATGCCAAAGGGTGCCATTATGTCAGATTTTATTTGTACCTTTGCCGCCAAATTTGCCTGAATGAAGACAACTGAACTTCAGAACATCAAACAGCGTTACAACATCGTAGGCAACTGCGAAGCACTCAACAACGCGCTCGACGTCGCTCTCAAAGTGGCGCCAATAGACTTGAGCGTGCTGATTATCGGCGAAAGCGGCGTAGGCAAGGACATACTGCCACGCGTCATCCACGACAACTCGCCACGCCGCCGCGAGAAATACTTCGCCATCAACTGCGGAGCCATTCCCGAGGGCACCATCGACTCTGAGCTGTTCGGCCACGTGAGAGGCTCGTTCACGGGAGCCATCAACGACTCGCAAGGCTACTTCGGAGTGGCCAACAAGGGCACGCTGTTTCTCGATGAGGTGGGCGAACTGCCTATGGCCACGCAAGCCCGACTGCTGCGCGTGCTGGAGAACGGCGAATACATACCCGTGGGAGCCACAGAGGTGCGCAAAACCGACGTCCGCGTGGTGGCCGCCACCAATGTCAACATCCAGCGGGCCATCAGCGAAGGCCGCTTCCGTGAAGACCTCTACTACCGTCTGAACCAGGTGCAGCTGCAGATGCCCGCCCTGCGCGACCGAGGCGAGGACATTGTGCTGCTGTTCAGGCTCTTCGCCATGCAGATGGCCGAAAAATACCGGATGGACAAAGTGGTGCTGACCGAAGAGGCCAAGCAGATGCTGATGCGCTACAAATGGCCCGGCAACATCCGGCAGCTGAAGAGCATCACCGAACAGCTCTCCATACTGAGTACCGAGCGCACCATCACGCCCGCCATCCTGTCGCAGTTCATCCCGCAGGACCAGGAGACCACCCAGCTGGCCACCATCCACCGCGAGGGTGACCACACGTTTGAAAACGAACGCGAAATACTGTACAAGATACTCTTTGAGCTGCGCTCCAACGTGAACGACATGCGCCGCGAAATGAGCACCTTGAAGAAGCAGATAGAAGAAGTGCAGATGGGCGGCGCCACACTGACGTCGGCAACAGCCGTGCCTGCCGCCACCGTGCCTGCTGCCGCCATGACGCCCATGACGAGCCGTGCGTTGGAAGACGCAGTGGCCGAAGAATACATAGAGCCGGAGCGCGAACCCGAAAACCTAAACGTCAGCGACTGGAGCCGCCAGGCTCTGGAGAAAGCACTCGACCGCAACGGCGGCAACCGCAAGAAGGCCGCCCAGGAACTGGGAATCAGCGACCGCACACTTTACCGCAGACTGAAGCAATATGGAATCGACAAATAGACATATCGGCCGCATACTCTGCATCATGATTCTCGTGCTGGTCAGCGCCTGCTCCGTCAGCTACAAGTTCAACGGAGCCAGCATCGACTACAGCAAGACGAAGACCATCCAGATTGCCGACTTCCCCATCCGTTCCACCTACGTCTGGGCACCTATGGGTCCCATGTTCAACAACCAGCTGAAAGACCAGTTCTCCAGCCACACCCGACTGTCGCAGGTGCGCCGCAACGGAGACCTGAAGCTGGAGGGCGAAATCACGCAATACCAGCAGCGCAACAAGTCGGTCAGTGCCGAAGGCTATTCCGCACAGACGGAGCTCTCGATGACTGTCAACGTGCGCTTCACCAACAACGTCAACCACAACGAAGACTTCGAACGGCAGTTTACGGCCACGTCGACCTACGAGACTACCCAGTCGCTCAGTGCCGTGCAGGAGAGTCTCGTGCAGGAAATGGTGAAGGACATCTGCGACCAGATATTCAATGCCACAGTAGCCAATTGGTAACGACAAACGAACGAACAGAGAGAGACATGGACATCACGCAACTCATCAGACACCCCGAGCTCATGGACCACGACACGCTCTATGAGCTGCGCTCCATGCTAGCCCTGCACCCCTACTACCAGACGGCCCGCCTGCTGATGCTGCAGAACCTGTATCTGCTCCACGACAGCAGCTTCGACCAGGAGCTGCGCCGCGCTGCCGTCTACATCACCGACCGCAAGGTGATATTCCAGATGATAGAGGCTGCCCACTACCAACTGCGCCAGACGGCTGCCAGCAGCCACAACGACGGCACGGCAGGGGAGCCCCGCGAGGCCAGCCGCACCGTGGCGCTCATCGACACTTTCCTGGACTCCATTCCCCAGGACACAGACAGCGGCAAGAAGGAAAAGCGACGCCCCACCCCCGCCGATGCCGCCATAGACTACGTGGCATACCTGTTGGAGACGGAAGCACAGGATGCCGCCGAGGGTGACACACCACAGATGAAGGGCCAAGACCTCATCGACACGTTTCTGGAACAAGAACGCGGGCGCATCATGCTCAACGACATCACCCCCGCCGACTATGATGACGAGCCTGAGAATTCTGCCGACGACACCACGGCCGACAATGCCGAGGAGGAATACTTCACCGAGACGCTGGCCCGCATCTACATCAAGCAGGGCCGCTATCAGAAGGCACTCGACATCACGCAACGCCTCAGCGACAAGTATCCGCAGAAGAACGCCTACTTTGCCGACCAGATCCGATTCCTTGAGAAACTGGTCATCAACAGCAAGAACAGTTCAAAAAGTTAAATCATCAATAAAAACAAAAACAAACAATTATGTACACATTATTTGTAATTCTCATTGTGATTGCAGCCGTACTGATGATAGGTATCGTGCTGATTCAAGAGTCAAAGGGTGGCGGTCTGTCATCCAGTTTCGCAAGTTATAACCAGGTAGCCGGTGTCCGCAAGACCACCGACTTCATCGAGAAAGCCACCTGGAGCCTTGCCGCCGCTATGGTGGTCATCAGCATCGTGTGCGCTTGGGTAGCCCCCACTGCTACTACTGAGCAGTCGGTGATGGAGGGTATTGAGAACCCTGTGACCAATCCTAACAACCTGCCCGGCTTCGGCGCCAGCCAGCAGAAGGATGCCGCCGCTCCCGCCAAGGATGCTGCCGCTCCTGCCAAGGACGCCGCCGCTCCTGCTGCTCCTGCAC
>CAMOQW010000044.1 GCA_946623195.1 uncultured Prevotella sp.
ATGCGATATAGACGAGCCACTTCGCGCTCAAAAAATTTAATGACATTGTTGGTCTCCCCGAAACGAAGCTGCTGATATTGGCGGGCAAAGACATCATTTAAAATGTCTAAGGTGTTAAAAGCGATACCTGCATCGTTGGCGGAATAGCCAATGTCGATGATATCACTGCCACTGAGTTGTAATACCTTTAACCGTGATGTGATATTATTAATGCCAAAATACTCATGATAATTCAAAATGCCAAAAAGGTAGTTGCCCACATTCGGCTTTTCGTAAGCTTTTAGATTGGCGTATGTCTGGGCTTCGCTATTGTGATTGATAAGAGCTTTTACATCTGCAGGAACTGAAGCATTGAGCTCGCGGAAATGCTGGGCAGAAATATAGTTGTTGTCCTTGTTGGGATTGCCATACATCATACAACGGCCGAAAAGACGAAGTGCTACCTCGTGGATGGTGTTGTCGGTCGTGATAATCAGCATCAGGTTGGTAATATTGGTTTGGGAATTACCACCAGCTGCACCAGAACCGCCTTCCAGGTTATAGCCCGTAATCATACCTGTATAGATAGTGGTATTCGTGTCGTAGATTCGCTCCATGTTGCGGGTCAGAAACCATGCCACAATCAGTGCAATCATGGGTAGAATGACTAAATACCAACGTATTTTATATAAAAATCGGACGAGATATCTAAATAAATCCATATTGATTCAAGTTTGAAGTTATTTATTCTTTTTGGCAGCCTCTTTGGCAGCTTTCTTCTGTGCTTTCTTATCTGCTTCTTCCATTTTGCGGAATTTCTTTTCTTCTTCGGCAGCGGCTTTGCGAATATTCTTCTCTACGGCCTTATTCTCTTTTCTAATTTGTTTGTTAGACTTTTGAATGCCACTATTAAGCGTAATGTCTGTTGTTGTGTTTGTTAAAATTGGAGTATGAGTTAAGATTTCCAAAGTAATAATATCCGTCGTGATTTGGGTTTGTAATCCTTGATAGGTTGAGACTGCTGCTTGTTCCCATCTTTTAGTGTCTGCAAAGGCTTCAATGGACATGTTCCCCTGATGAAAATCTTCCTGATTTAATGCCCCGGCACCTTGATAGATGGCAGCGTTCTCACTGGCGGTTTTCAATGCTATCAGGTCGTTTGTAATTTTGATAAAAAGTGCTGCTATCTCTTTCTTTAATTCATCAAAAGCCGCATCTTTTGCTATAATGGCCTGATCAACTGCTAACTTCTTACGCTTGACTGCGGCACTTAAATCCAGGATGTCCTCCAAAGGGATATTCAAGTTGGCACCTACATTCCAATACGAGTTAGTGGAACCGGTATATCGCTGCTGGATGACGTTGTAAGCAGAATAGTTGTCTGAGCCGGTTCCCCATTGGTCTGTGACACCATAGCTGTAGCTGGCATGGCCGTGCAGATAGGAGAAGATATGGCGTTTTTGTTTAGCAACTTCTGCCTGTGCGATTTCCTGGGCCTTCTCCAACGAAAGAATTCTGGGATTCTGCTTGGCATTCTCGAACAGAACCGACAAGGGCGGGAGGTGGAAATTGGAGAAATTAATCGTGCTCTCTTCGCTGGAATCGAAGAAACCGGCACTGATACCGCTGTTGTTGTATTGGGCATAGGCTGTCGATGCTGTTGCAACAAACAGGGAGGTGAGGATGATATGTCTTAAACTTTTCATAGTTCGTTAACTCAATGTGTTTTAAACGTTCTCTTTCTGTACGAAAGCGGTCAGCGTACGCAGGATAATCTTCATGTCGAGCATGAAATTGTAGGTCTGACCGTAGGTGATATCGAGTTGCTTGCGCTCTTCGGCACTCATGGCACCACCCTTGCCGCGCTCCTCCACCTGCCAGAGACCCGTCAGGCCAGCAGGAGCCATGAAACGGTCGATGCTCTTGTCGGCAGTCAGCTTCTCGGCTTCATAAAGGGGCAGAGGACGGTTGCCGACAATAGACATGTCGCCTTTGAGGATGTTGAATAGCTGGGGCAGCTCGTCGATGCTGTATTTGCGGATGAAACGGCCCACCTTGGTAATGCGCGGGTCGTTCTCAATCTTGACAAAGGCATTCTCGTTTTCTTCTTTCTTCTGCTTGTTGAAGTCGCTCTCTGCCACCACGAAGTCGTCGCCAACCAGCATGATCTCTTCGTCGCTAATCATCATCTCAGACTCCATGCCCATGTCGAACATGGCCTGTTCGGCCTGGTCGCCAAGGGGAGCCGTGATGGTCTTGTGCTCTTCCGGCTCATGGCTTTCTGCATACTGGTTGTGATCTTTGCTGAGTTCCTGCAGACGGTCCTCGGCATCGATGTACATGCTGCGGAACTTCAGGAAGTCGAAGATGGTGTAGTTGGTGCCAACGCGTTTCGACTTGAACAGAACCGGTCCTTTGCTCTCCAACTTGATGGCGAGGGCGGTGATGATGAATACGGGGGAAAGAACAATGATGGCTATTCCAGAGAAGAAAATGTCGAAGAGGCGCTTCCAGACAGGAATCTTGAACTTCAGTATCTTGTGCTTGGGACGCTCGTTGTCAAAAAGGATGGTCTCACGGTCAGAGATGAACTGAATCTTCTTGTTCAACTCTGTGACGGTGGCTTCACGGGTAATCGTATCATTGATGCCGCACTTCATGTAAATATCACGTTCTTCTTCTGACATCGTGTCGGTAATCAGAATGATATATACGTTGTGCGACTTCTTCCTCAGATAGGTGATGGCTGTGATATCCTCACTACGGACGTTGCGTTCAAAGAATACGATGAAATGCTCGTTGGCAACATGGGGCGTACAAATCAAGGCAGCATCCTTGTAGGCTTCGGTCATGCGGACCAGCTGCCCGGGGATGTATTTCAGACGCTCTTGCGTTCTCTTGTTGTTGCCTAAATAGACGACACCTATCATATAAATATAAAATACCTTATTATTAATTAGGGAAGAATCTTCTTGACGCGAATCTTCAATTCCATTGGGTTGAAGGGCTTGACGATGTAGTCGACAGCTCCTATCTCCAATAGTCGGATGCGCTCACTGGTGGAGTCTTCACTGGAGAGCATGATGACCGGGATGTGGCGGAAAAGCTCGTTCTGCTTAATCCACTCGAGAAAATCGTCGCCACGCATGCCCGGCATACGGATGTCGGAAATAATCAAGTCGGGAGTGTTGCCGGCCTGAAGCCATTTGACACCCTGCAAACCGTCAGGCAGCCATTGGACATCATAGTCACTCATCAAATAAATGGAGAGCACTTTTGCTATGGTCTCCTTGTCGTCAAGTATTAGTATCTTTTTTTTCATATATGAAATAAATCTAAGTCATTAGAATTGTTATTCTAACGTGCAAAGGTAAAAAATTATTTTTAAATGTAGTCAAATATTGATAAAAAAATGATGAAAAAATGCAAAAAAGTTGGATTTTAGAAATTATTTAGGGAATTTTGTAGGGTAAAACGTATTATTATTGCGAATAACGTTAATCATAAAATTATGACAAACAGGTATCTTTTAGGTTTCGACGTAGGCAGTTCTTCGGTGAAGGCCTCGTTGGTGAATGCGGATAGTGGCAAGTGTGTGGCTACGGCTTTCTATCCTGAAAAGGAGGCTCCCATCATGGCTGTCAAGGCCGGTTGGGCCGAGCAGGATCCACAAATGTGGTGGGACAATGCCAAGCTCAGTCTGAGGAAAATCATGGCAGATGCCAATGCCAAGGCTGATGAAATCAAGGCCATTGGTATTTCGTATCAGATGCATGGCTTGGTGTGTGTAGATAAGAATCTGAAAGCCTTGCGGCCCTCCATTATCTGGTGTGATTCTCGTGCCGTTCCCTATGGCGAGAAGGCTTTCAAGGATTTGGGCGCCGACCGGTGCTTGAGCCATCTGCTGAATTCTCCCGGAAACTTCACGGCTGCTAAACTGGCTTGGGTCAAGGAGAATGAGCCTGAATTGTTCGGAAAAATCTATAAAATCATGCTGCCGGGTGATTACATCGCCATGCGCTTGTCGGGACAGGTGAATACGACGGTGAGCGGTCTGAGTGAGGGCATGTTCTGGGACTTCAAGAACAACCGGGTGGCAGATTTCCTCATGGACTATTATGGTTTCGACCAGTCGCTGATAGCCGACATCGTACCCACGTTCAGCGTGCAGAGCGAGGTCAGTGCCGAGGCTGCTGCAGAGCTGGGGCTGAAAGCCGGTACTCCGATAACCTACAGAGGTGGCGACCAGCCCAATAATGCCTTGTCGCTGAATGTGCTGAATCCGGGCGAGATTGCGGCAACGGCCGGAACCAGCGGCGTGGTTTATGGTGTGTTGGGCGAGGTGAATTACGACAAGCAGTCGCGTGTAAACACTTTTGCTCATGTCAATCATAGTGCCGAACAGACCCGACTTGGGGTTCTGCTTTGTATTAACGGAACGGGTATCCTGAATGCATGGGTACATCGGAATATTACACCTGATGTCAGCTATGCTGCCATGAATGACCTGGCTGCCACGGTGCCTATTGGCAGTGAGGGCGTCACCATCGTTCCGTTCGGAAACGGTGCAGAGCGTGTGCTGGAGAACAAGGAAATAGGATGTTCTGTTAACGGACTGAATTTCAACAAGCACCATAAGGCCCACCTGGTACGTGCCGCGCAAGAGGGCATCGTGTTCTCCTTCTGCTACGGAATGGAAATCATGCAGCAGATGGGTATGGATATCAAGAAAATTCATGCAGGCAAGGCCAATATGTTCCTGTCGCCGCTCTTCCGTAATACGTTGGCAGGTGTCAGCGGGGCCACGATAGAACTCTACGATACCGATGGTTCGGTGGGTGCCGCCAAGGGTGCCGGTATTGGTGCCGGTATCTATAAGGACAACCAGGAAGCTTTTGCTACCTTGGACAAACTGGAGGTGATAGAACCGGATGAGCAGCACCGCGATGATTATCGCTCTGCATACGCTGCTTGGAAAGAGACCTTGAATAAAAATATTTAGTAGTACACTCATCAAGACCGCTCCCCGAAAACAAGAGGAGCGGTCTTTGATTATTTATATTCCTGAGCTTGTTGCTTGCCTTGCAAGACAGCAAGAGCGTTGAGTGCCAAAGCTTCCATCTCGTCTTCGCCCGGGAATATGTGGACTGGGGCGAGGAAACCAATGCGGCGACGGAGTTCGCTGACTACATAATCGCTGTGGGCCATGCCACCGGTCAGCAAGATGGCATCCACTTGTCCGCAAAGTACTGCTGACTCTGAAGCAATCTGCTTGGCAGTATGATACAGCATGGCATCCACTATCAGCTGGGCATGGATGTCGCCTTGGCGGATGCGCTCCAGAATCTCCTTCATGTCGTTGGTGCCCAAATGGGCAGTCAGACCGGCTTTACCGGCAATGCGCTTCAGCAATTGTTTCTCAGTAAATTTACCACTGAAACAAAGCCGAATCAGGTCGGCGGCAGGCAGCGAACCGGCACGCTCAGGCGAGAAGGCACCTTCGCCGTCCAAGGCATTGTTGGCATCGATGGCCCGTCCGTGTTCATGGGCAGCAACGGAAATGCCACCGCCCAGATGACAGACAATCAGGTTCAGGTCTTCATATTCTTTGCTGATACTCCGGGCATAGCGGCGGGCGATGGCTCGCTGGTTCAGGGCGTGCCAAATGCAGATGCGAGGCATGAGCGGTGACCCGCTGATACGGGCCAGCGGGGATAGCTCGTCCACTACTCCGGGGTCGGCAATAAAGGCACGGCAGCCGGGAATGGACGCTGCTATCTCGTTGGCAATCAGACAGCCTAGGTTGCAGGCATGGTTGTGCATCACGCAGCCATGCAGGGTGTCGCTGACCATGCGTTCGTTGATTTCGTAAACTCCACCACTGATGGGCTTGACGAGTCCGCCACGGCCGATGATAGCGTCAAACTCCAAAGGAATCTTGGAACGCTGCAACTCGTCGAGTACTAACTGGCGACGGAAGTCCATCTGCTCAGTAATGGCATCAAAGGGGGCCAACTCCTCCGCCGTATGACTGATATTGCATAGCAGCATCGGCTTCTCGTCCTCATAGACGGCAATCTTCGTGGATGTACTTCCCGGGTTGATGGCAAGGATTTTCATACGCTGGCAAGTGCTAACAGGATACTATTGTATTTAGATTCGGCAGAGTCGCCCCTTGAGGGAACCACTACAGGGCAGCGGGCGCCACAGAGCATTCCGGCTGTACGAGCGCCGGCAAACAGCGTCATGGATTTATAGAAGGCATTGCCGGCTTCAATATCCGGCATGATGAGTACGTCGGCATAACCATTGAGCGGAGAACTGATGCCCTTAGCCTTTAATGCCTGGCGCGAACAGGCCGATTTTACGTCTAAAGGACCGTCAACGATGCAACGGCCAAAGTCGCCGTCGGCAGCCATCCGCTTGATTTCTGCATAGCCGTCGACAAAGGGGAATCGCTTGCCGGGTTTCTCGGAACAGTGAACGAGGGCAATCCTGGGCGTTCGTATCCCCAGGCGGTGACAGGTCGCCACCGTATAGCGGACTTGTGCTATCCGCTGCTCATGGGTAGGGTAGGGAATGACGGCCGCATCAGAGAAGAAAAGCGGTTTCGGATAGGTGGGGATTTCTGCAACTGAAATGTGGGTCAGGATATGACCTTCGGGCAGAAGTCCCGTTTCTTTGTTCAGGATGGCACGTAGCAGCTGGTCGGTTCCGATGAGGCCTTTCATCAGCAGGTCGGCCTGGCCTGAACGTATCATCAGAACGGCCTTCTCTGCTGCAACTTCCGGACTGTCATCGTCAATGACAACCGTTTCGGCTAACTGGTGTTTCTTCACTCGGCGTAAAGCCTCCTGAGTGGCATTGTCGGCAGGTCTTACGACGGCTATTCGCATCTTGCGACGGGCTGTCGAAATCTGGCGGGGTAAGTCATCAAAATTCTTAAAGGTTTTCATAGTTACCGTATTTTTATGCAAAGATAGCAATATTTTTTAAATTGTTGCCACGTTTTCCAAATTTTTTGTGTATCTTTGCACAAAATTGTGTTTAGAAAGTACATGGACCATATAAGAAACTTCTGTATCATTGCGCATATCGACCACGGAAAGTCGACGCTGGCTGACCGTCTGCTGGAGTACACTAAGACTATTCAAGTGACTGAAGGACAGATGCTTGACGACATGGATTTGGAGCGTGAGCGTGGCATCACCATCAAGAGTCATGCCATTCAGATGGAATATGTGAAGAATGGTGAGAAATATATTCTGAACCTGATAGACACCCCGGGACATGTGGACTTCAGCTACGAAGTGTCGCGTTCCATCGCTGCCTGCGAAGGGGCGCTGCTGGTGGTGGATGCTACACAGGGCGTGCAGGCTCAGACCATTTCCAATCTTTATCTGGCTATCGACAATGATTTGGAGATAATTCCCGTCATTAACAAGATTGACATGCCGTCGGCCATGCCTGACGAGGTGGAAGACGAGATAGTAGACCTGATAGGCTGCGATCCTGAGGATATCATCCGTGCTTCGGGTAAGACCGGCGAGGGCGTGGAGCAGATTCTGGATGCCGTCGTGGAGCGTATTCCCCATCCGACGGGCGACGAGCAGGCTCCGCTGCAGGCATTGATTTTCGACTCCGTCTTTAACTCCTTCCGAGGTATCATCGCCTATTTCAAGATAGTGAACGGAACCATTCGCCAGGGTGACAAGGTGAAGTTCTTCAATACGGGTATGGAATACGATGCCGACGAGGTGGGCGTGCTGAAGATGGACATGATTCCCCGCAAGGAGTTGAGGACCGGCGATGTAGGCTACATCATCAGTGGTATCAAGGATTCGAAGGAGGTGAAAGTGGGCGACACCATCACCCATGTGGCACGTCCTTGCCAACAGGCTATCGAGGGCTTCCAGGAGGTGAAACCGATGGTGTTTGCCGGCGTCTACCCCATTGACCCCACCGATTACGAGAATCTGCGCGCCTCACTGGAGAAACTGCAGTTGAACGATGCCTCGCTGACTTTCGTTCCGGAGACGTCGATAGCCCTTGGTTTCGGTTTCCGGTGCGGATTCCTGGGACTGTTGCACATGGAGATAGTACAGGAGCGACTGGACCGCGAGTTCGACATGGACGTGATTACCACCGTGCCCAACGTGACCTATATGTGCTACACCAAGCAACATGAGGAGAAGGAGGTGCACAACCCGTCAGGGCTGCCCGACCAGACGATGATAGACCATATAGAGGAGCCCTATATCAAAGCCTCCATTATCACCGCTGCCGACTACATCGGTCCCATCATGACGCTCTGTCTTGACAAACGGGGCGAGCTGATAGACCAGCAGTATGTTTCCGGCGGGCGTGTGGAACTGCGTTTCATGCTGCCCTTGGGCGAAATCGTCATTGATTTCTACGACAAACTGAAGAGCATCTCCAAGGGCTATGCCTCCTTCGACTATCACATCGACTCGTTCCGACCCTCGAAACTTGTCAAACTGGACATCCTGCTGAACGGAGAACCCGTGGATGCGCTGTCGACACTGACGCATCAGGACAATGCCGTATCGTTCGGCCGCCGCATGTGCGAGAAACTGAAGGAGCTGATTCCGCGCCAGCAGTTCGACATCGCCATCCAGGCAGCTATCGGTGCCAAGATAATTGCCCGCGAAACGGTGAAGCAAGTGCGCAAGGACGTGACCGCCAAATGCTATGGCGGCGACGTCAGCCGAAAGCGCAAGTTGCTGGAGAAGCAGAAGCGCGGCAAGAAACGCATGAAACAGATTGGCAACGTGGAAGTGCCGCAGAAAGCCTTCCTGGCAGTACTGAAACTCGACTAAGACAACAACAAACTAATAACATAACAACAGAAAACAGACTGAAAATCCCATCAGCTTATGACAACAATCGGACTGACAACACGAGACGTGGCCCGCGAATTGGCCAGACGCTATAGTACAATGACACACGATGAACTGGACGTGCTGGAGAGCATCCTGGTTCCGATGAGGTTCCAAAAAGGAGAACTTATCCTCAAGGAAGGCGATGTCTGTACTAATATTTACTGGGTGGCAAAGGGACTGGTGCGCCAGTTCTATTATAAGAATGGTAAGGAGCTGACCGAATATATGGCCACGGAGAATACCATTTGCATGAGTATTGAGAGCCTGTTTAAGGAGAAGCCCTCTCTGCAGCAGATACAGGCGCTGGAGCCGACCCTCATCTTTGCGCTGCCCAAGGCACGGCTGGAGCATGAGGCCGTGAGGAACGTGAACATCCAGATGCTCTATCGTAAGATACTGGAGGAGTCGCTCATCCTGTCGCAGATACATGCCGACATGCTGCGCTTCGAGTCGGCCCAGGAGCGCTATGCCAAGCTGGTGAAGCGTTCGCCCCAGCTGGTGCTGCGAGCCCCGCTGCTATATATTGCCAGCTATCTGCAGATGACTCCCGAGACCTTGAGCCGGGTGCGCACGTCGTCGCTCACAGACGACAAAGGCTAAAACAAGCCGCAGAACGTAAACATATCGGGAAACTCACCGGCCAGGTCGGTGGGTTTCTTTTTGAACAGTCCGTAGAGGGCACTGCCTGAGCCGCTCATGGCTGCGTATGTGGCGCCCATCTGATAGAGGCGCTCTTTCACCTGGCCGATTTCGGGATGCAGTGCAAAGACGCTCTGCTCGAAGTCGTTGGTCAGTTCCTGGCGCCATGTCTCCACGGGCTGAGCCACTACGTCGCGACAGTTCTTCGTTGGGAAGTGGGGGTGGATGAGCGAGAACGCCTCCTTGGTAGAAACGGGAATGTCGGGCCTGACGATGCCGATATGCCATCCGCTGAGGTCGAGACCGACGGGCTGCAGCCTTTCACCGATTCCTTCGGCATAGCAGGGGCGCCCCAGGATGAAGAAGGCACAGTCGGCTCCCAGTCGGGCGGCATATTGTATCATCTGCTGGTCGCTGAGCCCCAGTCCGAACATGCTGTTCAGCAGCCGGATCATGTAGGCGCAGTCGCTGCTGCCGCCGCCCATGCCGGCCTGAGTGGGTATGGCCTTCCAGAGGTGGGCGTGCAGTCGGGGCAGGGTGGGGAAGTCTTGTTTGAGCAAGCCGTAGGCCCTGACCACCAGGTTCTTCTGCTCGTCGCCCTCGATGTGCAGGTTGGTGACTTTCAGGTCGCAGTCTGCGGCCGACGGGAACGACGGGTCCATCTGCTGTAGCTCCAGCGCGTCGGTGATGGGTACGGGATAGAACACGGTTTGCAGGTTGTGGTAGCCGTCGGCCCGCTTTTCTACCACGTTCAGGCCTAAGTTAATCTTCGCTATCGGAAATGTAATCATATCGCTTTCTGTTTTTTTTCATTTTCTCAGGAACTCCAGCTGCTTGGGCAGTTTCTGCCACTTGCCGTTGTTGGGCACTTTGAGCGCGCTGCCTTTCTCCTGCTTCAGCACGTAGACGGAGTCGTTCTCCCTGGTCAGAGTAGCCTGCAGGTCTTCGCTGCCGAAGTCGTTGATGAGCTGCAGCGTGGCTTCCTTCTCGCTTTTCACCTGGCATGAGGTGATGACCCAGCAGAACGAGTTGCGCTGCTTGCCCAGGAATCCCGGCAGCTCGCCGTACAGCTCCTGCCCCGGAATGGTGATGTTCTGGTCGTAGAAGTTGATGCGCAGGTAGACGTTATATATATTATTAATAAGGTACGCGCGGAAAGACTGGTCGGACTGCTGTGCCCGGCATTCTGTTATGGCCATGCCCAGTAGGGCCGCAAAAAGCATTGTTCTCATCGTTTTTTCTTGATTTTGAGGGCAAAGGTACTAAATCTAAATCAATAAATAATCGTTTACGTTGAAAATATATGTGAAAACGTTGCATGAATTTAAAAATTTTAAGTACCTTTGCGGCCACAATACATGTATTAGTATGGAAACGAATTATTTAAAGCCTGATTACATCTTTGAATCGAGCTGGGAAGTCTGTAATAAAGTCGGCGGAATTTATACCGTTCTTTCCACTCGCGCAAAGACCTTGCAGGATGAGATGCGGGACAGGATAATCTTTATCGGTCCTGATTTTTGGAAGGAAAGTGAGAGCCCATATTTTAAAGAGGAGAAATCGCTTTTTGCTGAATGGCAGTGGATAGCCAAGGAAGAGGGGCTGACCGTCAGGGTGGGCCGCTGGACGATTCCCGGCGAGCCGATAGCCATTCTGGTTGACTTTACGCCTTTCTTCGAGAAGAAGAACGAGATTTACGGCTGGCTGTGGGAGCACTACGGCGTTGACTCGCTGCATGCCTACGGCGACTACGATGAGGCTTCGATGTTCTCGTATGCTGCCGCCCTGGTGGTCGAGAGCTACTACAACCATTATCTGCATGACGATGGGCTGCGCGTGGTCTATCATGCCAACGAGTGGATGTGCGGCCTGGGTGCTCTGTATATCAACAACCGTCTGCCGCAGATAGGCACCATCTTCACGACCCATGCCACGAGCATCGGCCGTTCGATAGCCGGCAACCAGAAGCCGCTCTACGACTATCTCTTCGCCTACAATGGCGACCAGATGGCCGCCGAGCTGAATATGCAGTCGAAGCACTCGATAGAGAAGCAGACGGCGCTGCACGTGGACTGCTTCACGACGGTGAGCGACATTACGGCCAACGAGTGCCGTGAGTTGCTGGACAAACCCGTGGACGTCGTGCTGCCCAACGGCTTCGACGACAGTTTCGTGCCGAAGACCGCCGCCTTCAGCCGCAAGCGCCGCGCTGCCCGCCGCCGTCTGCTGGACGTGGCCAATGCGCTGTTGGGCGAGCAGCTCGACGACGACACGCTGATTGTTTCCACCTCGGGTCGCTATGAGTTCCGCAACAAGGGCATCGACGTGTTCGTGGAAGCCATGAACCGCCTGCTGCGCGACCGCGACCTTCGGAAGAAGGTGGTGGCCTTCATCGAGGTGCCGGGCTGGGTGGGCGAGCCCCGCAAGGACCTGCAGGAGCGTCTGCAGAGCGGCAAGCGTTACGACACGCCGCTCGACGTGCCGCAGGTGACCCACTGGCTGCACAACATGAGCCACGACAACGTGCTGGGCATGATGAAGTACTACGACATGCACAATCGCCCGGACGACAAGGTGAAGGTGGTTTTCCTGCCCTGCTACCTGGACGGCAAGGACGGCATCGTCAACATGACCTACTACGACGTGGTGCTGGGCAACGACCTCTGCATCTATCCCTCCTACTACGAGCCGTGGGGCTATACGCCGCTGGAGGCCGTGGCTTTCAAGGTGCCCTGCATCACGACCGACCTGGCCGGCTTCGGGCTGTGGGCCAACAAGGAGTTCGGGCACTACGGCGAGCTGACGGACGGCGTGAAGGTGATTCACCGCACCGACTACAACTACAGCGAGGTGGCCGACAACATCAAGGACACGGTGGCCCTGTTCTCGACGATGGACAAGAAGCAGGTCGACGAGTGCCGCAAGCGTGCCGGCGAGCTGTCGAAGAAAGCCCTCTGGAGCGAGTTTATCCAGTATTATCACGAGGCCTACGACATCGCCCTGCGCAAGGCAGAGGCCCGCATGGCCGCCCAGTAAACAATTCCCAATAGCATTATTAATAATCCCCAAATATTAACAATATGAAGATTAAAGCAGACTATGCAAATGCTCCGCAGTGGAAAGAGCTGACCGTCAAGGCCACGCTGCCCAAGGAGCTGAAGTGTTTGGACGAGATTGCCCACAACATGTGGTGGGTGTGGAACTATGAGGCCCGCGACCTGTTCCGCGACCTGTGCCCTGAGATTTATCACGAAGTGAAGCACAACCCCGTGATGCTGCTGGAGCGTCTGAGCTTTGCCCGCAAGGAGGAGATTGTGAAGGACAAGGCACTGATGAAGCGCGTGAAGGATGTCTATGCCGACTTCCGCAAGTATATGGACGTGGAGCCCGACAAGAAGCGCCCGTCGGTGGCCTACTTCTGCATGGAGTACGGCATCCACTCGGCGCTGAAGATTTACTCCGGCGGTCTGGGCATGCTGGCCGGCGACTATGTGAAGGAGGCGTCAGACTCGAATGTCGACATGTGCGCCGTGGGCTTCCTCTATCGCTACGGCTATTTCACGCAGAGCCTCTCGATGGACGGTCAGCAGATTGCCAACTACGAGAGCCAGAACTTCGGCTCGCTGCCCATTGAGCGCCAGATGGACAAGGACGGCAACCCGCTGGTCATCGACGTGCCCTACACCAACTACCAGGTTCATGCCTACGTATGGCGTGTCAACGTGGGCCGCGTCAGCCTCTACCTGCTGGATACCGACAACGAGATGAACTCCGACTTCGACCGCCCCATCACCCACGCCCTCTACGGCGGCGACTGGGAGAACCGCCTGAAGCAGGAGATTCTGCTGGGCATCGGCGGTATGCTGCTGCTCAAGAAGCTGGGCATCAAGAAGGACGTCTACCACTGCAACGAGGGCCACGCCGCCCTGTGCAACCTGCAGCGCCTGTGCGACTACATCGAGGAGGACGGTCTGACCTTCAACCAGGCCCTTGAGCTGGTGCGCGCCAGCGGCCTCTACACCGTGCATACCCCCGTGCCCGCCGGCCACGACTACTTCGACGAGGGACTCTTCGGCAAGTACATGGGCGGCTATCCCCAGAAGCTCGGCATCACGTGGGACGAGTTCATCGGTATGGGGCGCACCAATCCCGACGACCACGGCGAGAAGTTCTGCATGTCGACCTTCGCCTGCAACACCTGCCAGGAGGTCAACGGCGTCAGCTGGCTGCACGGCTGGGTTTCGCAGAAGATGTTCGCCCCCATCTGGAACGGCTACTATCCTGAGGAGAACCACGTGGGCTACGTCACCAACGGCGTCCACTTCCCCACCTGGTGTGCCACCGAGTGGCGCCGCGTCTACGCCAAGTATTTCGACGCCAAGCACATGAGCGACCAGTCGAACGAAGAAATCTGGCACGGCATCTACGACTGCCCCGACGAGGAAATCTGGCAGACCCGCATGGCCCTGAAGCAGAAGCTGTTCGACTATATCAAGGAGCAGTTCCGCGAGACGTGGCTGCGCAACCAGGGCGACCCCTCGCGTGTGGTACGCCT
>CAMOQW010000045.1 GCA_946623195.1 uncultured Prevotella sp.
TCTATGACCTGCCCTTTCCGGGTCTTGACATCGTATTCATAGGGGTGAGAGGCGAGGGGCGAGAGGTTCGAGGTGAGGGTGGTGGGTTGAGCCTTCTCCTGCGACACCAGCGGGGTCTTGATGTGGGCGACGGCCAACAGGGGATTGGGGCAGGTGCCCTTGGCAACCTTCAGTCCACGCCCCTTCAACGGCACGTAGGAACGTAGGCGCAACACACCACCTAAGGTAGAGCGAATGCGCGCCGACTGCAGCTGCCCCCCACTCCACTGCATATCGACCACGAAGCCACCACGGGCACAGAAGCCCTTCACCTCACCATCGGCCCAGGCATCGGGCAGGGCCGGCAACAGATGTACGGCACCGTCGTGACTCTGCAACAGCATTTCGGCCACACCGGCAGCACAACCGAAATTGCCGTCAATCTGGAAGGGAGGGTGAGCATCGAAGAGATTGGGATAGGTGCGCCCGTTGGGATACTGGCTGACGCGTGAATCGTCGGGCAGCAGCGACAGCATATTGGACAGGATGCGCAGGGCATGATTGCCATCGAGCAAACGGGCCCAGAAATTAATCTTCCAGCCCAGGCTCCAGCCTGTAGCCATGTCGCCACGCTGCGTCAGGGTGGTTGCTGCTGCCGAGAACAGGTCAGGATGGCTGTAGGGCGAAATCTGGTTGGAGGGATAGAGGCCATAGAGATGCGACACATGGCGATGCTCGTCCTTCGGGTCGTCAGCATCTATCAGCCACTCCTGCAGCTGTCCGTAACGGCCTATTTGCATGGGAGGCAACTGGGCGATAGTCTCCGTGAGGCGCTTCTTCAGTTTGGTGTCCTTCACGCCTAAGGCATTCATGGCGTTGAGCGTATTGCTCAGCACATCGAATACTATCTGGTTGTCCATCGTAGACCCTGCCGTCACCGTAGTACCCTTTCCAGCAGGACCATGTTCTGGCGACACAGTGGGCACCGTCATCAGCCATCCATACTGAGGATGCGGCTGAACATAGTCGAGCAGGAATTCTGCCGCTCCTTGCATCGCAGGCAACATCTCGCGAAGAAAAGCCTTGTCGCCGGTATAGAGATAGTGCTGCCAGATATGGGTGGTCAGCCAGGCACCACCCGTGGGGAACATGCCCCAGGAAGTGCCGTCCACTGGCCCTGCAATGCGCCAGAGGTCGGTATTGTGATGGGCCACCCAACCACCGCAGCCATACATCGTCCGGGCTGTCTCGGCACCCGTCACGCTCAGGTCTTTTATCATGGAGAACAGAGGCTGCTGGGTTTCAGCCAGATTGCCTACCAGGGCTGGCCAGTAGTTCATTTCAGTATTGATGTTGATGGTGTATTTGGAATCCCACGGGGCATTACGCTTGTCGTTCCACACACCTTGCAGGTTGGCAGGCTGCCCTCCTGGTTGCGACGAGCTGATGAGCAGGTAGCGGCCATACTGGAACATAAGGGCCACGAGCGCCATGTCCTTGCCATCCTTAAAGGCGGCCAGACGGCGGTCAGTGGGCAAGCCGGACTTGTCGGAAGTAGGCAGCGACAGACTGACACGACCGAACTGCGACTGATACTTTGCGAGATGGGCCTGCAGCAGACTGTCGAAGCTGCGACCCTTGACAGAGGCCATCACGGCATCGTTCTTTGCCGCAGCATGTCCACTGATGTCATGATAGTTGACGAAATTCGTAGCGGCCGTCACGTAGACGGTGGCCTTGGTAGCTCCCTCTACCGTTACCGTCTGGGCACCATCGGTCAGTCGGCCGTCGGTTTCCACCCACACACGGCACTCGGCTTTCAGTCCGGCAGCAACGCCCTCTTGGGCCACACCATCCACCACGGTGGTCAGCACATGGTCACGCACCTGACTGACGGCAGGCAACTCACTCTCGTATGACAATGAGAAATTCAGTGCCTTAGCCTGGTCGGCCTCGATGTGCATGGCTATCACATTGTCGGCCTGCGACGCAATTGTCGTCCTGCGATAGCGAACCTCGCCCACGCGGTAGGTCACTGTGGAAACGGCCGAGTCCAGCGACAGACTGCGCTGGAAGTCCTTGGCGGTCTGACGATTCCAGAACTTTGCCATCAGATTGCCCATAGGCAGGAAGCGCATGCCGTGGGGACCCTTTACAAAATACTTGTCGAGCAAGGCATGGGCCTCTTTCTCACGGCCCTCAAAGATAAGCTTCCTGACTTCGGCCAGATGACTCTTGGCCTCCTGACTGTTGTTCTGATAGGGCGACCCTGACCAGAACGTCTCCTCGTTCAACTGTATCTGCTCCGTGTCAGCACCGCCATACACCATGCCTCCCAGATGGGAATTGCCGATGGGCAGGGCTTCCAGCCAGTGGGTAGCCGGTTTGTCGTACCACAGTCGTAGTGTTGACTGTGCGAAAGTGCAGCAAGCAGACAGGGCCACTGCTACAGAAGTAATCAATAGTTTTTTCATATCATACACTGCGTTAGGATTTATGTCGGTTATTGCATGTGCTTAGTCCTGGAAATAGACTTTCTTCACACGATTGCTGATGCTGGTCATCACCTCGTAGGGGATGGTCTGCAGCACGTCGCTCAGGACAGTGATGGGCAGCTGTTCGCCGAAGATTTCCACCATGTCACCTTCCTGACAAGGGATGTCGGTCACGTCAATCATGGCCACATCCATGCAGATGTTGCCCACGTAGGGTGCCTTCTGTCCGTTCACCAGACAGTAGCAGGCCCCGCGCCCAAGGTGGCGGTTCAGTCCGTCGGCATAGCCTATGGGAATGGCGGCTATCACGGAGTCACGGGTCAGCACCCCTTTGCGACTATAGCCCACGGTATCCTCCTTGGGCACATGGCGCAACTGCAGGATGGTGGTCTTCAGCGTCGAAACGGTATGCAGCATACGGTTGTCGCGCGGGTCTACGCCATAGAGCCCCAGCCCCAGTCGGCACATATCCATTTGTCGCTCGGGGAAGTGCTCAATGGCGGCGGAATTGTCCATGTGGCGCAATATCTTGTGGGGGAAAGCAGCCTGTAGCTGACGGCTGGCACGGTCGAATTTCTCGAACTGCATGGTCGAGAAGTTGTCGAAGTCATCGCTGTCGGAGCCTACAAAGTGGCTGAAGACGGAACGCGGAATGATGGCGTTCTGCTGTTTCAACCGTCGGATGAGTTCCTCCATGTCGCGTTCGGGGTCGAAGCCCAGGCGGTGCATACCCGTGTCGAGCTTGATGTGTACGGGCCAGCCTGTCACACCCTGTTTCTCGGCGGCACGGATGAGGGCATCCATCAGCCGGAAGGAGTAGACTTCGGGTTCCAAGTCGTAGTCAAACATGGTCTTGAAGGCCGTCATCTCCGGGTTCATCACCATGATGTTCTGCGTAATACCGTTGCGACGCAAGGTGACGCCCTCGTCAGCGACAGCCACTGCCAGATAGTCTACGCGATGGTCTTGCAGCGTCTTGGCCACCTCTACGGCTCCTGCGCCGTAGGCATCGGCTTTCACCATGCACACCAGCTTGGTCTCGGGCTTCAGGAAGGAGCGATAGTAGTTGAGGTTATCGACGACGGCGTTGAGGTTGACCTCCAGAATGGTTTCATGCACCTTCTGTTCCAACTGCTCCGTGATGCGGTCGAAACCGAAGGCACGGGCCCCCTTGATGAGGATGAGTTGGTCGTGCAACTGGCGGAAGGTGCTGCTGTGCAAGAAATCGTCGGTGGCGGCAAAGAACCTGGAACTCGGAACTTGGAACTTGGAACTTTGAGAACTGATGCGGGGTCCGATACCTATCAGTTGGTCGATGCCGCGTTTCTGGCAAAGGTCGTTGACTTCGCTATAGAGGTCGGCATCAGCCATGCCGCTCTGGTAGATGTCGCTGAGTATCAGTGTACGTTGGTTGCCGGGGCGACGTGACATGAAGTCGAGGGCAATATCCAGCGAGTTGATATCGCTGTTGTAGGAGTCGTTAATAAGCTGACAACCATGCTGGCCTTCCTTCACCTCCAGGCGCATGGCGACAGGTTCCAGCTGAGCCATGCGCTCAGCCAACTGCTCTGGCGCCACCCCTAAGTACAGAGCCGTAGCAGCCACAGCCAGCGAGCACTCGATGGAGGCTTCGTCATCAAACGGCAGCTGGTAGGTAGGCAACAGCTCATCGCGGTGCCATCCTATCTTACGCCCCCGAAAGCCACTGCGACGGATGCAGCGACTCACCAAGTCGTCGTCGGCATTATAGATGATGACCTTGGCATCTTGAAACAGTCTGAGTTTCTCCATGCATTTCTCTTCCAGCGAGCGGAAATTCTCCTGGTGGGGGGCACCTATGGAGGTCAGCACGCCAATGGTGGGTTGGATGATGTCGCGCAGGGCATCCATCTCGCCAACCTGACTGATACCCGCCTCGAAGAGACCGATCTGTGTCTGTTCGTTGAGCAGCCATACCGAGAGGGGCACACCAATCTGCGAATTAAAACTCTTGGGCGAACGAGTAACCGTGAATTGTGGCGACAGCACCTGATAGAGCCACTCCTTGACCATCGTCTTGCCATTGGAACCCGTAATGCCGACTATCGGACAGTTGAACTCGTCGCGATGACGCTCGGCCAGCCGCTGCAAGGCGGCCAGTGGCGACGGCACCTTCAGGTAGTTGGCATCAGCCTGGGGATGCTCGGGCAGATGGTCGACCACGAAATTGCGCACCCCACGGCGATAGAGGTCTTCAATGTAGTGATGCCCGTCATTGCGCTGACTCTTGAGGGCGAAGAACAGGGTGGTTTCGGGGAAACAAAGTGAACGGCTGTCCGTAAGCAGCCAACTGATCTGAGCATCGGCAGTACCCATGCGCCGTGCTCCTATGAGTGTAGTAATTTTTACTATGGAGTAATTCATAATGCAAAGGTAGGATATTTTTTGCGTAACTCGGCTACTTTTAACATAGTTTTATCCATCAGCGCCTTGTATTCCTCGGCCTCGGGGTTGAAAGGTCTGTGGGCGAGGGTTTGTTTCAGGGGGCGCCATTCGTCAAGGAATGCCTTGGCCTCTGCCGAGAAGCTGCTGTCTACCAAGCGCTCCCAGATGTAGTCGACAGCCTGCTGTGAGGGATGCAGCATGTCAGCGGCATAGAAGCGGTAGTCGCGCAACTCGTCCATCAGTATTTCGTAGGCGGGAAAATAGTGGAGGTGAGAGGTGAGGGGTGAGGTTTGAGAGCATAGTTGTGATATGGCCAAGAGCAGGGTAGCCTTGGATAGCTGGCTTTCATGATAGCCATACTTGCGATAGCGGATGGGACTGACAGTCAGCATGACCTGCACCAACGGATGACGCTGGCGCAACAGGGCAATGGCCGCTTCCAAGCTTTCGACACACTCATCGACGGTGAGTTCTTCTTCCCGGAAGAGCGACTGGGGGCGCTTCTGGCAATTGTCTACTATCTCGCCAGTATCCTTCAACCGGTAGACGCGGTTAGTGCCTAAGGTCAGGAAGACAATACGGGGAGCCACCTGGCAACGTTCGACGGTGTGCAACACCGAAACCGGATTATACATCGTACCGTAAGGATTCACCACAACGGGAAAGCCCTCTTCGCGGAAGCGCTGGCCAATGGAGTCGGCAAAGCAGGAACCGACGAAGAGCATCTCCTCGCAAGGCTGTATTTCAAGCCCCATCTTGGGTATGTCTACCACCGTCCGGAATTCCATCAGCTTCTACTCACTTGCAATCCTGTCTTAGAGAGGGTCATGTCCACAAAGCGGGCATTGGCATTGGGTTGCTGAGTTGTCAGCAACTGCTTGATACGCGCAGCAGCCTCCGGGTCCTTAGCCACCATATAGAGGTAGCCGCCACCTCCTGCGCCGGGCAGTTTGTAGCCTAAGCAGAGGTCGTCGACGAGGTTGGTGATGCGCCGCACGGCATCAGGATTGGTACCACTGTCGATGAGCTGGTTCTGTTGCCATGTCTTCCGGATGAGCAGTCCCATCTCGCGGAAGTCCTGACGTTGGATGGCTTCATACATATCCTGCGAATGTGCCTTCATAGCTCGCAACTGGCGCAATTCGCCGCCATGATTGAGGAACATGCGGCGCACGATTTCAGCCAGTATCTTTTTGGCAGTACGTGTAATGCCGGTATAGTAGAGCAGGTGGCACTGCTGGTACTCGGGTTGTGTATAGACATCGTCGGGCAACCAGCGCACCAAGGGGTTCTGGTCGAAGCCGCGCTGGGTTTCCAGGAGTTTGATGCCTCCCAAGACTCCGCCGAACTGGTCTTGCCAACCGCCTCCGGTAGTGAGCAACTGTTCGAGAACCAGTGTGCGGCAGCCTATTTCATTCTTGTCCCAAGCCAGCGAACAGAAGTCGTTGATGGCTCCTAACACGGTGGAAGCCAGGATGCTGCTGGTTCCCAGTCCGCTCCCGGCAGGAATTGCCGACAGCAGGGTCAGTTCAATACCACAGCCAAAGGCCTCCAGTTGGGTCCGCAGGGTGGGATAGCTCTCCAGCGAGAAGTCTGGCAGGAAACCGGCTAATGCCAAGGCTGCCTTGGGAATCGAGAATGGCGACCCCACCTTATTATATTCTGCCAGCTGTTCGTAGGTGTCGATGACCTCCATGGCTCCAAGGTCTATGCTGCGCAGCACGATATGCGGCTCACGGCAGGGCTTGACATAGGTGTGCAAGGGAGGCTGTCCATTGAGTTCGATGGCGATATTCACCACCGAACCGCCCTCCATCAGGCAGTAGGGCGGTGTATCCGTCCATCCGCCTGCCAAGTCGATACGCACAGGGGAACGGCCCCAGACAATCTGGTCAGGGAATACGGACAACCGTGGATGTTGCTTGACGGCCAGCGCACTCTCGGTCAGTCCTTCACGCAACAGCGAAAAGGCGCGTGGGCTGTCGCCCCGGAACATGGCATCGTGGATGCGTGTCAACAAAGGGGCCGTTTCCGGAATGGGTTCCGGCATGGGCAGTTGCTGCTGCTGAAACGCTCGGGCAGCATCGTCGAGGTCAAGCTGATAGAACACGGAGTGCTGCCAGTTGCGCGCCAGTGCTCCCCAGTTTTGACTGCGGAACCGCTGACGCTGAGCAAAGAGTCGGCGCAGGTTGGCTTCGTTGGAGATGTCCTCTGCGGAGAGGTAGCGGACAGCCTGCTCTTCCAGATGGTCCAAAGTGTCCAGTCTGTCAACCACCGGAAACTGTTTGCGCTGCTGTTCTGCACCGGCAAACTTGTCGTCAATGTGGTAGCGGCGCACACAATACTGGCTCTCACCAATGGGGATGATGTCCAGACACTGACCGGGCGCCAGCGTCAGATGCCAGTCGTTTTCAGGCACCCCCGTCACTATATTGTCGTGGGTCAGCGTCCAGTGGTTGCCAATGCAGCTGTTCTCTATCCATACGTTGGTGTTCTGTTCTGTAAAATGGTTGTGGGTCAGGGCATTTTGCGTAAAAATAGAGGGATGAGGCTTGCGGTCGTGGTGCATGATGTCGCGCTGGTCGTTGACGATATTCTGGATAGCCACCGTCGACGATATCATCTCACCAGAGGTGCCGAAATGGTAGAACTCACCACCCGGCAATGGCACGATGGCCACCGACAGCTGCTTCAGTTCCTCATCGGCTATCAGGGGGTCTGAACCTAACGTACAGCCAAACTCCGAATACAAGTCATACTCGCGAATGCGGGTTCCGCTGGCATCCATCGAACGCTTCTTCAGCAATTCCACAGCGCGGTCGCTGAGCAGCCAGATGCCGATGTCCGTCAGATAGAAATGGTCCTTCAACAGTTCAGACAGCCGTTCGACTGACGGCTTCTGCAACATCTGCTTCAGCACGTTGGGGGTACGACGGTCGCTGACGAAGACACCATGGTCCTTGGCAATGGAGGCGTCAAGCCACAAGCCATAGCACACCACATCGGCATCGGGTATCTGGCCAATGCGCTCTGCTGCCCGTATGTAGACATCGCCACTGACGATCATCGTGGTCAGCCGGCGGGGGGCTTGCTCCATCATGCGCTCATAAAGCGGCAACTGCAGGTCGAGCAGGGTCTGCGACAGCCGCTGGCCACGTTCCCAACGGAATACGGGCAGAGGAGTCAGGATCTTGCCACTGGGGGCATACGACGGCAGACGACGGCTCTGACCGCCTGCATGAAGAATGATGCAACGCTCGCCCTGTAGCCATTCTTCAGCCTGTTGCAACAGCCAGGTGGTTCCCCCACCCGACCCTAACTTATGGCCCACGGGGTCGTTGGTACAGAAATACTCGTCGCGGGAAAGTCCCGTCACGTCGTGAAAGCAGCCCACCAGATTAGGTGGCAGGGAAAGCAACTTTTTCATTGGCCACCGCGCTTACGAACGTAATTACCAATCAGCAGCACGACAATCAGCAGCAGCACGGCATAGGCCACGTAGGCTGCCGTCTCCGTACGGTCTATGCTCTTGGGTTTGAAACTGAGCACCACCTGGTGCTTGCCGGGCTTCACCTGCAAGGCGCGCAACACGTAGTTGACGCGGCCCAGCTCACATTCCTCGCCATCCACCAGGGCTGTCCAGCCCGGGAAATAGATTTCCGAGAATACGATGACGCCGCCCTTGCCGGAATTGACGTCATAGGTCAGCTGGTTGGGTTCATAAGCCGTCAGCGACACCAGGCTCAGCGTGTCCTGCACCACGGATTCGCCAAGTACGGCCTGGAACTTCTTGTCGGCCACAGCCTCATGGCGCAGTGGCAGCCGGCCCGTCATGTCCAGCTCTTCGTTGGCATTGCTGACATAATGTACCTGGTCCACAAACCAGGCATTGCCATAGGTATAGGGATTTTCCAGAGGCACGGTCTGGCCACCCTGCAAGGGCAGTATCAGGTATTTGGTGTTCAGCATATTGAGCACAGGGGCTATCGAGTCGCCATTCACCTGCGTCATATCGCCCTGCGCCTCCATGACGGCATTGCCCAGACGGGCTTTCTCCGGAGCAATGTGTGCCTCTATCAGTTCCTGGTAGCGACGCAGCTTGGCAGGATGGTAGCCGCCAATGCTCTTCAGGTAGAAGGAGGTCTCATTCTCGTTGAAGGTATCGGAAGCCATATTCAGCACACGGTAGTCCAGGCTCTGGTCTTGCAGGATATGGTCTATCGTTGGGGTTTTGGCTATCGGCTCTTCGCGTACCGTCTGCGACACAAACAGATCGTCGTACAGATAGCGCTTGTTCACCTGCCACATGTCTATCAGGCACAGCAGCAGCAAGCCTGCCGTCATCCATTCGGCACGCAGCTTCTTATACTTGAAGAGCAACAGACACGCCGTGCCGATGGCTATAATCAGGAACGAACGCCAGGCATCGGCCGTAAACACGGCCACGCGCATCTCGGTCAGGTTCTGCAGCAGGGGCGTCAAGTGTTCTGCCGGAATACCTGCCAGGGCTTTCATTTCCGACGTACTGACATAGTCGGGGAAGAACAGCTTGGGCATCAGGGCAAACAACAGGGCCATGCCGCCCGTCAAGGCAAACGACACGTACAGCCAACGGGCCTTCTTGGTCAGCAGCTCGGGTTCGTCGATGATACGCTTCAAGGCCAGCATGGCCAACAGGGGGATGGTGAACTCTGCCACTACCAGGATGCTGGCTACCGTACGGAACTTGGCATACATCGGCACGTAGTCGATAAAGAAATCGGTGAAGGGCATGAAGTTGCGACCCCACGACAGCAGAATGCTCAGAATGGTAGCCGCCAGCAGACCCCACTTCAGCGGACCCTTGACAATGAACAGGCCCAACACGAAGAGCATCAGCACGAAGGCACCCACATAGACCGGGCCCATCGTCATGGGCTGCTCGCCCCAGTACTGGCCTATCTGCTGGTAGATGCCCATATAGTCGCTGTTGGCATGTTTCATGGCCGTCTTGTTCTGGGCCATCGGTACCGTCGCTCCTCCTTTGGCATTGGGCACCAGGAGGGTCCACGTCTCGTCAATGCCATAGCTCCACGCAGTAATATAGTCGCGGTCCAGTCCGCTGGAGGTCTGGTTGGCGCTATTCTCCTTCACGAGTTCACTCTTGCCACGCATCGACTCCTGACCGTAAAGCCACGTATGATACAGGTTCGAAAGATTCAGCGAAACGGCTATCACGGCAGCCACGATGCACACTCCCGTGGCCTTCAGCAAGTGGACATACTGCTTGCGCAGCAGGCCCTCGACGATGAAAGCCAGCACCATGAAGAGGATGACAATCAGGTAGTAATACGTCATCTGCACATGGTTGGCCAGTATCTCCAGGGCCCCAAACAGCGATGCCACGAACAGGCCCCATAGGTATTTGCCACGATAGGCCAGCACCACACCCGCTATCATGGGGGGCAGATAGGCCAGGGCTATCACCTTCCAGATGTGGCCGGCAGCTATGATGATGAAGAAATAGCTGGAGAAAGCCCATACCACGGCTCCCAGCATGGCCAGATACTGACGGAAGTCGAAAGCACGAAGCAGGATATAGAATCCCAGCAGATAGGCAAAGACATACCAGACATTCTCGGGCAGCCACAGGTGATAGGCGTTCTCGGCCTGCTTCAAGGCCTTCGAACTGCTATACGACGGAGCCAGCTGATAGGTGGGCATGCCGCCAAACAGCGAATTGGTCCAGCGTGTGGTCTCTCCGGTACGCTCATGGTACAGTTCGCTCTCATGACCGGCACCACGGCCTGCCGCTGAGTCATGACGATACAGAATGCGGCCCTCGATGTCGGCAGGGAAGAAATAGGCAAACGATATCACGGCAAAGAGCACTACTGCCAACACGTCGGGCAGCCACTGCTTCAAACTTTTCATAAATACTTCATTCTTCATTCTTCATTCTTCATTTTCGCTGCAAAGGTACGAAATATTTCATATTCATAGTTCATAGTTCGCAGTTTTTTTGTATTTTTGCAGCCGAAAACATCAGAACAAGCATGAAAACAGGAATTATAGTAGCCATGGACAAGGAGCTGCGCCAGCTCCAGGCACTGTTCAACAGCCAGGGAGTGCTGGTACAGAAGTGTGGCATCGGCAAGGTGAATGCAGCCCTTGGTGCCCAGCGTATGATCAACGAGTTTCACCCCGACGTCATCATCTCCAGCGGATGTGCCGGCGGCAATGGCGACGACATCAGCCTGCAGGATGTCGTCGTGAGTGCAGAACTGACCTACCACGATGTGTATTGCGGCAAGGCCATCGACGACAGCACCGTCTACGGACAGGTGCAGGGACTGCCGGCCCGCTATCAGGCCGACCCCTATCTGCTGGAGAAGGCCCTGCTGACGGGTGCCAAGCCGGGCTTGATTGTCACCGGCGACTGGTTTGTGGATTCCAAGGACAAGATGCGCAGCATCGTCGCGAAATTCCCCGAAGCCAAGGCGGTCGACATGGAGTC
Source organism: uncultured Prevotella sp. (assembly GCA_946623195.1). Next base: position 11,395 of record CAMOQW010000045.1, read on the forward strand.
GTGTGCCATTGCACAGACCTGCTATATCAACCGGGTGCCTTTCATCTCCTTCCGCATCATCAGCGACATTCCCCTGCGCGACACCAATGCCTCGCAGTACCATAACTTCTGGGACACCATTGCCGACCAGTCTTTCCAAGTCACTAAGGCCTTCGTCGAATCCCTTTAAGTCAGCAACTTTTTCACTTATCATTTTTCACTCATCACTTATCACTTATCACATGGAAGTCATTCAGAGTTTCACCATCGACCACACCCGACTGAAGCCAGGTATCTACGTATCGCGCCAGGACAGGGGCTTCACCACCTTCGATCTGCGCATCACCGAACCCAACAAGGAACCGGCCGTTGCGCCTGCCGCCATGCACAGTCTGGAACACTTGATGGCCACCTGGTTCCGCAACAGTGAAGCCAAAGATGATGTCGTATATGTAGGTCCTATGGGCTGCTTGACAGGCATGTATATCGTCATGACAGGCCAGTACACCGTGGAGGACATGCGCCGCCTGACCGTTGAATGCCTCCAGTGGATACTCACGCAGGACAAGGTGCCTGCCACTGAACCACAGACCTGTGGCAACTATCTGCTCCACGACCTGCCCATGTGCAAATGGGAAAGTGCACGATATTTAGACCGCCTACAGCACGATTTCCACTGCGAGTACACCAAGCTACGGATCACCTTGGACGACGGCCGCGTCTTTGCCGACGCTTAAAGAAAAAAAACATCATCCCCCGCCTACTCACTGTGGCGGGGGATGATGGTATATATTTACTGCTTGCTGGCCTTCTTGCGCTGGTCGTGGTCAAGGATGATCTTGCGCATTCGCATCGACTTGGGAGTCACCTCCACCAGCTCGTCTTCCTTGATATACTCCAGACACTCCTCCAGCGACATCACCACCTTCGGAATGATGCGGGCCTTCTCGTCGGTACCTGAGGCCCGGACATTAGTCAACTGCTTAGCCTTACAGACGTTGATCACCAGGTCGTTGTCGTGAACATGCTCGCCAACCACCTGACCCATGTAGACATCCTCACCCGGGTCGATGAAGAACTTGCCCCTATCCTGCAGCTTGTCGATGGCGTAGGCAAAGGCATTGCCGGTCTCCAGGGCTATCATCGAGCCGTTCACGCGGCGCTCTATGTCACCCTTGTAGGGCTGATACTCCTTGAAGCGGTGGGCCATGATGGCCTCACCCTGACTGGCCGTCAGCACATTGGTGCGCAGACCGATGATGCCGCGCGAGGGGATGTCGAACTCTATGTTGGTGCGCTCGCCCTGGCTCTCCATCGAGGTCATCTCGCCCTTCCGGCGCGTCACCATGTCGATCATCTTCGAGGCAAACTCTTCAGGCACGTTGATGGTCAGCTCCTCAATGGGTTCACACTTCACAAAGCCAGGATCTCCGGGTTGTCCGGATTTCCCGGAAGCATCCAGCCACTTGTAGATCACCTGCGGCTGGCCCACCTGCAGTTCATAGCCTTCGCGGCGCATGGTCTCAATGAGCACGCTCAGATGCAGCACACCACGCCCCGACACCACCCACTTGTCGGTAGAGTCCTCGTAGGGTTCTACGCGCAGGGCCAGGTTCTTCTCCAGTTCCTTCTCCAAACGGTCGTTGATGTGGCGTGAGGTCACAAACTTACCCTCCTTGCCGAAGAACGGCGAGTCGTTGATGGTAAACAGCATCGACATCGTAGGCTCGTCGATGGCGATAGGCGGCAGGGGTTCCGGATGCTCCACATCGCAGATGGTGTCGCCAATCTCAAACTTCTCCAGACCTATCACGGCACAGATGTCACCGCAGTCCACCTGGCCGATGCGCTGATGGCCCATACCGTCGAAGGTATGCAGCTCCTTGATTTTCGTCTTCTCCATCGTGCCGTCCCTGTGGGCAATGGTCACCTGCTGGCCGTCCTTCAGCACGCCACGGTGCACACGCCCCACTGCAATACGACCCGTATAGCTGGAATAGTCCAGCGACGTAATCAGCATCTGGGGTGTACCCTCCAACTGCTGGGGAGCAGGAATCACCTCTATAATCTTGTCCAGCAGGTAAGTGATGTCGCCGGTCGGCTTGTTATAGTCCTCACCCATCCAGCCGTTCTTGGCCGAACCGTACACCACGGGGAAGTCCAGTTGGTCTTCCGTGGCATTCAGCGAGAACATCAGGTCGAACACCATCTCATAGACCTCTTCCGGACGGCAGTTAGGCTTGTCCACCTTGTTGACCACCACGATGGGCTTCAAGCCAATCTGCAGGGCCTTCTGCAACACGAAGCGCGTCTGGGGCATCGGACCCTCGAAGGCATCCACCAGCAGCAGACAGCCGTCGGCCATGTTGAGCACACGCTCCACCTCGCCACCGAAGTCCGAGTGTCCCGGGGTGTCGATGATATTAATCTTTGTACCTTTCCAGTTGATACTCACATTCTTCGAGAGTATCGTGATGCCTCGTTCGCGCTCCAGGTCGTTAGCATCCAACACCTGGCTCGACAGGTTCTGTCCCTCACGGAACAGGTTACCGGCCAGCA
>CAMOQW010000046.1 GCA_946623195.1 uncultured Prevotella sp.
TCAGCCAGTTCTCGCTGTCGAGATACATCACGATGCCACACTGGTCAAAGCGATGGTGGCTGCCCGTGAAGTCGGTCTTCACCACGAAGCTGAAGAACTTCTCGCGGGTCTTCATCTGAAGCACGGGCGCATTGTCGTTCTGGAAGTGATAGTACGTGCGCTGCCACAGGTCGGTCTTGGGAGCGGTGGTGATGCGAATTGTATCGCCATTCACTTCAAACCCTGCGGGTTCCCGTGTCCACTGAAGGCTGTCCAAACTGATGGCACCACTATCCGCAAGTGCCATTTTCACGTTGTCGGTAAATTGCATATTCGTTTCTTTCTGATTCTGCTGTCCGCAAGCGATGAGCATCGGACAGACACCTAGCATAATAAAAATAGAAGTCTTTTCTGCTACCAGCTTGATGCTGTCGATAACTTGTGTTCTTTCCATTGTCGCGCCGTATTGAAGAGTTTGATGCGGCAAAGATATACAAATTTTCCGATATATCCTTTAATTTTTATCAGAAAAGTTAGAATAATTGAAGTTTCTCACCCTAGTGACCTCCCCAAGACCCAAGGATCGGAACGGAAAGAGCACTCTTATGTTGATACCTATATTTTCCCGTAATTCCTTTGGGTTTACGGGATTTCTTTGTACCTTTGCCGCCGTTAATTGATATTTTTTAGGCTATATGAAGAAACTATTGACACTGGCCCTGATGCTCGTCACCATGCTGACAGCGCAGGCACAAAACGACCCCTACAAGGCCGAGATGGAAGGATTTCTGGCACAGGAGAGAACCATCTACAACGAATACCGATCGCTCTATCAGCAACAGTCGCAACAGCCCACAGCCGAGGGGCAGGCCCGCATGGAACAGCTGGAAGCGCAACTGGAAGCACTGGAACGGAAACAGGTGGAACTGACCCTGCGCATTGCCCGCGAACAGCACGACACGCAGTTGGCCGTGCCCTACATCAAGAATGCTGCCTACTCGCTCAGCTTCGAGCAGCTGACGGCTGTGCTCGACTCCACTGCAGCCTACTATAACAGTCCGGAGCTGGCCAGCGTGAAGCGCATCTACGAGGGCATGAAGAAGCGCCAGCCAGGCATGATGTTCCACGACCTGGAAATGCAGGACATGGCCGGCAACACGGTGCGCCTGAGCCAGTGGGCCGGAAAGGGGCACTACGTGATGGTAGACTTCTGGGCATCCTGGTGCGGCCCGTGCCGACAGGAGATGCCTAACGTGGTGGCCAACTACGAGAAGTACCACCAGAAGGGCTTCGAGGTGGTGGGCGTCTCCTTCGACCAGAAGAAGGATGCCTGGGTGAACGCTGTTCAGCAGATGGGTATGCGTTGGCCCCAGATGAGCGACCTCAAGGGCTGGAAGTGTGCGGCATCTGAAGCCTACGGCATCTTCAGCATCCCGGGCAGCGTCCTCCTGGACCCGCAGGGAAAAATCGTAGCCGCCAACCTGCGTGGAAAGGCCCTCGGCCAGAAGCTCAAGGAGATTTACGGGGAATAAAGATTCAGGAACAACAGGGGAAAAAAACACCCGCTCTCAGTCTATTTGAGAGCGGATGTTTTTTTCGGAAATATTGGGCGGTTTGCCGCCGATTACTTCTTCTCAGCTTTCTTGGCAGGAGCTTTCTTGGCTGCAGCCTTCTTGGCTGCAGCCTTCTTGGCAGGAGCCTTCTTCGGAGCAGGAGCGTCAGCAGGCTCATACTTTGAGAGGCGGGCCTTCAGGCGCGTAATCTCCTTGTCCTTCATCTCGATTTCGTCGCCCTGGTTGCGGATGGTGGTGAGCAGGGCGTTGAGTTCGTCGTTCTCAATCTCCTGGGGATAGAGGGCGTTGACGCGGTTGATGAAGTCGCCCAGGATGTTCATGTAGTTGGTGAAGGCATCGAACGGTCCGCTGTAGATGCCACGGTCCAGTCCTACGTTCGAGGGCTTGGTGGTCATGAAGCGGAAGTTGTTGGAGGCCTGCAGGTAGTCCCAGTCCTGATTGATGCGCGGGTCGTCGGCAATGCGCAGACGGTCGGCCACGGAGTAGAGCTTGTTGAAGGCCTCGCGCTGCATGGCGTTACCCAGCCAACAGCTGACGTCGCGCTCCTCGTCAACCCACGACAGCGTGTCGGGCACGTCGAGATTGCCCACGCTCTTCACCTTCATGCAGATTTCGGTAGGCGTAGAGAAGGTGATGCCTTTCTCTTTGGCCTGAGCGGGCAGTGCCTTCAGGAAGTCGAGAATGTTGGAGCTGAGCGGCTGAGCAATACCCAGGGCTGAGAGTTCCATGAAGATGTTGATAATCTGCTCTTCCTCTGGCAGGCGGGCAATGCGGTCGATATAGCTGTCGGCAAACAGGGGGTATCCTGACCAGTCGCTATTGTTGAAGCGCAGCGAGATGTCGTCAGAGAGTTCCACGTCGCGCAAAAGCAGCTTCAAGTTGGGGGCGATGTTACAGTTGTAGACATAGTGGGGCGACTTCCATCCGAGCACGTGCTTGGCACCCTCGGTGAGCATACCCTTGAAGCCCATGGCGGCTATCTGACCGCCGATGTCGTCCGAGTAGATGAGCGACGAGTTGCGGGCCACGGTAGGCTTCTTGCCGAAGTACTCCTCAATCTTGGCACACTGCTTCTTGACGTCGAGGGCGAAGGTCTCCTCGTTGGCCAAAGATGACAAGCCGTGCGAATAGGGCTCGGCCAAGAACTCCACGCAACCGGTCTGGTTGAGCTCCTGCAGCTTCTCGAGCACCTGGGGAGCGTGCATCTCAAGCTGCTCGATGCCGGTGCCCGACAGCGAGAATGCCACCTTGAAATACTGGCCGTTGTCGCGAATCATGTCGCCGATGGCATTCAGTGCCGGCATGTAGCTGCGATTGGCAATGTCGGTGATGCTACGCTCGTTCTCGTAGTCATCATAGTAATAATGGTCGGTACCGATGTCAAAGAAACGGTAGCGCTTCAGATGGATAATCTGATGTATTTCGAAATATAAGCAAATTGTTTTCATAAAAACCTTAAACTTTAAACTTTAAACTTTAAACTATTACTGTTCCCATCCGAGGGTACGCTTGTAGAGGGTGGCAATCCAGGCACCCACCTTCTCCCATGTGATCTGGTCGACCTCACGCTTTCCTTCCTCTTTGAGATACTGGAAGAGCGAGTCGTTGGCACAGATGGAGTAGATGGCATCGGCCAAAGCGTGGATGTCCCAATAGTCTACCTTTATACAGTTGGTAAGAATCTCGGCGCATCCCGACTGTTTCGAGATGATAGAGGGCGTGCCGCACTGCATGGCCTCGAGGGGCGAGATGCCGAAAGGCTCAGACACGGACGGCATGACGTAGACATCGGAGTCCTTCAGGCACTCGTACACCTGCTTGCCGCGCATGAATCCCGGGAAGTGGAAGCGGTCGGCAATGCCACGCTCGGCAGCCAAATAAATCATGGCATCCATCATGTCGCCCGAGCCGGCCATACAGAAGCGTACGTTGCGCGTGCGGCGAATCACCATGTTGGCAGCCTCCACGAAATACTCCGGTCCCTTCTGCATGGTGATACGTCCGAGGAAGGTCACCACCTTGTCCTTGCCCGTATGGTCAGGACGCGGAATGGCCTGATACTCATCGGGCAGCGGATAGACGGCATTGTGGACGGTGAAGCACTTGCGCGGATCCTGGTGATACTGGTTGATGACCGTCTGGCGGGTCAGCTCAGATACGCACATGATGCAGTCGGCATTGTCCATACCGTTCTTCTCTATCGAATAGACGGTGGGGTTCACCTTACCGCGCGAACGATCGAAGTCGGTGGCATGGACATGGATGCACAGCGGCTTGCCACTGACCTGCTTGGCATGGATGCCTGCAGGATAGGTCAGCCAGTCGTGAGCATGGATGATGTCGTAGTCGAAGGTGCGGGCAACGACACCGGCAATAATCGAGTAGTTGTTGATTTCCTCGTGCAGGTTGCCGGGATAGCCGCCTGCAAACTCCATGGCGCCCAGGTCGTTGACGTGCATGTAGTTGAAATCGGCATACAGGTGGTCGCGGAGTCGGAAATAGAGGTCGGGGTCCATGATGTTGCCGACACGCTCGCGGACATAGTCGGCCGACACGTCGCGCCAAGCGATAGGCACGGCGTTCATCGCCACGATGTTGCATGCCGAGCGGTCTTCGTCGCCAAAGGGGTGCGGCAGACAGAGCGTGATGTCCATGTCGCCCTGTGCGTGCAGACCCTGCGAGATACCATAGTTAGCGGTGGCCAGTCCACCGAATACGTGAGGAGGATACTCCCATCCAAACATTAAAACTTTCATACGGTTTCCTCCTTATTTATTTTTGATACGTGTACTTCTCCAAGAGTTTCAGCGTGCGCAGGATTTCGGCCACGTTCATGGCAAAAGCCATGGCGCCTCGTCCGTGGAACGGCGGGTTGCCGTCGAAGAGTTCGCTGATGGTTCCCAGAGCATGATAGTTCATCTCGTCTTCATAGCCCACCATCTGTCGTTCGATGAACGAGAGGCGGGTGCGCTTGTAGAGTTTCAGGCAGGCCTCCATGTAGAAGCCGCCCAGCCAGGGCCATGCCGTGCCCTGATGATAAGCATAGTCGCGCTGTGTCTGCGGACCTACGTACATGGGGTTGTAGCCGCCGCTCTTGGGCGACAGCGAGCGCAATCCCTTGGGGGTGAGCAGTTCACGCGTACAGATGTCGACCACACCCTTCTTCTGGTCTTGCGACAAGGGAGAATAGTCGAAGGCGACGGCAAAAATCATGTTGGGGCGCACGCTCCAGTCCATCATGTTGCCGTCCACATAGTCGAGCAAATAGCCATACTCGTTGAGGAAGGTGTCGACAAACGCCGTCCGGCACTGTTCGGCACGAGCCTCCAGTTTCTCAGCCAGCTTCTTGTCGCCGAACTCTGCCTCCAGAGAGGCACAGAACTTCAGGGCGTTGTACCACAGGGCGTTGAACTCCACGATATATCCTGAACGGGGCACCACCGGGCGACCGTTTGCCGTAGAGTTCATCCAGGTGATGGCCTTGTCGCGGCCGTTGGCATAGAGCAGTCCGTTGTCGTCAAGGCGCATAATGGGGTTGCCACCGCTGATGATGTACTGCACGATGTCCTTCACCAACTTGCCGTACAGCTTGTAGCACTGCTCCTTGCCGGCATCCTTGGCATACTGCTGGATGGCCCAGACGGCCCACATCGGTACGTCGGGCTGCTCAATCTCGTAAATCTTCACGCTCAGCGGCTTGTCGTCCATGAATTCGCGCAAGCCCTTCTCGGCGGTCTTCATCACGTGCTCGAAATAGTCTTGCTCGCCAATGGCCAGCGTCAGGCCCGGCAGTGCAATGAACGTGTCGCGGGCACGGGCCTTGAACCACGGGTAACCGGCCAGCAGATAGCGGTCGTCGCTGTCGTCAAGGTGCTCGGCTGAGCTGCCGCTGCGGCGGTCGCGGTAGTGGAACTGGTGGGCAGCAGCCACAAGGCAGTGGTAGAAGTTGTCGCGGGGCTGACGGACGTCGATTTCCTTCTGGAAGAGGGTCTTCAGCGTCGAACTCTTGATTTCCTTGGTCGAGGCGGCAAAGATGATGCTCTCGCCCTTCTTGATGGAAATCTCGAAATAGCCAGGCACGTAGAGGTCTTCGTTGGAGGCATAGCCACGCTCCTGCTCCTTAGGATACTCGATGCCGCGATACCAGTCGGGGTTGAAGACGAACTCGTTCTTCTTGTTGAACTGCATGTAGAGGTCAGGATAGCCGGCATACATACAGGTCTTGATGCCATTGTCGATGACATGATACTCGCGGGAAGCGGTGGCATTCTCATGCGTGAACTGTCGCACCGAGCGGAATGCCAGGAAGGGACGGAAACGCAGGGTGGTTTCCGAGTGGGCGTCTTCCAGCGTGTAGCGGATGAGAATGCGGTCCTCATAGCACTGGAAGATGGTCTCCCGTTTCAACACCACGCCACCGACGCGGTAGAGCGTGGTGGGCACTACGTCGCAAGTGAACTCGCGAATGTACTTGTGACCCTTAGGGCTGAAGTTGTTGCCCTGATACTTGTGGAGCCCGAGGTTGAACTCTGCGCCGTGCTGGATGACCGTACAGTCGAGTGACGAGAGCAACACATGGTTCTCATCGTCAAGTTCTGGTACGGGAACAACGAGCAAACCGTGATACTTGCGCGTGTTACAGTCAACGAGTGTTGATGCACTGTAGGCGCCCGAACGGTTTGTACGAAGCAATTCACGACGCAACGACTCCTCCAAGTTAGTCATTACTGCTTTTTCTAATCGTAAATAACTCATAGTTCCTATTTCTTCAGGTTTTTTATTGTTTTTGTTTTAGGATATCTAAATCTCGCTCAAAAGTACGCAATTTCTGCATTATAGCAAAATAAATTTAGTTTTTTTTTCTGAAAAGTGACGTTTTTACTGCTGTGGAAGAGATTTAACGACATTCTGCACTTCATTTTTAAACTTTTTTGTATCTTTGCAGCCACAAAATTAAGACAAGGTAAAAATGGTATCAGGAGCAGAAACGGGAATGAGCAAGACGTCACAGATGATGGCTGACCTGTGGCAATATCTGACTGACGAACAGCGCCGTCTGTTGGACGGCAGCAGCATCGTCGAGAAATACAAGAAGAACGACATCATATATCACGAAAATGACGTTCCACGCTTCCTCTATTGTCTGGTCAAGGGCAAGGTGAAAATCTACAAGGAGGGTGTCGGCGGTCGCCAGCAGATAGTGCGCATGCCACGCCTGAAGGGTTTCTTCGGCTACAGGGCCGGTTTCACCAACAGCGTCTACAGTACCGAGGCCTCAGCCCTTGAAGACACCACGCTGTGTCTGATACCATTGGACATCATCAAGCACATTATCCTCGAAAACCACCAGGTGTCCTTTTTTTTCATCCGCCAGTTAGCCAGTCTTCTGGGTGCTGCCGACGAAAACACTGTGAGTCTGACGCAGAAGCACCTTCGCGGCCGATTGTCAGAGGCCCTGCTCCGACTGAAAAGCGACTACGGCACCGAGGACGACGGCAAGACGCTGGCCATCAGCATCAGCCGTGAAGACTTGGCCAACCTGTCGAACATGACCACGAGCAATGCCATACGCACGCTGTCGAGTTTTGCCGCTGATGGTCTGATAGCCACCAATGGCCACAAAATCAGCATCCTCGCAGAAGAGGACCTGAGGAAGATTTCAAAAAACGGATAAACGTTCAATCCGGAATCAGAAAGTTGACGACCTCCTGCTCCACCGTGATGCGATAGGCCCCGACGGGAGTAGCCAGCAAGCGACCGTCCACTCCGACGCGGGCATGCTTGGCTTCCTCTACCACCACCTCGCGCGTGCGGTAGGGATGCACACTGCGATGGTTGAGGAAACGTCCCGTGATAAGCAGCCACAAGCCGGCAAACACCTGCAACACCTCGGCATGGTAGACCATCGACACGTCGAGCATGCCATTGTAAGGCACGGCACTAGGAGTCTGTCCATAGCCAGGACCGCTGCCGATGCACATGGTCATGACCTTACGGTTGACGGTATCGCTGTTGATACGGATGTTCATCTTATACTCCATGCGATGGAATATCATGAGGAAGATGGAGACGATAAACGATAGTCTGCGCGACCCTAACAGCGAACGAGCCTGGCGGCGCAGGTTCATCACGTCGGCGATGAGTCCCACATTGACGCAATTCAGGAAATAGCGGTGCCGCTGTTCGCCCTGCTTGTCGGTATAGCGGATGCACCCCAAGTCTACACGGCGAACACGGCGCTTCAGCAGCCAGTCAACGGTTTGCTCCAGATTACCCTCCTTGAAATTCCAGTAGCGCGCAAAGTCGTTCAGCAAGCCGTTGGGAATAACCCCCAGTGCTATCTGGTCGCGCTGCGCACGCTCCACCTGCATCAGGCAGTTGACGGCATCGTTGAGTGCCGAGTCGCCGCCCATCACGATGATGGTCTTGTAGCCGTTGTGGATGAGCATGGTGACCAGCCGCTCCACGCTGTCGCTCGATTCGCTCTGCACAAAGTCATACTGCACCTGCCGCTCGTCCAGTATTCGCTGGATGCGGTTGCGCAGCTTGCTGCCGTTACCCTTGGGGCAGTAGAGTATGCCCCATCGTTCATTTGGTTCCATCACGTTGCTTCCTCCTCCTTCAATAATTCCAAGATTTGTCTTACTTTCTCTTCCATCGGCTGCAAGGCGTCAATCCAGTGGATGCAAAAGCCCCGGCGCTCCATGCCGCGAAACCATGTCATCTGACGCTTGGCAAACTGGTGAATGGCAATCTCAAGGTGCTGGAACATTTCGTCGTAGGAGGTTCTACCCATCAGGTATTCCGTCACAAACTTATATTCCAGTCCGTAGTAGATGAGGTCGTCGGCCGGTATGCCCTCGTCAAGCAGTGCGCGAACCTCATCCGTCATGCCTTCATCAAGTCGGGCCTTCAGTCGCCGGGTGATTTTCTCGCGCCGTACCTCACGATCAATGTCCACACCGATAATCAGCGAATCCACGGGTGGTAATTCCCTACGGGGCACGGGATGCTCCAGGTTGTAGGTTTCTATCTCAATGGCACGGATGGCCCGCTGGCAGGAGTCGACATCGGTGGTGTTATGCATGTTGGAACCCGTCTGGGTCTTCAGCTCCACCAGCATCTGCCTCAGCCGATCCAGCGGCAGGCCCTCCAAGCGGTCTCTCAACGTCTGGTTCTGCGGAACGGGCGACAGTTTGTATCCTTTCAGTACGGCCTCAATATAAAGCCCCGTACCTCCACAGAGAATAGGCACCACTCCCCTACCTATTATATTATTATAGGCGTCTGAAAAGTCTTGCTGATACTGAAACAGATTATACTTGGTGCCTGGTTCACAGATGTCGATGAGATGATAGGGAATGTCAACAGTGGAACCGTCGACCACAAGGCGATAGTCGTCCAGGTCTTTTCCTGTCCCAATGTCCATGCGGCGATACACCTGCCGCGAGTCGGCCGAAATGATTTCTCCTCCGACTTCCGCCGCCAGCCTTGCCGCCAGCGGGGTTTTGCCGCTGGCTGTCGGTCCTAATATGGTAATCATCTGTTTCACGATGCAAATATACAACAAAAAAACCGTCCGACAAAATCGGACGGCCTTTTTATTTTGACTTTAAATCTCAAAATGACAAGCTGCGGAATTACTTCAGCTCGGCGAGGTACTTGATGGTGCGAACCATCTGAGAAGTATAAGAGTTCTCGTTGTCGTACCAAGCAACCACCTGAACGAGCGAGTTGCCGTCGCCAATCTTGCTGACCATGGTCTGGTTAGCGTCGAAGAGCGAACCGTACTTCATGCCGATGATGTCGCTCGACACGAGCTTCTCCTCGGTGTAACCGAACGACTCGTTCTGAGCAGCCTTCATGGCAGCGTTGATGCCCTCAACAGTCACCTCGCCCTTCACAACAGCGTGCAGGATGGTGGTAGAACCGGTGGGAGTCGGCACGCGCTGGGCAGCACCGATGAGCTTGCCGTTCAGCTCGGGGATAACCAGACCGATAGCCTTGGCAGCACCGGTAGAGTTGGGAACGATGTTCTGGGCACCGGCACGAGCACGCTGAACGTCACCCTTGCGCTGAGGACCGTCGAGAATCATCTGGTCGCCAGTGTAAGCGTGAACGGTGGTCATGATACCGCTCTGGATAGCAGCGAAGTCGTTCAGAGCCTTCGTCATGGGAGCCAGGCAGTTAGTGGTGCAAGAAGCAGCGCTGATCACGGTGTCAGCGGGAGTCAGAGTCTTGTGGTTCACGTTGTAAACGATGGTGGGCAGGTCGTTGCCGGCAGGAGCAGAGATCACAACCTTCTTGGCACCAGCCTTGATGTGGGCAGAAGCCTTCTCCTTAGAAGTATAGAAACCTGTGCACTCCAGCACAACGTCTACGTCCAGCTGACCCCAAGGCAGCTCAGCAGCGTTAGGAATAGCATAGATGGTAATCTCCTTACCGTCGACGATGATAGAGTTGTCAGTGCAGTCTACAGTGTGCTTGTTCTCACCGATCTTGCCGCAGAAACCACCCTGAGCGGTGTCATACTTCAGCAGGTGAGCCAGCATCTTGGGGCTGGTCAAGTCGTTGATAGCTACTACTTCATAACCTTCTGCCTCGAACATCTGACGGAATGCGAGGCGACCGATACGGCCGAAACCGTTAATTGCTACTTTTGTCATTTTTACTAAATTTTATATTTAAAATGAATGAATAATAACCTTTCTACTACCTAAAATTGATGCTTTGGCATCACTTTTTTTGATTTTCGTGTGCAAAGTTACAAAAAAATATCTATATTTGCACCGAAATTCATTCTTAATTAAAGTGAAAAGTAAAGACGAAAAGTGAAAAGCGCCCGTTTCCGGGGTTTCAACACCAACGTTTGCTAAACGCAGATTGCAATTTTCATATTAAATATTAAACATTAAAAATTTAACATTATGAGTTTTATCAGTGAATTCAAAGAGTTTGCCATGAAGGGCAACGTAATGGACATGGCCGTTGGTGTCATCATCGGTGGTGCGTTCGGTAAGATTGTGTCAAGCCTGGTGGACGACGTGCTGATGCCCATCATTGGCAAGTTGACCGGCGGCGTCAGCTTTGTCGACCTCTTCGTCAACCTGGGCGACGGCGACTACAAGACGCTCGCCGAGGCCAAGGAGGCCGGTGCCGCCGTGCTGGCCTACGGTCAGTTCATCCAGAACATCATCGACTTCCTCATCGTGGCATTCTGCATATTCCTCATGATTAAGGCCATGAACAAGCTGAACCGTAAGAAGGCAGAGCCCGAACAGCCCGCCGCACCTGCCGGCCCCACCCAGGAAGAGTTGTTGGCTGAAATCCGCGACCTGCTCAAGCAGAAATAAATCAAGAAATCAGGCTCTTTCTGAACATATAGGGCTGCAACCGTTGTGCTGCTGCCCTATTTTTATTACCTTTGCAGCCGTTTTCAGAATAATACAGAGAAAGAAAAGATGGAAAAGACATTAGATTTCAAGCCGAAAATCCTGTCGGCATTCAAGCATTACGATCAGAAGACCTTCATGGCCGACCTGATGGCCGGTGTCATCGTGGGCATCGTGGCACTGCCGTTGGCCATAGCCTTCGGTATCGCCAGCGGCGTATCGCCCGAGAAAGGCATCATCACAGCCATCGTGGCAGGCCTTGCCATCTCGCTCTTCGGCGGTTCCAAGGTGCAGATTGGCGGTCCTACGGGTGCCTTCATCGTCATCGTCTACGGCATCATCCAGCAGTATGGCATGCAGGGCCTTACTGTGGCCACGCTGATGGCCGGTGTGTTCCTCATCCTGCTGGGTGTGCTGCGCCTGGGCACCATCATCAAGTACATCCCCTACCCCATCGTGGTGGGATTCACCTCAGGTATCGCCGTCACAATCTTCACCACGCAGATCAAGGACCTGTTGGGCATGACGATGGACGCGGTGCCCACCGACTTCATCCAGAAGTGGGGTGCCTATATATATAATATAGGTAATATAGACACTTGGTCGGCAGCAGTAGGTCTGCTGTCGGTGGCTATCATTGCCGTGACGCCACGTTTCTCAAAGAAGGTGCCGGGTTCGTTAGTAGCCATCATCGTGATGACTATTGCTGCCCTGCTACTCAAGCAGTATGCAGGCGTCAGCAGCATCGAGACCATTGGCGACCGCTTCAGCATCAACTCCACGCTGCCCGATGCCGTCGTTCCCGCCCTGTCGTGGGAGACCATCAAGCGATTGGTGGGTCCCGCCGTGACGATAGCCGTCCTGGGAGCCATTGAGTCGCTGCTGTCGGCAACGGTGGCCGACGGTGTCATTGGCGACCACCACAACTCCAACACCGAACTCATCGGACAGGGCATAGCCAACATAGCATCGCCGCTGTTCGGCGGCATTCCCGCCACGGGTGCCATTGCCCGTACCATGACCAACATCAACAACGGCGGACGTACACCCATAGCAGGCATCATCCATGCCGCCGTGCTGCTGCTTATCTTCCTGTTCCTCATGCCGTTGGCACAGTATATTCCGATGGCCTGTCTGGCTGGTGTTTTGGTAGTGGTGGCCTATGGCATGAGCGGTTGGCGGTCGTTCTTGGCTATGACGCGACGCAACCCGAAGAGTGACGTCACGGTGCTGCTGCTCACGTTCTTCCTCACCATCATCTTCGACCTCACGGTAGCCATCGAGTTCGGCCTCATCTGCGCCTGTCTGCTCTTCATGCGCCGCATGGCTGAAACCACCGACGTACATGCCGTGCTCGATGAAATCGACCTCAACGAGGATGCCGACATGGAGCGTGGTAACCTGGAACATCTGACTATCCCAGAAGGGGTGGAGGTGTACGAAATCAACGGCCCTTACTTCTTTGGTGCCGGCAACCGCTTCGAAGACATTATGGCGCGCTACGGCAACCGCCCCAAGGTGCGCATCATCCGTATGCGCAAGGTGCCCTTCATCGACTCCACGGGCATGCACAACCTGGAGAACATGTGCCGCATGAGCCAGAAGGAAGGCATCACCGTGGTGCTGTCGGGCGTCAACCAGAAGGTGGAGTCGGTGCTCAACCGCAACGGTTTCCCCGAGTTGTTAGGTCAGGAAAACATCTGCAACCACATCGACCTCGCTCTGGCACGGGCACGCCAACTGGTAGGGTGATGCGAATCATCAATATTCGTCTTTCCGCTTGGGATTTTTCGGGAACCAACCCTTCTGTACGCGGCGACGCTGTGCAAACAACTCGCCGATGCCCCACAACGCCGATGCCCCAAAGACACCCACGATGGCCGACACGATGGTGTTCTTGATAAACAGTGCACCTACCATGCAGCCAACACCTATCAACAAATAAACAATCCAAGGCCGGGTACCCCAGTGGTATTCGGTCTTGATGACTATTGGGTGCCATATTCCTATCGTCAGAAAGGTACAAACGGCAATAATGATTCCTGTAAAATACATAACGGTGGGCAAAGGTACACAAAAAAAACCGAAAGCACAAAACTTTCGGTCTTTTTTTATCCACTACTGCGCCTGCTGACAATGGCGGCACTCCCCCTTGCGCTTGCAGTATCGCTCACACTGCGCACAGATGTCGTACCCCAGCATGGCCCCCAGAATGAAGTCCTCCTCAGGAGTCAGCTCGTTCAGCGGACGCGTGACGATGAGCCTGATGGCCTCCAGACACTCGCGGCGTCCGAAGTACAAGTTCAGCGTGTTCTTGCCGGCAGGTTGCAGGATATAGGGGATGTCCTGGTGCTGCAAACGCTCGGTGGCAAACTGCTCGTAGCATATCAATTCTTCTATTATCTCAAAGGTTCGGCGAAATCTGTGCCACCCATGCATCGATGCGGCCATCCGTCTTGTCATCCTCGTTCACGTCGTCCAGCGGAAGTCCCACGAACTTGCCGTCCACTACGGCTGCCGAGTCGTCGAACGTATAGCCATCCGTCTCCACGCTGCCCACGATGCGGGCACCGCTGGCCTTCACGGCATCATACAACTCACCCATGCCACCCACGAAGGTGTCGCCATACGACTCGCAGTCGCCGCAGCCGAACAGCGCGATGGTCTTTCCCGTCAGATCGGCTCCCTTCAGCGTCGCAATACCGTCGTACCAGTCGTCCTGCAACTCGCCGGCACCCCATGTCGAAGTACCGAGAATCAGGTTCACGTTATCAGCCACCGTGTCGGCCGTCATGTCCTGTACGTTCAGGGCCTCGCAGCCCAATTTCTGTGCAATTTTCTCTGCGATGCCCTCGCAGGTGCCGGTTGAAGAACCGTAGATCACAATAGTCTTGTTCATTTTATTAC
>CAMOQW010000047.1 GCA_946623195.1 uncultured Prevotella sp.
GCTAATGGTGGTGATGCCCAGGCACAGTTTGCCACTGGCTGGTTCTTGATGACTGGCACAGGCATTCCCAAGGATGAGCGGAAGGGCCTGAAGTGGATTCACAAGGCAACGTTTCAGGGATTCCAGCCTGCCATTGACTACTGCAAGGAGCATGGGTATAAATGGTATTGACGAAAAGAACAGAACTAACAAATACGAATATAGTGAGTATTTTATAGGAATCGATGAGTGAAATGTGGAATTTGTGGCACGGATGCCACAGAAAGAGCGAAGGCTGCCAGCACTGCTATGTCTATCGGCGCGATGCGGAGTTTGAGAAAGACTCGAACGTGGTGCATAAGACGGCCTCGTTCAATCTGCCCATCCGTCGTGACCGTCAAGGACAGTGGAAAGTGCCGTCCGGCACGCTGATGTGGACGTGCTTCACGTCGGACTTCTTCATTGAGGATGCCGATGAACTGATGGAGCAGCGAGAGCAAAGCCAAGTTTACTTGAACTTTGCCGAGTCGCGACAGAAGTCGAGTATATCTCAATGGCGTGAAGAGGCATGGCTGATGATACAAAGACGGAGCGACCTTCATTTCTACATGGTGACGAAACGGCCAGAGCGGATTCTACAATGTTTGCCGGAGGATTGGGGAAATGGCTATGACAATGTCACCATCTGCTGCACAATGGAGAATCAGCGGCGAACAGATGAACGACTGCCGATATTCCGAGAACTGCCTATCCGTCATAAGGCTATCATCTGTGAGCCACTGCTGGAGATGATTGACTTCCGTGGTGGTCTCGGTCAGTGGAGTGAACAGGTGACCGTTGGCGGCGAGTCTGGCCGTGATGCCCGCGTGTGCGACTACGACTGGGTGCTCAATATCCGAGAGCAGTGCATCGATGCCAATGTCTCCTTCCACTTCAAGCAGACAGGAGCCTTGTTCCGCAAGGATGGCCGTCTCTTTCACATTCCGCGAAACCAGCAGATGGCACAAGCCCGGCGTGCCAATATCGGATTCCAGACGAGTTAAATTGGGAGAGATGATGGCAGAACTTGTATTGCATAAGAAGACATTCCGGCAGTTGGCCACGGACGAACTGTACGAACTTCTGAGAGTGCGTAGCGAGGTGTTTGTGGTGGAACAGAACTGCGTCTATCAGGATCTTGACGGCGATGACCAGAAGGCCATCCACCTTTGGCTGACGCTGGATAATAAGATAGTGGCTTTAGCCCGTGTGTGCCCAGCAAGGACTCACATGACGGAAATCTCCATCGGCAGGGTCATCACCACAGAGCGAGGTAAAGGCTACGGCAAGCAGATCATGCTTCATGCCATCGATGCTGCCATTGAGCATTTCGGTGCAACGCTTATAGACATTGAGGCTCAGGAGTATGCCAAGGGCTTCTATGAGAGCGTAGGGTTCAAGCAGTCATCCGACACCTTTATGCTCGACGGCATTCCGCATATCAAAATGACGTGGAGGAAATGAAGGTTATCGCGCCAAAAGCACGCCAAATTAGAGTATAAAAGAAATCCAAACTACTGATAACCAGCGGTTTGGACTTCCTTTTAGTCGGGATTACTGGACTCGAACCAGCGACCTCGCGCCCCCCAGACGTGTGCGCTACCAACTGCGCTAAATCCCGATCCTTTTGCTTGTAAGCGGGTGCAAAGGTACGATGTTTTTTCGAAACATGCAAATTTTTTACCCACTTTTTAGAGAAAAGTTTTATAATTAATGTTATTTCCTTGCATAATCATCAAATAAATTGTACCTTTGAGACGTTTTAATATAAAAATAGAATCATAAGATAAAAAAGGATTATGCAATATAAGATTACAGCCCCCTTGGAGCTGCGGCAAACCATTAAGCTACCGGCTTCGAAGAGCATTTCGAACCGTGCATTGGTGATACATGCGCTGTCTGGGGCCCACATACAACCGGAAAACCTGTCGGACTGCGACGACACAGAAGTCATCATAGAAGCCCTGCGCAACAACCCGCACGAAATCAACATCAAGGCGGCAGGTACGGCGATGCGCTTCATGACGGCCTTTCTCGCCGTACAGGACGGCGAGGAGCACATCATCACCGGTACGGAGCGCATGAAACACCGCCCGATAGCCCTCTTGGTGGATGCCCTGCGACGGCTAGGAGCCGATATCCAGTATGCCGGTGAAACGGGCTATCCCCCACTCCGCATCAAGGGCAAGACGCTGGAAGGCGGGCTGTTAGAAGTGCCCGGCAACATCAGTTCGCAGTTTATCTCGGCCCTGCTGATGATTGGTCCGATGCTGTGCAATGGTCTGGAGTTGCACCTGACGGGCAGCGTGATTTCAAGGCCCTACATCGACCTAACACTATGGACGATGCGAGAATTCGGAGCAGATGCAGAATGGAGCGACTACGAAACCATCATCGTGAAGCCACAGCCCTACCAGGAGCGCCCCTACTACATAGAAAACGACTGGAGCGCAGCCTCTTACTGGTATGAGATGGTGGCACTGTCGCAGCACGAAGAAGACGAAATCAAGCTGGAAGGCCTGATGGACGGTTCGAAGCAGGGCGATTCCACGGTGCGCTACATTTTCAGCCTGCTGGGAGTCAAGACCACCTTCGACACGAAGCAGGAGGGAGTGCCCACTACGGTGACGCTACGCCACTCTGGCCACTGTGTGCCCCGACTGGAATACGACTTCGTCAACTCCCCTGACCTGGCACAGACCTTTATTGTATGCTGTGCCCTGCTGAACATTCCCTTCCACTTTCGCGGACTATCGACCCTGAAAATCAAGGAGACAGACCGCATAGAGGCCATGAAGTCGGAAATGCGGAAACTGGGTTATGTGCTGCACGATGTCAACGGTTCGGAACTGATATGGGACGGTGAGCTGTGCCAGTCCCATTTAGATGCAGGCATCGACACCTATGAGGATCACCGTATGGCACTGGCTTTCGCACCTGCCAGCATGCGATTCCCCGGACTCCGCATCAATAATCCGCATGTGGTGACGAAATCATACCCTAACTTTTGGGCTGACCTGCGCCAAGCCCAATTTACTATATCCGAATGAGTTTCCTGTTGATTGTCATCATCTCGTTGGTCGCCCTGGGCATGGTTGCTGCCATCTTTTCCTATGGCAGCACGGACGACCCTATCGTGAAGAGCGAGAGTGACTGTGCCTCGTGCGGTAGCAGAGAAGACTGCAAACTGGCCGAGTTAGTGGAAAAAGGGAAGAAGACATGCCACGTGCTACTCATCATGCTGCTGCTGACGGCCTGTTCCTCTCACAAGAACACCCCCCAAAGTCGCTTCTGGCAGTCATTTACCGCCCGCTACAACACCTATTTTAATGGTTCGCAGGCTTTCATCGACGGCAGCATAGAAAAGGAGAACGGCAACAAGGACAACTGCACAGAACTGATACCCCTCTATACGGTAGCCAACAAGCAGAGCCGCGACTTGGGCAAAGGCAACTTCAGCCGTGCCATAGAGAAGTCGGAGAAGGCCATCAAGCAGCACAGCATCAAGAAGCGCCCAGAATGGAACAAGGGTCGCCGGAAAACAGCCAAGGACATCGAATGGCTCAACCGCCGCGAATACAATCCTTTCCTATGGAAGGCGTGGCTGCTGATGGGCAAGTCGCAATTCCAGCAGGGTCTGTTTGAGGAAGCCGCCGCCACATTCTCCTACATGACACGCCTCTATGCCACCCAGCCCGCTATCCTGGGGATTGCACGAGCCTGGCAGGCAAAGAGCTACACGGAACTGGACTGGATATACGATGCCGAAGACATTATCGTAAAACAACAGCGCGACAGCATGCACTTCCGTGCCGTGAAAGACTGGGACTACACCTATGCCGACTACTATCTGCACTGTCAGCGCTACGAGGAGGCCGTTCCCTACCTGCGCAAGGTGATCCGCCACGAGAGGCGCCGCAAGCAGAAAGCCCGCGAATGGTTTCTGATGGGACAGTTGCAGAAGCTGTTAGGGCACCGTGAGGAGGCTTACAATGCCTTCAAGCATGTGGTTCGCCTGAACCCACCCTACGAACTGGAGTTCAATGCCCGCATTGCCCAGACCGAGGTAATGGCTGCCGGCGATTCGAAGCGCATGATTAACCGGCTGAAGCGCATGAGCCGTTCTGATAACAACAAAGACTATTTGGACCAGGTGTTCTATGCCATCGGCAACATCTATCTGACCCAGCGCGATACCACCCACGCCATTGAGGCCTACGAGGAAGGCAACAAGAAGGCAACCCGCAGCGGCATTGAGAAAGGCGTGCTGTTGCTGACGTTAGGCAATCTCTACTGGGAACGAGAGAAATATGCCGATGCCCAGCGCTGCTACGGCGAAGCCATCGGACTGCTGGACAAAGACCGCAAGGACTACAAACAGCTGTCGGAACGTTCGAAGATGCTCGACGAGCTGGCGCCGCACACCAGTGCCGTTGAGTTGCAGGACTCGCTGCAGCGATTGGCCAAGATGCCGGAGGAGGCGCGCAACAAGATAATCGACAAGATTATCGAAGACCTCAAGAAGAAGGAGGAAGAAGAGCGACGTGCCAAGGAAGAGGCAGAAGCCGAGCAGGTGCTGGCCAAGCAGTCGGCCGTCGGCAACCGCCAACAGACTAACACCCCGAAAGCCCCCACTCCAAGTGCCTCCAACGCACTCTGGTATTTCTATAACCCGCAAGCCGTCAATCAGGGTAAACAAACCTTCCAACAGCAATGGGGCAAGCGCGAGAACGTGGACGACTGGCAGCGCATCAACAAGACGGTAGTAGCCACCACCAGCACCGATACGGACGCTGCTGAAGAAAATCCGGAGGATGGCGAGTCGCTGGCCGCTGCCGACACTGGCGACACACCAGCAGTCAACGACTCTATAGCCGGCACCACGGCAGAAGCTGACACACTGGCAAAAGACCCGCACAACCGCGAATACTATCTGGCACAGATACCCTTCACCGAAGAACAGGTGGCTGCCAGCAACGAGCTGATCAAGGACGGGCTGTTCCACGCTGGCATCATCTTCAAAGACAAGCTCGACAACCTGCCGCTTAGCGAGCGCATGCTGACACGACTGACAAACGACTACAGCGACTTTGCGCAGACCGACGAGGCACTGTATCACCTCTTCCTGCTCTACTCACGGCAAGGGCGCACCGACGATGCCAGCCAAATACTGGTGAAGCTGCAGCAAGACTATCCTGAAAGTCAATGGACCATTCTGCTCAGCGACCTCAACTTTGTGGAGAACCAGCGCTTCGGCATACATATAGAAGACTCGCTCTATGCCGCTACCTATGATGCCTTCAAGGACAACCGCTTCGACGAGGTGAAAGGCAACGCCCAACTCTCAGAAACCCGGTTCCCCTTAGGCCAGCACCGTCCGAAGTTCCTGTTCATTGAGGGTCTCAGTTTGCTGAACGAGGGCAACGCCAAGGAGTGTACTGCACGTATGCAGCAGGTGGTGGAGAAATATCCGCAGAGCGAGGTCAGCGAACTGGCCGGCATGATTATCCGTGGTGTGCAACAAGGCAGAAAACTGCATGGCGGCAAGTTCGACATGGGCGACGTCTGGTCGCGGCGCTCTGCCGACATGGCTGCCGACTCAACGCTGAAGGACACCCTGCGCTTTGAGCGCGAGGCCAGCTACGTATTCCTGCTGGCCTATCAGCCCGACTCCGTGAACCAGAACCAGTTGCTCTATGAACTGGCCAAATACAATTTCTCCAACTTCATGGTGCGCAACTTCGACATCGTCACCGACCAAGACCCCAACGGGCTCTGCCGGATGCTGGTCAGCGGCTTCCTGAGCTATGACGAAGCCCACCAGTATGCCCGTCAGCTCTATGAGAGCGATGGCCAGCTGACAACACTGTTGCGCCACTGCAGGAGCCTCATCATCAGCGAGCCCAACCTGCGTCTGCTGGGCACCACCTACAGCTATCGCGACTACGAGCTCTTCTTCGAAAAACAGATAGCTCCTGTCGAAGTTACCACGGTGCCCCTGCTGGACGAGCCTGGCATCATCTTGCAAGAAGAAGAGGAAGAAGAAACACCTGCCACCGACAACGGACAAAAGCAACAGCCGCCGTCAGACCCTGACCTGCCCGACGACCTGTTCAACAACGGCCCCGTGCAGCAGCAAAATACCGACATCGATTTCGACGATGACTTCTGGCGGTAATATAAATGAAAAGTAAAAAGTGAATATATGAATAACGGACTACTACTATGGGCTGACGACGAGATGGAACTGCTCCGCGCCCACCTGCTATTCTTAGAGAAAAAAGGTTACGAAGTCGTAACGGTTACCAACGGCACCGATGCTATTGAAGAATGCCGCAGGCAAACCTTCGACCTGGTGCTGCTCGACGAAATGATGCCGGGTCTCAGCGGACTGGAGACGCTGCAGCGCATCAAGGAAATCAGTCCGCAGACTCCCGTCGTGATGGTAACCAAGAGCGAGGAAGAGGACATCATGAACCAAGCCATCGGCCAGCAGATTGCCGACTATCTCATCAAGCCCGTCAACCCCAACCAGATACTGCTGACGCTGAAAAAGAATATACACCGCAAGGAAATTGTCACCGAGACGGTGCAGAACAACTACCAGCAGCAGTTTCAGCAGATAGCCATGCAGATTATGGACTGCCGCACATTCCAGGACTGGGCCGACATCTACAAGCGACTGGTACGGTGGGAACTGGAGCTTAGCCAGACCGACTCTCAGATGACAGAAATGCTGGAGATGCAGAAGCAGGAAGCCAACATCGGCTTTGCCAAATACATCAAGAAGAACTATCTGGCCTGGATCAAGGGCAGCGAGCACCCGATGATGTCCAACGAACTGTTCAAGACGAAGATATTCCCCCTGCTCAACGAAGGCGAGAAAGTATTCCTCGTCGTGCTCGACAATTTCCGCTACGACCAGTGGAAGATGCTGGAGGGCGAGCTGGCCGACCAGTTCATCATCGACGAAGACCTGTATTGCAGCATTCTGCCCACCGCCACGCAGTATGCCCGCAATGCCATCTTTTCTGGTCTGATGCCGGAGCAAATAGAGAAAATGTTCCCCGAACTGTGGGTTGACGAGGACGAAGAAGAGGGCAAGAACCTCAATGAAGAACCGCTCATCAAGACCCAGCTGGACCGCTACCGCCGCAAGAACACCTTCTCGTACCACAAAATCAATACGTCGCAGGAGGCGGAGCGCTTTATGCAGCAGTTGAACCAACTGGACCGCAACGACCTGAACGTCGTGGTGTTCAACTTCATCGACATGCTCTCTCACGCACGCACGGAATCTAAAATGGTACGCGAGTTGGCCAACAACGAGTCGGCCTATCGCAGCATCACACTGTCATGGTTCCGCCATTCTGTCATTGCCGACCTGTTCCGCCAACTGGCCCAGACAGACTATCGCGTCATCATCACGACAGACCACGGTTCCATCCGTGCCAACAATCCCGTCAAGATTATCGGCGACCGCAACACCAATACCAACCTGCGATACAAGTTGGGCAAGAACCTGGCCTACGACTCCAAAGACCTCTTCGTCATCAAGGAGCCCCACAAGGCCATGCTGCCTGCCCCCAACCTGTCGACAAGCTATGTCTTCGCTACGGGCGACGACTTCTTCGCCTACCCCAACAATTACAACTACTACGTCAGCTATTACCGCAATACATTCCAGCACGGCGGTATCTCAATGGAGGAAATGCTGATACCCATTATCAACTTAAAAGGAAAGAAAAGATAACTAGGAACTTTATGATTACCATCCGGATAAAAGACATTGACCACATTCGCGAGGCTGCCCGCGAGTTTATCAGTCACATCGGCGAAGCCCGTGTCTTTGCCTTCTACGGCAAGATGGGAGCCGGCAAGACCACTTTCGTCAAGGCTCTGTGCGAGGAGCTGGGCGTTGAGGATGTCATCACTTCGCCCACGTTCGCCATCATCAATGAGTACACGGTTTCCACCGCTACCTCCCAAGGAGAGGAGAACCGTATGCCCATCTACCACTTCGATTTCTACCGTATCAAGCGCATTGAGGAAGTCTACGACATGGGCTACGAGGACTATTTCTACAGCGGTGCACTCTGCTTCATTGAGTGGCCCGAGCTGATAGAAGAAATCTTGCCCGACGATGCCGTACGTGTCAGCATCATCGAGCAAGAAGACGGTAGCAGAGCCGTGTCGTTCTAAGACACGTTGTTACAGCAGAGCCTGGAATTTCTCCTGCAGTTTGGCCTTGGGCTGGGCACCGACCAGTTTGTCGACCACCTGACCGCCCTTGAAAAAGAGGATGGTAGGAATATTGCGGATGCCGAACTCAACGGCGATATCCTCGTTCTCCTCCACATCGCACTTGCCAACAGCTATCTTGCCGTCGTACTCTTCTGCCAGTTCAGAGATAACAGGACCCACCATGCGGCAGGGGCCGCACCATGTTGCCCAAAAATCAACCACTAACGGCTGCTCGCCGTTCTTCAGGCTCTCGAAATTCTCACTTGTGATAGTTACTTCCATAATCTTAATTTACGATTTGACAATATATTGTTAGTCTCACTATTTTTCACTTCTGCAAATACCGTGCCAACTAATTAATCTTATAGTCCATGGCATCCGACTGTTCGATAAAACGTATCAGACTGCTCCGCACATCGATGCTCTTGGAGCTGCTATACAGTAGCACGTGGTGCTTACCCGTGGAATCGTGCAATTGGAAGTACAGTTTGGTATTTCCCGGTGTTTCCGATATCAGCTCTGTCAGTTCCATCACCAGTTGGTCGTCCATCAAGTCAGTCGTCATCGAGATGGTGATGCGGTCAATGGCTTTCTCCTTCACCGTCTGTAGCAGTTCCACATTGGTTATCTTCAGCTCCTTCTTGTCGCTGTTAAAGAAGCGCGACGCCATCTTACCCGTCACATAGACGGCAGCTCCCTCAATGAACTTGCCGTTCAGGTTGAGCCAGTCTTCACCAAACAGCACCAGTTCGCCCGAACCTTTGAAGTCTTCCAAGGTAATGATGCCCCACGGATTGTTGTTCTTGCCCATGCGCGTCTGCCTGCCCGTCACGATACCTCCCAGGGTGACGTCTTCGCGGTCTTTCAGGGCTTCACAGCGGTTGGCCAGTTCCTCACACCGCGTATTACACAGATTGTCGAGCACGATTTTGTATTCGTCCAGCGGATGAGCCGACAGGTAGATGCCCACCAGTTCCCGCTCCTTGTTCAGCCGTTCGATATCGCTCCATCTGACATCGCTCTTCATCAGGGGCGGTCGTTGTATCTCCACCGCTTCAAAGCCGCCAAACAGCGAGTTCTGTTCCTGCTGCTTCTCTACCTGATAGTTCTGGCCGTAGCGCATGATAGTGTCGATGAAGGTTTCGCCCTTCGCATTCTGGGCAAAGAAATCCTCACGGCGTATGCCAAAGCTGTCGAAACCGCCGCTCAAGGCCAAGGCCTCGAAAGCCTTGCGGTTGACCTGGTTGAAACTGATGCGCTGCACGAAGTCATAGATATCCTTGTAGGATCCGTTCTTCTGGCGTTCGTCGATGATGGCCTGGGCCACGCCGTCGCCCATGCCCTTGATGGCTGCCAGTCCGAAGCGGATTTCGCCTTTCTTGTTGACACCGAATTTCTGGAACGACTCGTTGACGTCAGGCCCCAGCGTGGCGATTCCCATCTGCTTGCACTCGTCCATCAGCTTGGTAATTTCCGTGATCTGGTCGCGGCGGCGTGACATAATGGCAGCCATGAACTCAGCCGGATAGTTGGCTTTCAGATAGGCTGTCTGGAATGCTACCCAGGAATAGCAGGCGGCATGAGACTTGTTGAAGGCGTAGGAGGCGAACTTCTCCCAGTCGGCCCATATCTTCTCCAGTATCTGCGGATCGTGGCCGTTCTTCTTGCCTCCCTCGATGAACTTGGGTTTCATGGCATCTACGATGTCCTTCTTCTTCTTACCCATCGCCTTTCGCAGGGCATCGCTCTCACCACGGGTGAAATCGGCCAGCTGGCGCGACAGCAGCATCACCTGCTCCTGATATACCGTGATGCCGTAGGTATCCTTCAGGTATTTCTCCATGCAGGGGATGTCGTACTTGATTTCCTCCTTGCCGTTCTTGCGTGCAATGAACGAGGGTATGTAGTCCATAGGTCCCGGCCGATAGAGGGCATTCATGGCTATGAGGTCTTCGAAGACGGTGGGATGCAGTTCGCGCAGGTATTTCTGCATACCATTCGACTCAAACTGGAAGGTGCCAATGGTGCGTCCCTGCTGGTAGAGTTCGTAGGTCTTGGGGTCGTCGATGGGGATGGTGTCCAGGTCGATGTCGATGCCACGCGTCTGCTTGATGACGGCACAGGCCTCCTTCATCTCCGACAGCGTCTTCAGTCCGAGGAAGTCCATCTTGATGAGTCCCGTCGACTCGATGACGTGTCCGTCATACTGCGTACAGTTGGTCTTGGTGTCCTTGAAGTCAGGGTCGTCGGCTGTCGACACCGGCACCCAGTCGCTGATGGGGTCGCGGCAGATGATGAAGCCGCAGGCATGGATGCCCGTGCCGCGCACCGTACCCTCCAGCATCTTGGCATACTTGATGGTATTGCGCAGGGCGAGGTCAGTAGAAGCTTCTGCCTCCTGCAACTCGCGGGTACACTTGATGGCATTGGGCAGGTTCATCTTCATGTCGTCGCCCGTCTGAGGGTCTTTCAACCGGTCGGGGATGGCCTTGCAAAGGGCGTTGGTGACAGCAAGCGGCACCTTCTCCACCCGTGCCACGTCCTTGATGCTGTTCTTTGTGGCCATCGTGGCGTAGGTGATGATGTGGGCGCAGTTCTCATGTCCGTACTTGTCCATCACCCACTTCAGCACCTTGCCGCGGCCGTCGTCGTCGAAGTCGGTATCGATATCGGGCAGCGAGATGCGGTCGGGGTTCAGGAAACGCTCAAACAGCAGGTCATACTTTAGCGGGTCTATCTTGGTAATGCCCAGACAGTAGGCCACCACGCTTCCGGCTGCCGAGCCGCGTCCGGGTCCTACCCACACATCCAGTTGGTCGCGGGCGGAGTTGATGAAGTCCTGCACAATGAGGAAGTAGCCCGGGAATCCCATCGTCTTCATGATGTGCAGCTCGAAGCGCACGCGGTCGTCCACCTCCTTGGGTAATGAAGAACGAAGGATGAAGAATGAAGAGTTTGCTTCCGCCAACTTTACTTCCACCTTTTCTATCTTCAGTTCATCGTTAGGCAAATACCGCTTTTGTGCTCCCTCGTAGGCCAGTTTGGCCAGATAGTCGGCCTCGAACTTGATGCGGTACAGCTTGTCGTAGCCGCCCAGTTTCTTGATTTTCTTCTCGCCCTCTTCACGGGGCAGCGGGTTCTCTCCATTCTCGTCGCGGGTAAATTCCTCATAGAGTTGTTCCTCGCTGATGCGCTGCCGCCATTGTTCCTCGGTACCGAAATCCTCAGGAATGGGAAAGAACGGCATGATGGGGTCGTGGTCGATGCTATAGATTTCCACCTTGTTGAGTATCTCCAAGGTATTGCTCAATGCCTCGGGCACATCGCTAAACACCTCGTTCATCTCTTCGCGGGTCTTAAACCACTCCTGCTTCGAATAGAGCATACGGGTGGGGTCGTCCAGGTCCTTGGAGGTGGCCAGACAGAGCAGGTGGTCGTGGGCCTCGGCATTCTCCTGGTCTACGAAGTGGGCATCGTTGGAGCATATCAGCTTGATGCCATACTCATGGGCCAGTTCGATGAGCACCTTGTTGGCTTTCTGCTGCAAGGGGAAAGTCTCGCGATTGGCCCTGATGGTGGGGTCCTTCACCTCATGGCGCTGCAGCTCTAGATAGTAGTCGTCGCCAAACACGCGGTGATACCACTCTATAGCCTCGCGGGCTCCGGAAATGTCGCCGTTCAGTATCTTCTTAGGCACTTCGCCGGCAATACATGCCGAACAGACTATCAGTCCTTCGTGGTATTTCTCCAAGTCCTCCCGGTCGGTACGGGGACGCATGTAGAAGCCGTCCACCCACGAACGGCTCACCAGCTTGATCAGGTTCTTGTAGCCCTGATAGTTCTTGGCCAGCACGATGAGGTGGTAGCCGCTCTGATGGCGCTTGTCGTCCTTCAGCAGTTTGCTGCCGTAGCGCGACACATACATCTCGCAACCGAAGATGGGGATGAAGGGGTCTTTGCCGTCCTTCTTGCGACCCTTGTTGATGCCGGCCACGTAGTCATGAAATTCTTTGATACCGAACATGTCGCCATGGTCGGTAATGGCCATGCCGCGCATGCCGTTGTCTATGGCCTTGTTGACAAGCCGCTTGATGCTCGACTGACCGTCGAGTATAGAGTAATATGTATGTACATGAAGATGTACGAAATCTTCCATAAATAGACGTATTTTTGGTTTTCGAGCCTCAAAGTTACGCTAAAAAAACGGAATAACCAAAAAAATCACGAATTATGAATTACGAATTAAGAATTATTTTGTACCTTTGCATACCGAAACGTAATAATACAGGACTACAGCCCCATGGGAGAAAGAATCAAGAAACTTAAAAAGATAAGAATACACAGAGAGGGAAACAGCGAACTGCTATATGGCGCACTTGTCATATTCGGCATCAACCTGCTGCTTTATTTCATCCTCGGTGCCATCCATCCGTTCGCACGCCATATCGTCATGCCGTTCACCTGCGGCATCGGCGCTTTTGTGTGGTTGTCCATGCTGAACTTCTACCGCTGCCCTATCCGCTACTTCAATGGCGACACGGAGAAACTGGTAGTGGCTCCTGCCGACGGCAAGATTGTGGTGCTGGAAGAGGCTGAGGAAAACGAGTACTTCCACGACAAGCGTCTGATGATCAGCATCTTCATGAGTCCGCTGAACGTTCATGCCAACTGGTTCCCCGTTGACGGCAAGGTGAAGTTTGTTCATCACCAGAACGGCAACTACCACAAGGCCTGGCTGCCCAAGGCCAGCGAGGAAAACGAGCATGCCGACATCATGATCACCACGC
Organism: uncultured Prevotella sp.; assembly: GCA_946623195.1. The sequence continues at coordinate 13,050 of CAMOQW010000047.1, forward strand.
CCGACGGCGAGGATATCCTCGTTCGGCAGATAGCTGGTGCCATGGCGCGCCGCATCGTGACCTACGCCAAGGAGGGCGAGGAGTGCTATATCGACGAGCACCTGGGATTCATTAAGCTGGGTTCGCGTGTGGATGTTTTCCTCCCATTGACAGCCCGTGCCTGTGTCACCATCGGCCAACCGACCACTGGCGACCAGACGGTTATCGCCAAACTGACGTGATAGCATAATGACAATTGACAACTGAGCATCGACAATGATAAAAAAACACATTCCAAACACCATCACCTGCCTGAACCTTATTTCCGGCTGTATCGCTACCTATTGGGCGTTCCAGGGCGACTATCAGTTGGCGCTGTTGTTTATCGTCATCGGTGCCGTGTTCGACTTCTTCGACGGTATGTCGGCCCGTCTGCTGCATGTATCGTCAGACATAGGCAAGGAACTCGACTCGCTGGCCGACGACATCACGTTCGGCTTTGCGCCATCGGCCATCGTGTTCAGTTTTCTTTCCTCTTTCCATATCCATCTGCCACTCGTGCCCTTCCTGGCTTTCGTCATTGCTGCCTTCTCAGCCTTGCGACTGGCGAAATTCAACCTTGACGAGCGACAGACATTAGGTTTTATCGGCTTGCCCACACCTGCCAATGCGCTGTTTTGGGGCGCACTCATCGTTAGCCTCGACATGCAGACGTGGTTTGAACCTTACCAGCAGCCAAGCTACTGGCTGTATATTGTCTTGGCACTCATACCGGTCAGCTG